>NZ_CP006587.1:2465666-2766332 GCF_000737515.1 Hymenobacter sp. APR13
TAGCGGATGTCGCGCAGGCGCAGGCGGTCCAGGGCCACTTCAAACGGCATGATGGCCACCGTGCGGTGCGCGGTGAGGGCAGGAGCTTCCAGCATAGTGGCCGTGTATGTGTGGCGCGCACAGCCGGAGGCCAGCAGCAGAGTGGCTGCCAACAGCAGCGGCTTGTAGAGACGGGGCATAGAATAGGAAGAGTAGATTGGTAAATCAAGACAGGCAGGCCGTGTGGCTAACTGCCGCGCGGTATCTTGGCCGAACTGGTCTGCAGAGGCCGACTATTCGTTCAAAAACCTTACCGAATCTATGTTTTCGTGGTGGAAGAGCCGGCGTGAGCTGCCGTTTTCGGATAGCCTGCAGCACGTTATCCGGCGCAGCCGCGAAGAAGCCCTGCGCCTGCAGAACGACTACGTCGGGCCCGAGCACTTGCTGCTGGCTATGCTGGCCGAGCCGGAAAGCCGCGCCGCACAGCTGCTGGACACGCTGCTGGTGAGTTCCGTGCTGTTTGGGCAGCGCCTCACCGATGCCGTAACCGGGCACCGCCTCGAGCCCGACCAGCCTCTGCCCACCGGCAGCATTGCCCTGACTGTGGAAGCGGAACAAGCCCTGCACAGCAGCCAGCGCGTAGCCCGGCAGCTGCGCGCTCCCGCGTTGGAGGCACTACACCTGCTGCTGCCGCTACTGGCCCAACCCACCGGCCGCGGCGCCCTGCTCAGCGCCGATTTCGGACTGACGTTTGAGGTGGTGCTGGCCCGCATGCCGGAACCTGATAAACCCGGCCGGTAGCACAAGGCAACCCCAAGGTTTCTGGCTATATTGATGGCCCCTTACACGCAGCCGGCCCAGTAGGCCGGCGAAGGCACTTTTTTGGAAGTGTTGCGTGTTGGGCCTGCATTGTTCCACTGATGTTTTGTCTGGTCTATGATAGTTTCGACGCGTGCTTTTCTGTTTGCTGCCGGCAGTTTGCTGGCTGCCGCTCCGGTTTCGGCCGGTAATCCGGCAGGAACGTCTTCCATTACGGTGGTAGTTTCGGCACTGGCCTCCACGCAGTCGGTAGTGAAGCTGTACTTCTATAATCTGCGCGACCAGTTTCTCAAGCCTCAGGGCTACGTGTTCAAAAAGGCGGTGCTGCCGGCCGGCCAAAACCAGATTACGCTGCCCGTAGACCTGCCTAACGGCGAGTGGGCCGTGGCCATCACCCAGGACATGAACAACAACGACAAGCTGGACAAGAACTTCGTGGGCATTCCCACCGAGCCCTTCGCCTTCTCCAACAACGTGCGCCCCACGCTGGCCCCGCCCGATTTCAACGAGTGCAAGTTCACCGTGAGCGGCCCACGCGTCGTCACCATCAAGCTCACCAAGTAGCGCGGCGTCTGTAGCGGCCCGCCCCGCCAACAGCGCCGGTCTGGCCGCTCTGCCTGAGCGGGCCGGGCCGGCGCTGTTGGCTTTTCGCTGTGGTTGAGGTTTCTTGCAGGCCGCCCACTCCCTATTCTATGCGTACTCTTCTGCTGGCTGCCGCCGGTCTGGCCTCGGTAGTTACGGCCGGCGCCCAAAGCCTGCCCATCCTCGACCAGAATCCGCCGGCCCTGCGCTGGCAGGAAGTCCGGACGCCGCATTTCCGGGTGCTGTACCCGCTGGGGTTTCAGGAGGCCGCCCAGCGCACGGCCCGGCAGCTGGAGCAGGTGCACGGGCCCGGCGCCGCTACGCTGGGTGTCAGCCCGCGGCCTATTTCGGTGGTGATGCAGACCCGCACCAGCGTGAGCAACGGCTTCGTGACGTTTCTGCCGCGGCACGCCGAATTTTTCAGCACCCCGCAGCAGGGCATGGGACTGGGCACCGTGGACTGGCTGGCCGGGCTGGTGGTGCATGAGTACCGGCACGTGGCGCAGTTCGAGAAGGGCCGCCAGGGCATAGGCCGCCTGCTGGGGCCGCTGCTCGGCGACGGGGCACTGGGCGTGGCGGCCGTGGGTGTGCCGCAGTGGTTTTTCGAGGGCGACGCCGTGGGCACCGAAACGGCCCTCACGCGTAGCGGCCGGGGCCGGATTCCGGAGTTCGGGGCCGGGCTGCGGGCCAACCTGCTGGCGGGCCGCACTTACAGCTACCAGAAAGCCGTGAACGGCTCTTTGCGCGACCAGGTGCCCAACTGGTACGTGCTGGGCTACTACCTCACCTCCTACGCCAAAACCCACTACGGCGCCGACGTCTGGGACCGGGCCCTGACCCGCTACTACCGGTTTCCGTTCTACCCGTTTTCCTTCTCCCAAGGCCTGAAGCGTACCACCGGCCTGCGCGTGGAGCAGCTCTATCAGCACACGATGCAGGAGCTGGACTCCGTGTGGCGCGCGCAGCAGCGGGAGCTGCAGCCCACCGCGGCGCAGGAGATGGCCGGCCAGTACCAGGGCCGGGTGTTCACCGAGTATCAGTACCCGCAGTATGTGAACGACAGCACGGTGCTGGCCCTGAAATCCGGCCTCGGCGACATTGCGCAGCTGGTGCTGCTGGGCCGGCGTGGGCAGGAGCGCAAGCTGTTCGTGCCCGGGTTGCTGAACCTGCCCGAGCAGCTGAGCGTGGGCGGCGGCAAAGCCGTGTGGCCCGAGCTGCAGCCCGACGCCCGCTGGGGCCAGCGCATCCATTCCGAGTTGAAGGTGCTGGACCTGGCTACCGGCCGACTCACGCGCCTCGGCCGCCATCACCGCTACACCGCTGCCTCGCTCTCGCCCGATGGCACGCGCCTGATAGCCGTGGAAACCGACAGCGCCTACCACCACGCCCTGCACCTGCTCGACGCCCGCACCGGCGCCGTGCTGCAGACCCTGCCCAACCCCCAGAACGACCTGTACCTGCAGCCCCGCTTCACGCCCGACGGCCGGCGGGTGGTGGCGGTGGTGCTGAAGCCGGCCGGCAAAACCCTGGAAGAAACCGACCTGACGACCGGCGCGGTGCGGGCCCTGCTGCCCGTGGCCAACATCAACCTGACCAACCCCCAGCCCTGGGCCGATTACGTGCTCTACAACTCGCCGCAGTCGGGTATTGATAATGTGTATGCCGTGCATACCACTACCGGGCAGGTGTGGCAGGTGACGAGCCGGCCGCTGGGCGCCTACCAGGCCGCCGTGTCGCCGGACGGGCAGCAGCTGGCGTTTCACGATTTCCGGGCCACCGGGGCGCGCATCACCGAGATGCCGCTGCAGCCGGCCACCTGGCGCGCCGTGCTGCCCGCGCCGCCCGAAGCCGCCGATGCCGGCCAGCCCTACGCCGCCGCGCTGGCCACCCGCGAGCCGGGCGCCGCCGCCGTGGCGGCGCAGCTGGGCAGCGCCGCCACGGTGGCGGCGGCGCGCTACCCGGTGCGGCCCTACTCGGTGCTGCGGCACGCCTTTAATGTGTTCAGCTGGGGCGTGGTGCAAAGTCCCACCGGCAACAGCGTCAGCCTTGGCCTTCGCTCGCAGGACCTGCTCAGCACCACCCAGGCCGTGGCCGGCGTTAGCTACGACCAGAACGAGCGCACCGGGGCCGTATTCGGCGGCCTCAGCTACCAGGGCAAGTACCCGGTGTTCGACGCCGAAATCAGCCACGGCGGCCGCAACGCCGCCCGCTACATCGACCGGGCCCGCAACCAGCCACTCGACAGCCTGCGCGCCGACCGGTGGCAGACCACGCGCCTCACGGCCGGCCTGCGGCTGCCGCTCACGCTCACCCGCTCCAAATACCTGTCGGCCCTGAGTTTGAGCAGCTACTACCTGCTGGAGCAGGTCAGCGGCTACGATTTGCCGGTGCGGTTCCGTTCCGAGCCCGGCCCCGGCCGGCCGGTGCACGCGCTGCAAACCACGCTCAGCTTTGTGCGCCAGCTGAAAATGAGTGCCCGCGACGTGGCCCCGCGCTGGGGCGCCACGGCCTTGCTCACCTCGCGCGCCACGCCGTTTGGGGTGGGGCTGGAGGCGCGGCAGTGGGGCGCGCAGGGCAGCTTGTACGTGCCCGGCCTGGGCAAGCACCACAGTTTGCGCCTGCGCGCCGGCTACCAGAGCCAGCAGCAGCAACAATACCAGTTTGCCTCGGCCATCAGCTTCCCCCGCGGCGAAAACTACGTGAGCTTCGACCGGATGCGCGCCGCCTCGCTGGACTACGCTATGCCGCTGGCGTTTCCGCACTGGTCGGTGGGGCGGCTGCTGTACGTGCAGCGGCTGCGGGCCACCGGGTTTCTGGATGTGGCCCAGGGCCGCAGCACCGGCGTGTCGGGCCGCGGCAACTACCGCAATGTGGGTTTCGACGTGGCGGCGCTGTTCAACGTGCTGCGCCTGCGTACGCCGCTGGAAGCCGGCGTGCGGCTGGTGGTAGATACCTACACCAACGATTTGGTATTCGAGCCGCTGGCGTTTAGTATTCGGTTGTAGAAGAGAGGCTTAGGGTAAATGCCGGAATCTTGGTGCCGGCTGCCAGACACTTAGGCGGAATTATTGCTGGGGTGTTTTAGAAGTTATCGACCGTTTTTTATCCCGTTTAACCCATTTGTGGAGGCCAGGCCAGCCGCGCTGCATCCTCCGCAACTTGGGTTGATTAACCCAACCCGTCTATGCCCTTATCCTTACCCCGCCTGCTTTCGGTCGCCTGCCTGTCACTGGGGGCGCTGGCTGCTTTCACTGCTTTCCAGGAAGCCGATCCGATGATGCAGCGCCTGGCCACCCGCCTGCAGGCCTACTACACCGAAGCGCACCCCGAAATCAGCTACCTGCACCTCAACCAGGCGGCATACGCGGCTGGTGAAACGCTGTGGTTCAAGGCGTATGTCGTGGACGGCAGCACGCACCAGCCCGACTCGCTGAGCCGAGTGCTCTATGTGGATATGATAAGTCCCTCGGGGAAGGAGGTGGCGTTGCGCCGCACGTTGGCGCTGCGCGGCGGGCAGGCCCACGGCGACATCCAGCTACCCGACTCGCTGCCCCAGGGCATCTACACGCTGCGGGCTTACACCAGCTGGATGCGCAACAGCGGCGAAGAGTTGTTTTTCTCGCGGCGGGTGCCGGTGTGGCAGGCTACGTCTTCCTCGCGGGTCAATAGCAGGCTGATAGCCAAGGAAATGAGTGCTGCCCGCCGGGAAACTGCCTCTGCCTCCCGCCCCGACGTGCAGTTCTTCCCGGAAGGCGGCGACTACGTGGCGGGCCTGCCCACGGTGGTAGGGGTGAAGGCCCTGGATGCCACCGGCACCGGGCTGGCCGTGCGCGGTACCATTCTCGACGACCAGAATCAGCCGCAGGCCACCTTCACTACCTCCGCCCTGGGCATGACGGCGCTTACGTTTACGCCTACCGCGGGGCGCCGCTACCTTGCCCGCGTAACGCTGCCCGGCGGCGTTACTGCCGACTATCCGCTACCCGCGGTGCGGCCCGACGGCTGGGTGCTGAATGTGCGCGACGCCGGCCCCAATTTGCAGGTGTTTATCCGGTACCAGCCGCCGCAAGGCCGGGCTGTGGCGCCGGTCAGGCTGCGGCTGCTGGGCCACGTGCGCGGTGCCGTAGTGTACACCGGTGCCGGCCAGATCCAGGGGCCGGAAACCTTTATGGCCACCGTATCCAAAGCGGGGCTGCCGGCCGGCATCGTGCACTTCACCCTCTTCGACGACCAGCAGATTGCCCGGGCCGAGCGTCTGGCGTTTGTGCCCGATCCGGCGCCGTTGCGCATCAGCCTACAACCCGAAAAAACCACCTACGGCCTGCGCGAAGTGGTATCGATGGCGGTAGACGTGCGTACGGCCGAAGGCCAGCCCGTTGCGGCCGAGCTGTCGGCGTCGGTGGTGGCGGTGGCGGAGGGCCTGCCAGCTACCGGCACCACCGACGCTGATGTGGAGTCACATTTGCTGCTGACCTCGGAGCTGAAAGGCTACGTGGAAAATCCCGGCTACTACTTCCGCCAGCCTACGCCCGAAACGCGACGGGCGCTTGACCACCTGCTGCTCACGCAGGGCTGGAGCCGCTTTGTGTGGGGGAAGCTGCTGGCCTCTGATGCGTCGCCGGCCGCTGCCTACCAGTTTCTGCCCGAGCAGACTCTGACGCTGAGTGGCCAGCTGATGCGCCTCAATGAAAAGCCGGTGTCCAATGGTGCCCTCACGCTGTTCCAGGGAGCCAGCAAAGGCGTAACCGTCGGGCAAACCGATGCCACCGGCCGGTTTACGTTCACCGGCTTTTCGGGCCAGGATTCCAGCCGGGTGCTGGTGCAGGCCCGCACCGAAAAGGGTGGGTCCAATGTAATGGTGAAGCTGGACAAGCTGTGGCCGCTGCCGGCGAAGGCAACGCCGCTGCCGCTGCTGGCCTCGGCCGCCGCCCTGCCGTCGGAGGTGGGCGTGTATGCCCAGCGCAGCCGCCGCCAGCAGGTGCTGGAGCAGCAGTATCGTCCCGATTCCAGCCGCAGCATTGTGCTGCGCAACGTGACCGTGAAAGGCAGCCGCCCCACCCCGCCCCGGCACGACCCCCGCTCGATCCATCTGAGCGCCGATGTCGTGCTGCGTACGCGCGACATTCCGGCTGCCGACAATGCCACCGACATTTTTCAGCTGCTGCAGGGGCGGGTATCAGGCGTAGATATATTCCGCACCGATAGCGCTAATCTCTTGCAAGTGCGGATCCGGGGCATTTCCAGCATTACCGGTGGAAGTGGACCATTGCTGCTGCTCGATGGTATTCCGCTACCCAATACGCAAAGCCTGCAGGGTATTCCGCCGTCGATGGTCGAACGGATCGAAGTACTGAAAGGTCCTTCAGCAGCCATCTACGGGATGCGTGGAATGGGTGGCGTGATTGCCGTATTCACCAAGCACGGCAACCCCGATTACGACTACAGCCATGAAAAAAGCAACGAAAGCGTGGTGGTGTATCAGCTGCCGGCCTACTACCGGCCCCGCGAGTTCTATGCGCCCGGCTACGAGAAAGCGTCGGCCGCCAACCGCCCCGACCCGCGGGCGACCACGCTGCACTGGCTGCCGCGCCTGCCAGTGCCGGCTACCGGCCCGGCCCGCTTTACGTTCTACACCGCCGACGAGCCCGGCACGTTCCGCGTGCGGGTGGAAGGCATCGGGGCCACTGGCCAGCCCGTGACGGGCAGTGCTGTGCTAGTGGTGGCCGACCGGTAGCTACTGGGGGCCTCCCCTCATGCATGCGCCCGGCCATCGGCGCCGGGCTGGGGGACTACCGCCGCTGGCGTTCAGCATTCGGTTGTAACACAGAGCGCTTTCATAAAATTGCCATACTTCTTGTGCTTGGCTGTATATACTTCAGCTAGCTTGTTGCAAAGCAGTTTATGGCTTCTTTACTTTTTAACAACATTCTCTATAGCCATACCAATATGCCATCTTTCTCTTTTCGTCTATTTCAGGCCGCTTGTTTGCCAGTGGGCGCTTTTGCAGTGTTTTCTGCCTTCCAGAATCCTGATCCGGCCATACAGCGTCTAGCTACCCGACTTCAATACTTCTATACTGAAGCACAACCCGAAATCAGCTACCTGCATCTCAACCAGGCGGCTTACGTGGCCGGCGAAACTGTGTGGTTCAAGGCCTATGTGGCCGATGCCAACTCGCATCAGCTTGACTCGTTGAGCCGGGTGCTGTACGTGGATGTGGTGAGCCCTTCAGGACGGCGGGTGCTGCTGCGCCGCACGTTGGCGTTGCGCGGCGGCCTTGCCCACGGCGACTTGGCTTTGCCTGATACCTTGGCGCAAGGCGTATACACGGTGCGCGCCTACACTCATTGGATGCGCAACGCTGGTGAGCAGTTATTTTTCTCGCGCCGCGTGCCCGTGTGGCAGACAGCACCCGCCGCACCTGACGCAGCGGCCAGTGCTTCAGTTGGCACAGCGGTACATGCCCGGCGTGAGGTGGCTCGCCCGGTGGCTTCGTCCCGGCCCGACGTGCAGTTTTTCCCAGAAGGTGGCGATTATGTGGCGGGCCTGTCCACAGTTGTTGGAGTGAAGGCAGTGGATGCCACCGGTGCCGGCTTAGCCGTGCGGGGCGAAATCCTCGACGACCAGAACCAAGTCCAGGGCAGCTTCAGCACGCCGGCATTAGGGATGAGTGCTTTCAGCTTCAGTCCTGCTGCCGGCCGCCGCTATCATGCCCGGGTGGTGCTGCCCAATGGCACTGCGGCCGACTATCCGCTGCCAGCCGTGCAGCCGGCTGGCTGGGTGATGAACGTACGTGAAATCGGCAATACCCTACGGGTGTTAATCCGGCATCGGGCGGCGGCTGGGGCCGCAGCCGGGCCCCAGGCGCTACGGCTGCTGGCCCACGTGCGTGGGGTGCTGGTATATGCCGGCCAGGGCCAGATCAATGGCGACGAAATATTTTCGGCCACCTTGTCTAAGGACAAGCTGCCGGCTGGCGTATTGCACCTCACGTTGTTTGATGAGCAGCAGATTGCCCGTGCTGAGCGACTGGCTTTTGTGCCTGATCCGAATCCCCTGCGCGTGGCTGTGCGCTCTGACCGGCCCAGCTATGGCGCCCGTGAGGCTGTGACGCTGGAGGTGGAAGTGCGTAATGCCGCCGGCCTGCCCACTGGCGCCGAACTATCGGTGGCCGTGGCGGATGAGGCCGGTCTGCCGGCCACTGGCACCACGGATGCTACCATTGAGTCGCACCTGTTGCTGACCTCAGAGCTGAAAGGCTATGTGGAAAATCCCGGCTATTACTTCCGCCAGCCCACGCCCGACACCCGGCTTGCCCTCGACTACCTGCTGCTTACGCAGGGCTGGAGCCGCTTTGTATGGCGTGAGCTGCTGGCCTCTGATACGTCGCCGGCCGCCGCCTACCGCTTTCTGCCCGAACAAACCCTGACGCTGGGCGGCCGGTTGGTACGCACCAACGGCAAACCCGTACCCAATGGCACCCTGACTCTGTATCAGCAAGCCAACAAAAGCGTTAATGTTAGTCAGGCCAATGATGCAGGCCGGTTTCTGTACCAGGGATTTTCCGGGCAGGACTCCGCCAAGGTGCTCCTGCAGGCCCGCACCGAGAAAGGCAGCAACAATATATTGATTCAACTTGATGAGCTGTGGCCGCTGCCTGCCACACCGTTGCCGCTGCCGTTGCAGGTGCTGCCTGCCGCCACGCCCGAACTGGCTGCCTACAGCCAGCGCAGCCGCCGCCAGCAGGTTCTGGAGCGGCAGTACCTGCCCGATTCCACCCGTAGCATTCTGTTGCGCAACGTCACGGTGAAGAGCCGCGCAACCCCGCCGGAACAGTCTGTCTTTTCACTTCACAGTAACGCTGACTACGTGCTGAATCTGAGTGATATTCCATCGACTGCAGCTTTTTCCGACATCTTCCAACTATTACAGGGGCGCGTGTCCGGCTTGCAGATAACCCGCTCCAACTCGTCCTACAATGTTATGATCCGGGGTGCCTCCAGTATCACTGGCAGCAGCCAGCCGCTCTATCTGCTTGACGGTATGCCGATTTCTGATGCGGAAGGACTGATGGGTGTCGCCCCCGTCACGGTGGAGCGCATTGAAGTACTGAAAGGAGCCTCGGCGGCCATCTACGGTAGCCGGGGAGCAGGAGGAGTTATTGCCGTATTCACCAAGCGCGGCAACTTCAACTACGACTACAGCAAGGAGCCTGCTGCCGGCGTGGCAGTGCGCCAGCTGCCAGCCTATCACCGTGCCCGCGAATTCTACGCACCCCGCTACGAGCAGGCTTCGGCAGCCAACCGTCCCGACCCGCGGGCCACTACGCTCTATTGGCTGCCACGCTTGTCCGTGCCGGCCTCGGGCACAGCGCGCTTCACCTTCTACACCGCCGACCAGGGGGGTACGTTCCGCGTCAGCGCCGAAGGAATCGGGGCCACCGGCCAGCCAGCGCTGGGCAGCACCTCGCTCACCGTCTCGGCCCGATAAAAAGGCAGAAGCGTTATTTCCGGAATGGGTGCCCGTTCAGGGCCAGCCGCTCAGTTAGCTCTACAGCGCGCCGGGCCCGGGTTTCAGCCTGCCTGGCGCTGGCTACGTGGCGGGCCATGGCGCGGCGCATGCTGCCCGAGTGCCTAGCGAAGCTGGCTTCCGCTTCGGGCCAGGCTTCCAGGGCTTCGGCCAGCTCGGCGGGCAGTTCCACGTAGTCGGGTTGCGGGTCGGGGGCGAGGGTGATGGTGAGGTGCTGGCCCAGCTGGATGCCGGCGGCGCTGCACAGGTCTTTGCTGAACATCAGATAGCGGCCGCCGCCGGGTAGCGGGAGCAGCCCCAGCCGTACGGCGTGACCATTCACGGTGCCCGTTACGCGCTTCGTGGCCTTGCCGCCCAGCACCTCCAGCACCAGTGGCGGTACTACCACTATCTGGGTGGGCATGAAGCTGGGGCCGCCGGGCTCCAGTTGCGCCTGAAAGGTGTGCGTCGGTTCCATGCAGGCAAAATAGCTAGCGGAACGGTGCGAGCAGCAATGTGCTTTTAACCCTGCTAAGTACAACGGGCCGCCTAAAAAAATATCCGTACTGCGGAACTATTACCGCATATTCTGGCACAACTCTTGGGATTTGGAACGACACCTCTCTTATATCCTGTCTTTATGCTGATAAAACGCATCTTGGTTACGCTCCTTGCTTCCGCTACGCTCTTTACCGTTGCCTGCCACAAAGACCAAGACGACCAGCCTCAACCCGCCGCAACGGTGCAGGCGGCTACGCTCAACATGACGTTTCACTACGCCAGCCCCGACGAAACGCGCGGCATCAACCACCTCGCCGACAAACCCCGCGGCCAGCAGTTCGCCGACCGGCTCGTGGTGACGTTCAGCAACAGCCAAACTAGCCCTACCGACCAGTTGGAATTCACGATTGCCAAAAGTCGCCAGAAGTCTGGCTTGGCCGGCACCTACGCGCTGGCCTCGCAGCCCGACCTCGGCGCGGGCGACGTGCAGGTCCGCTACCTGCGGCATACTCCCAGCAGTGCCGCCACCGAAAACCTGGCAACCGGCAACACGCACCGCCTCACGGGCTCCTTTATCATCAGCAGCTACGATGCAAACCGCCAGCTCATCAGCGGCAGCTACACCGTGGAAGCGGCCGACAGCAAAGACCCGTTCACGTTCCTGACCACTGGCGTCGATAACCGCCGCTCCGGCGATTTGCGCGTCTATGGCACCTTCACGGAGGTGCCGCTGCGGTAAGCTCTCATTCCGACTCAGGAGGAATCCGGGGAACAGGTGCGCAAACCGATTTACTTGGATTCCTGTCTGGCCGCAATAACAGACGAGTTGCCTAAACTTTGATTCCGGCGGATTTGGCCCCAACTTGCCTATGCTGCGGCCTCGGCGGCGGCGTTTCACCCTGGAATCCGACTCATGCTCAAAATCAACAAGCAGGACGCCCTCGACTACCATTCCCAAAGCCCCGCCGGCAAGATTGAGGTAGTGCCCACCAAGCCCGTCAGCACCCAGCTGGATTTGGCGCTGGCCTACTCGCCGGGCGTAGCCGAGCCCTGCCTGGCCATTGCCCAGAACCCCGACGACGTGTATAAATACACCGCCAAGGGCAACCTGGTGGCCGTTATCAGCAACGGCACGGCCGTGCTGGGCCTCGGCAACATCGGGCCGGCCGCCAGTAAGCCGGTGATGGAAGGCAAGGGCGTACTGTTCAAGAAATTTGCGGGCATCGACTGCTTCGACATCGAAATCGACGCCACCGACCCCGACGAGTTCATCCGCATCGTGAAGGCCCTGGAGCCTACGTTCGGCGGTATTAACCTGGAGGACATCAAGGCCCCGGAGTGCTTCCGCATCGAGACCGAGCTGCGCGACAAGATGAACATCCCGCTCATGCACGACGATCAGCATGGCACGGCTATCATTTCGTCGGCGGCGCTGCTCAACGGCTTGGAGGTGGTAGGCAAGCGCATCGAGGACATCAAGCTGGTGGTGAGCGGCGCGGGTGCGGCGGCCATCAGCTGCCTGCGCCTGTACCTGGCGCTGGGCCTCCAACTGGAAAACGTGGTGGTGTTCGACAAGGACGGCGTCATCAACGCCAGCCGCACCGACCTGGCGCCGCTGCAGATGCACTTCGCCACCAGCCGCCCCGTCAGCACGCTGGCCGAGGCCATGGAAGGCGCCGACGTGTTCCTGGGCCTTTCGGCGGCCAACGTGCTGCCCGCCGAGCTGCTGCTGAAGATGGCTGACAACCCCATCGTATTCGCGCTGGCCAACCCCACGCCCGAAATTGCCTACGAGCTGGCCCTGGCTACCCGCCCCGACCTGATTATGGCCACCGGCCGCTCTGACCATCCCAACCAGGTAAATAACGTACTCGGCTTCCCCTATATTTTCCGGGGGGCGCTGGACGTGCGGGCCACCGAAATCAACGAGGCCATGAAGCTGGCCGCCGTGCGCGCCCTTTCCGACCTGGCCAAGGAGCCCGTGCCGGACATGGTAAACCGCGCCTACGGCGACAACACGCTGGCCTTCGGCCGCACCTACCTCATTCCCAAGCCCCTCGACCCGCGCCTCATCACGACGGTGAGCCCGGCCGTGGCCCGCGCCGCCATGGAAAGCGGCTCGGCCCGCCGCAACATCGAGGACTGGACCGCCTATGAAGACGAGTTGCGCGGCCGCCTCGGCGTAAATCAGAAGCTGATGAACCGCATCACGTCGGCGGCCCGCGCCAACCCCAAGCGCGTGGTGTTTGCCGAAGCCGACAACTACAAGATCCTCAAAGCGGCCCAGATTCTGTTTGATGAGGGCATTGCGGTGCCCATCCTGCTCGGCAACCGCAAAAAGCTGGAAACCATTGCCCAAGCCAACAACTTGGACCTGCACGGCTGCCAGATCATTGATATTCTGGAGGAAGACGCCAAGCGTGAAGAGTACGCCAACCTGCTCTACCAGAAGCGGCAGCGCCGCGGCATCACGCTCTACGAAGGCCGCCGCCTGCTGCGCGAGCGGAACTACTACGGCTCGATGATGTTGGAAACCGGCGAGGCAGATGCCTTCATCACCGGCCTCACCAAAGACTACGGCAAGAGTATTGTGCCCTCGCTGCAGGTGATTGGGGTGGAAGAAGGCGTGAAGCGCGTGGCCTCCATGTACATCATCCAGCACAAGAAAGGCCCGTTCTTCTTCGCCGATACCACCGTCAACATCGACCCCACGGCCGAGGAAATGGTGGACATCATCGGCCTCACGGCCGAGGCCGTACGCTTCTTCGACGCCGAGCCGCGGGTGGCCGTTATCAGCTACTCCAACTTCGGTTCCAACCCCGGCGAGCTGCCCGACAAGGCCCGCCGCGCCACCGAGCTGGCCAAAAAGCGCTACCCCGAGCTGATTCTGGACGGTGAGATGCAGGCCAACACGGCCCTCAACCCCGACCTGCTGCGCGAGCAGTACCCGTTCTCGGAGCTGGCCGAAAAGGGCGGCGCCAACACGCTCATCTTCCCGAACGTGATTAGCGGCAACATTGCCTACAAAGTGCTCCAGGAAATCGGGGGTGCCGAGGTAATCGGGCCGGTGCTGATGGGCATGCGCAAGCCGGTGCACATTCTGCAGCTGGGTGCCTCCGTCCGCGAAATCGTGAACATGGCCTCCATTGCCGTCGTCGACGCCCAGCAAAGCCAGACCAACCGCGGCTTGTAGCCGGGTTGTTGGCGTGCTGAAGCCAGATAAGTAAAAGAATAGCAACAGATTGCTTAAGGTCTGTAGAACGTCATGCTGAACTTGCCAGAGCGAGCCCGCATGACGTTCTTTTGTCCTGCCGGGCTTCGCACTTGCCGCCAGTTTTCCGCCTTCCTGCAGGACGCCGCAACGCGTAATTTATTCCGCCAATAATGCCATCAGTTGCGGGATAGAAAACCCAGCTGCTGGTGTTGCCCTACCACCTAAGTTCCCCAGCTTCTACGCTCCACATATGATTGCCTACATCGAAGGAAAGCTCGCTTACAAAGACCACGCCCAAGCCATTCTCGACGTGAGCGGCATCGGCTACGAGGTGCGCATTTCGCTCAGCACGTTCAGCAAGCTGCCCGCCGAGGGCGACAAGGCCAAGCTCTACACCTTCCAGCACATCAAGGAAGACGCCCACACGCTCTACGGCTTCCTCGACCCCAGCGAGAAAGCGCTGTTCATGCAGCTGATTTCGGTGTCGGGCATCGGGCCGGGCACGGGCATCGTGATGGTGAGCAGCATGAGCGTGGGCGAAATCCGCCAGGCCATCGTGAACGAGGACGTGCGCGCCATCCAGAGCATCAAAGGCGTGGGCCCCAAAACGGCGCAGCGCGTGATTCTGGAGCTGCGCGACAAGCTGCGCAAAGACGAGCTGCTGGCCAAAGCCGGAGTAGATACCGTACCGCTGGCCCGGGCACACAATACCAGCCGCAGTGAGGCGTTGTCGGCTTTAGTGACGCTGGGCTTTGCCCGCGCCGCCGCCGAGAAGAATCTTGACCAGATTCAGAAGCGCTATGGCAACGACCTGAGCGTGGAGGAATTGATTAAGTTTGCTCTTAAGTCCAATTAAGTATTGAGTAGTTAGTATGGAGTATGAAGTAGTGAGTGTAGAGTAGGGAATACAGAGTACGGAGCCTGGCTGTTGCCTGCTCTGCTTTCGCCAGCTACCCTTGCTTCATACTCTCTACTTGATACTCAATTCTTAACGCCACCTGCATCCTTTTTTATTTGTAGCACTTGAACTCCGGTAAGAAGTCCCTCACTGCCTCCGTTGCTGTTGTTTTCGCGTCGTTGCTGGGTGCTTGGTGGTCGCAGGCCGAAACTGCCGGGTCGGCCGCTTTTTCGCTGCGCCAGCTATGGGCGTGGCTCCCCGAAACCAGCGAGGCCCGGCCCTGGCTGATGCCCGGGCCCGATACGCCGCGCACGGCCCTGCCCGACACCAGCCGCTACCGTTCCAGCCGCCGGCCCCGCGTGGCGCCTTCCGACAGGGTGGGCACGCCGTTTTCGCCGCAGCGCCGCCGCTCGCCGCTGGTGCTGCCCCTGCCCGGCAACGTGCAGCAGGTCATCACGCCCGACGACAGCCTGCAGTATTTTGATGTGGAGGAGCGGATTGGGGAGGACGTGGACTTCCGCGACCCCAGCCGCCTTACCTTCAAGGAGTACTCGCGCTGGCAGCAACAACAGGCTGTACGAGACTACTTCCGAAATCGTTCGGCCGGGGGCGTCGTTGGCGACTCCGGCTCGGCCGCCTCGCGCCGCCTGATCCCCAAGATTTACCTCGGCCCCATGGCCGACCGTATCTTCGGTGGCTCCTACGTCGACATCCGGCCGGCCGGCGCAGTCACTATCCGGATGGGGGCGCGCTTCAACCGCAACCAAAACCCCACGCTCACGCTCCGGCAGCAGCGCATCGGCGAGTTTCAGTTCGACCAGAACATGAACCTCAACCTGACGGGCCAGATCGGGGAGAAGGTGCGCCTGAACTTCAACTATGACACCAAGGCCGCCTTCGACTTCGAAAACAACATGAAGCTCGACTACACGGGCTTCGACACGGACATCATCCGGAAGGTAGACCTCGGCAACGTGAGTCTGCCGCTGAATAATTCGCTGATTGTGGGCGGGCAGAACCTGTTCGGGGTGAAAACCCAGCTGCAGTTCGGGCGCATGAGCGTGACGGCCGTGGCCAGCACTCTGCGCGGCCAGGCCGACGAGGTGCGCGTGCAGAACGGCGGCCAGAGCCGGCAGTTTGAGCTCAAGGCCAGCCAGTACGAGAAAGACCGGCACTTCTTCTTGAGCCAGTTCTTCCGCGACCGGTACAACCTGGCCCTGCGCAACCTGCCCACCGTGCAGAGCGGCATCGAAATCCGCTACTTGGAAGTGTGGGTCACCAACGACAACCGCCAGAGCGACAACCTGCGCAACGTGGTGCCGCTCATGGACCTGGGCGAAGCCAGCCGCGTGTACCGCAGCCCGCTGCTGCTACCCGGCACCTTGCCCACCGTCGCCGCCAACAACACCAACAACCAGCTCCAGCAGCTGCTGCTGCCCAACGCCCAGGCCCGCGGCGAGTTGACCGTGGACAACTACCTGAGCGGCGGCAACGTGGCCGGCCAGCCGCTGGTGAAAAACGTGGACTTCGAGCACGTGCGGGCCCGCAAGCTCGACCCGCGCGAGTACACCTTTAATGCTCAGCTGGGCTACCTGAGCCTCAACACCCAGCTGCTGCCCGAGCAGGTGCTGGGCGTCAGCTACGAGTACCTCTACAACGGCCGCACCTACAAAGTAGGGGAGGTGGTGAACGACTACGGCAACCGCAGCCAGGACGAAGTGGTGTTTCTGAAGATGTTGAAGGCCACTAACCCCGCCGTGGGCCTAGCCGACCCCAGCCAGAACCCGCAGAACCTGAACCTGCTCACCCGGAACCTGCCCACCTGGGACCTGATGATGAAGAACGTGTACCCGTTGAATGCCTCGCAGCTCAACCGGGACAACTTCCAGCTGCAGATTGTCTACAAGGACGACGTGACGGGTGTGGATTTGATTTCGCTGAAGGAAGGCGCCCGCATCCAGAATCGCCCGCTGATTGAGGTGCTCAACCTCGACAACGTAAACCCCAACAACGACCAGAACGCCGACGGCAACTTCGACTTCTTCCCCGGCATCACCATTGACCCGGAGCTGGGTAAGGTGATATTCCCGGTGGTGGAGCCCTTCGGTAGCTACCTGCGCAGCCAGTTTGATACGCTGGGCGTGACGCCTGGCTCGGACCCCGCCAACGAGCGGCTGCTGGCCCGCAAGTACGTCTACGACGCCCTCTACAACCAGGTGCAGAGCGACGCCCAGCAGGTGACCGAGAAAGACAAGTTTGTGCTGCGCGGCCGGTTCCAGGCCACCGCCACCGACGAGATTACGCTGCCCGGTTTGGGCATTGCGGTGGGCTCGGTGCGGGTGCGCGCCGGCTCGGTGCTGCTGGAAGAAGGCCGCGACTACCAGGTGTTCTACGACCAGGCCAAGGTGAAAATCCTGAACCCGGCCTACCTCAACTCGGCCAACGAGCTGCGGGTGGAGTTCGAGAAAAACGCACTGGTGCAGGTGCAGCCGCGCCGCCTGCTCGGGGCCCGCTTCGACTACCGCCTCAACCAGGACGTGAACTTCGGGGCCACGGTGCTGCACTTGCGCGAAAACCAGGCGCCGGGTATCAACCGCGTGAATATCGGCGACGAACCGGGCAACAACACCATCTACGGCTTCGACGTGAACATGCGCCGCGACTCGCGCGCCCTCACCAAGTACCTGGATATGCTGCCGTTCATCTCCACCAAGGAGCCGTCGTCGGTGGCCTTTAGTGGCGAGTTTGCGCAGTTGCTGCCGGGCAAGTCGCAGCTGGGCAACGGCGAAAACGGCGTGAGCTACCTCGACGACTTCGAGAATGCGCGCACGCCCTACACGCTGGGCGGCCTGAACTCGGCGGTGGCGTGGCGCCTGGGCTCCACGCCCCGCACCTTCCCCAACTTCGACGCCAACGACATCACCTCGGCTTACCGCCGCGCCAAGCTGGCCTGGTACTCCATCGACCAGAGCTACTACACCGACGGGCCCAACGTGCCGGACAACATCGGCACGGCCGAGCTGGAAAACCACTACACCCGCGGCATCCAGCGCAACGAAATCTTCCCGAACCGCGACCTGGGCACCACCGGCAACGGCTTCGAGTACTCGCTGGACATGGCCTACTACCCCTCGGAGCGCGGGCCCTACAACTACAACCCCGCCATCGGGGCCGACGGCAAAACGCTGCCGACTGCCCTAGCGCCGCAGACCTTCGGCGCCATTTCGCGCGAAATCACCTTCGATACCGACTTCGACAACGCCAACGTGGAGTACCTGGAGTTCTGGCTGATGGATCCGTTCATTGCCGGCCGCCGGGGCGAAATCAACGACAGCGAGAATCCGCCCGTCAACAACACCACCGGCGGCCGTCTGGTCATCAACCTGGGCAACGTGAGCGAGGACGTGCTGCGCGACAACAACCAGTACGAGTTTGAGAACGGCCTGCCCACCGACGATGCTGGCCTGGCTACCGACGTGCGCCCGACGCCCTGGGGCCGCGTGACGCGCCAGCAATTCCTGACCGACGCCTTCAGCAACGCCCCCGGCGGCCGCGCCCGCCAGGACGTGGGCCTCGACGGCCTGACCGACACCGAGGAAACGGCTTTCTTCAACAAAGCCTACGCCGACCCCTCCGGCGACAACTTCCGCCACCACCTCGACCCGTTCTACGACCAGAACGACGTGAAGCTGCTGGGCCGCTACAAGCAGTACAACGGCCTAGAAGGCAACTCGCAGGAAAACAGCCAGCTCTCGTCCACGGCTTTCCCCGATAAGGAAGACCTGAACCGCGACAACGTCATCTCGGAAACGGAGCGCTACTACGAGTACCAGCTGGAGCTGGGCGCCAGACCCGGCGACATTGCCGTGGGCAACAACTACGTGGTGGACCGCATCACCAAGTCCGTCAACGGCGACCAGGTGAACTGGTACCAGTTCCGCATTCCGATCCGCCAGTACAGCGCCGTGCGCAGTGCCGATGGGCAGCCGTTCGGCTTCAAAAGCATCCGGTTTCTGCGCATGTACCTCACGGGCTGGCAGCAGCCCGTGGTGCTGCGCATGGTGCAGCCCCAGTTCATTGCCAACCAGTGGCGCCGCTACCTGCAGCCGATTTCGGAAACCAGCCAGCCCTGCCTGAACTGCGGCGACGCGGCCCGCTCGTTTAACATCAGCACCGTGAGCCTGGAGGAAAACGGTCCGGCCATAGATGGCGCGAAAGGTGCTATTCCGTACGTGCTGCCGCCCAACATTCAGCGCGACAAAGAGTACGGCTCCGGCACCGTGAACCGCCAGCAGAACGAGCAAAGCCTGCGCCTGTGCGTAGATCAGCTCCGCGACGGTTTCGGGCAGGCCGCCTACAAGAACATCAACCTGAGTTTGCTGCGCTACAAGCAGCTGCGCCTGTTCCTGCACGCCGAAAGCGAGGACGACAACGTGCGCGACGGACAAGTCCAAGCTTTCGTGCGCCTCGGCACCGACTACAACCAAAACTATTACGAGTACCGCCTGCCGCTGCAAATTACGCCGCGCACCGCTACCACCCAGGCCGAAATCTGGCCCACGGCCAACGAAATCCAACTCTCACTGCAGACTTTCATTGATGTGAAGGCTGAGCGCAACCTTGCCGTAAACCAAGGCACGGCCAGCTACACCGGCCCCTACACCAAAACCTTCGCCAACGGCACCAGCATCACGGTGTATGGCAACCCCGACCTGAGCGCGGTGCAGGGCGCTATGATTGGCCTGTTTAACCCCACCAACGACGGCAACACCAAGTCGTTCTGCCTCTGGGCCGATGAGTTCCGGGTGTTCGACTTCGACAAGCAGAACGGCTGGGCCGCTACCGCCCGCTTCAACACCAAGCTCGCCGACCTAGCCAACATCACGGCCACCGGCAGCTACACCTCGGTGGGCTTCGGCGGCCTGCAGGACAAGCTGCAGCAACGCTCCCTGGAAAGCATCACCCGCGGCGACGTGAATGCCACGGTGGCTGCCGACAAGCTGTTCCCCGAGAAGCTGGGCCTGCGGATTCCGGTGCTGGTGCAGGCCGGCAATGAAACCCGCGCCCCCGAGTACGACCCGCTCGACCCCGATACTCGCCTGGAGCAGTCGTTGAACAAATTCAGGAATCCCGACAACTCCATTGATGCGGAGAAGCAGGCCGAGTACCGCAAGGAAGTCATCGACCAGACCACCAGCCGCAGCATCTCGGTGCTGAATGTGCGCAAGGAGCGCACCAACCCCGAGAAGAAGCCGATGCCTTACGACATCGAGAACTTCGCGGCCAGCTACTCCATCACGGAGCGCACCCACACCGACATCCGCACCGATCGGGACTACACCCGCACCTACACCGGCGCGCTGGCCTACCTCTACCAGCTCACGCCCAAAACCTACACCCCGCTGGCCAAGATCAAGGCCCTGGACAACCCCTACCTGAAGATTTTCCAGGACGTGAACTTCACGCCGCTGCCTACCCGCTTCTCGTTCCGGGCAGATATTGACCGGCGCTACAACGAGCGGTTCCTGCAGCGCGTGCTGGAGCCGGGCCAGCTGCCCACCACCAACGGCATTCCGGGCGTGTTCCAGAAGTCGTTCTACTTCAACCGCATCTACGACCTGCAGTGGGCTCTCACCAAGGCGCTGACCATCGACTACACCGCCAACAACCGGGCAGTGATTGACGAAGGCCAGGGCCGCACCATTGGCGACTCGCCGGAGGCCCAGGAGAACCGCCGGCAGCTGCGCGAAAACCTGTTCCGCCGCGGCGGCCGCACCACCAACTTCAACCAGACGGTGGCCCTGACCTACCGCCTGCCCCTCGACAAGTTCCCGCTCACCGACTGGCTGTCGGCGGATGCGCGCTACGCCGCCAACTACACCTGGCAGGCGGCCTCCACAGCGCTGCGGGCCCCGGCCCCGGTGCGGTTCCTGCCCAACGGCTCGCCCGACCCCACCGATACCACCACCGCCAAGCTCAACCTGGGCAACACCATCCAGAACAACGGCGAGCTGAGTGCCAACGGCAAGATTGATTTGGTGAAGCTCTACAATAAGGTGCGTTTCCTCAACATCATCAACAACGCCCCGGCCCCCGGCGCCAACGAAGCCAGCACCGGCAAGCGCCGCCCCGGCCTGCCCGCGGCCCTCGACCGTGCCGCTGCCATTGGCCAGACGGAGGCTCCGGCCGACACTGCTAAAGGCCCCGAACTGCGCTTCCTGAAGGCAGTGCTTCGGTCCTTGATGACGGCCCGCTCGCTGAACTTCACTTACACCCGCTCCAACGGCACGCTGCTGCCCGGCTACTTGCCCCGCACTCGCTTCTTCGGCATGAACTCCGACTTCGACGCGCCGGGCGTGCCCTTCCTGCTGGGCAAGCAGTACGACCTGGATGCGCTCTACAACCGCGCCGCCAGCCGCGGCTGGTACACCGACCAGAGCCAGTTCCTGAACACGCCCATCAGTTCGCTGCTCACCGAAAACCTGGTGCTGCGCACTTCGCTGGAGCCCTTCCGCGACTTCAACATTCAGCTGGAAGGCCGCCGCCAGCTGGCCCGCAACCGGGAAGTGTTCTACCGCAACGCTATTGATGAAGTGAGCCTACAGCCCACCGGCGGGCTGGCCCCGCGCCAAGACTTGGGCTCCGGTACGTTCAGCACCTCGTTCATCAGCGTCCGGACGTTGTTCGGTGACCGAAGCAAAAAGGGCGAGGATTCCAAGGCGTTCGACCAGTTTGTGCAGAACCGGGGTATCGTACAGGAACGCTTGGCGTTGGCCAATACCACCGGCACGGGCACCTACGGCTACAACTCGCAGGACGTGTTGATTCCGGCCTTCCTGGATGCTTACCGCGGCAAGTCGTCGGATGGCTACAAGGCCGAGAAGTTCAAGCCGTTCGAGCTGCTACCCATTCCTAACTGGCGCGTCGACTACAACGGCCTGGCCGAGCTGCCCTTCGTGAAGCGCTACTTCCGGTCTATCTCGCTTACCCACGCCTACTCGTCGGTGTACACGGTGGCGGGCTACACCACGGCCTCCGGTTACGATGCTGAGCCGCAGGGCCTGAGCACCATCACCAACGCCTCGGGCCAGTACATTCCGTACTACATCATCGGGCAGGTGAGCATTGCGGAGCGCCTCTCGCCGCTGATTGGCGTGAATTTCCAGACGCTGGAGAAGATTACGGGCCGCGTGGAGCTGCGCACCGAGCGGGCCATCGGCCTCAACACCACCAACGCCCAGGTAACGGAGCTGCACACCCAGGAACTGGTGATTGGCTTCGGCTACGCCACCAACCGCTTCAAGCTGCCCTTCCGCGTCGGCGGCGAGCAGCGCATCCTGCGCAACGAGCTGACCGCCCGCCTCGACCTGAGCATCCGCGACAACACCACCATCCAGCGCAGCATCGAAGATGTGGTGGACCCCAACGACCCCACCGGCAATGCGCCCTTCGTGGGCCGGTCCCGCGGCCTCACCACCAACGGCACCCGCCAGATGCAGCTGCGCCCCACCATCGACTACGTGCTCAACCAGCGCCTGAACCTGCAGTTCTTCTTCGCTCGCACCGTCACGGACCCGCGCGTGCAGAACTCGTTCAAGAACTCCACCACCGAAGGCGGTCTGCAGCTCCGCTACAGCCTGTCGCAGTAGGTTGATGGTTGAATTGTTTAATGGCTGAATGGCTGGTGGCTCAACAAACTCCTGCACGGTTAGCCATTCAGCCATTAAACAATTCAACCATTAAACTGCTACTTTTGAGCGGCCGCGGCGCTGCCCGGCTTCTTCCTCTTCTTCCCAACCCCCGCACTGTTATGAATCTGCCCGCTGACCTGAAGTACACGAAAGAGCACGAATGGATTCGTGTGGAAGGTGACGTTGCCTACATCGGCATCACCGACCACGCCCAGAAAGAGCTTGGCGACATCGTGTATGTTGACATCGACACGCTCGACAAGGAAGTTGCCCAGAACGAGGTCTTCGGCACCGTGGAAGCCGTGAAAACCGTTTCCGACCTGTTCAGCCCCATTACTGGCACCGTACTGGAAATCAACAGCCAGCTCGACGGCAGCCCCGAAACCGTCAACTCCGACCCCTACGGCGACGGCTGGATGGTGAAAATGTCGATTGCCAACCCTTCGGAGCTGGACTCGCTGCTGTCGGCCGAAGTATACGGCGAGCTGGTAGGTGCCTAGCCTTCCCGGTCTGACCCAACAATCCGCGCCGCCCAGGCCTCGCCGCCGGCCCCTTGTGGGCCTGCCGCTGGCCTGGGCGGCGCTGGTGTTGGTGCTCACCCTCACGCCCTCCGCCGATATGCCGGTGGTGCCGCCCTGGGAGCTGATATCCTTCGATACGGCGGCCCACGCGGGCGTATTCGTGGTGCTGGCCGCCTTGGTGGTGTTTTCGGCGCGGCGCCAGACCCGGTGGCCGGCGCTGCGGCGGCACGCCTACACGGTAGTGCTGCTGGGCTGCGTGGCCTTTGGCCTGCTGATTGAGCTGCTGCAGACAACCATGGCCCTGGGCCGCCACGGCGAGTGGTCCGACGCCATCAGCGACGCGCTGGGAGCGGCTATTGGCCTGGGGCTGGCCTACGCCACCCGCCGCTGGTGGCAGTAGCCCGCCCGTTCAACTGTTTGGCCGATGACTCACTCTCCGAAGAACCGTAGCAGTATAGTGCTGGCAGTTGTCGTGCTGGCGCTGTTTTCAGGAACGGCCGTGGCGCAGGATATGCCCCGCGTGCGGCGCACCATCGAAACCCTCACGGCCCCCGCCATGCACGGCCGCGGCTACGTGAGCCAGGGCGAGCAGAAGGCCGCCGCGTACCTGCGCCGGCGTTTTCAGGAGCTGGGTCTGCAGCCGCTGGCCCCCGACTACACGCAGTCCTTCACGCTCGATATTAACACGTTTCCGGGCCGGCTGAAGCTGGAGCTGAGTCTGGGCATGCTGCGCTTTCCGGTGTTCGGCCATTCGCGGCCGTTGCGCGCCGGTACGGAGTTTATTGCCGCCCCCAATTCCGGCAGCGGGCACGTGGGTGGCCCTTTCTCCGCCGTGCCCATCGTCCGCCTCGATACCTTGGTGTTCACCGATGCCGCCGCCCAGCAACAGCTGCTGCGCCGCCGCTGGTACGCCGGCGGCTACGTGCTGCGCGCCGCCGACGAGCGCCGCCTGCCCCAGCTGCCCCAGCCCCTCCGCCAGCACCTCGATTCCGCCGCCCTGCGCCTGACCCTGGTGCCGAAGCTCACGGCGTCACTGGCCTCAGAGCAGGTTCCGCAGATGCGGCTGCAGGTGCTGGACTCAGTGTGGCGCCAAGCGGAATATCGGGGGCCTGGCAACCTTGCCGCGACGGTGGAGGCGCGCGTAGACGCCGAGCTCAAGCCGCAGTATCCCACCCAGAACATCGTAGGCTTCGTGCCCGGCCGCCTGCAGCCCGACTCGTTTCTGGTGGTCACGGCGCACTACGACCACCTGGGCCGCATGGGTGCCCGCACTTACTTCCCCGGTGCCAACGACAACGCCAGCGGCACGGCCATGCTCCTGGAGCTGGCCGCCCACTACAGCCGCCCCGAAAACCGGCCGGCCTATTCGGTGGTGTTTCTGGCCTTCGGGGCCGAGGAAGCCGGGCTGCTGGGCTCGCGCTACTTCGTGGAGCACCCGCTGGTACCGCTGGCCCGCATCCGCTTCCTGCTGAACCTCGATTTGGTGGGCACCGGCTCGGAAGGCGCTACCGTAGTGAATGGCCGCACCCTGCCCGCGCAATTTGCCCGGCTGCAGGCCCTCAACGCCCGCCGCCAGGCCCTGCCCGGGCTGGCCGCCCGCGGCCCGGCCGCCAACTCCGACCATTTCCCCTTCTCCGAGCGCGGTGTGCCCGCCTTCTTCCTCTACACCCGCGGCGGCCCCACCGCCTACCACGACGTGCAGGACCAGGCCGCCCCGCTGCCGCTCACCGCTTTCCCCAATCTATTCGGACTGCTCCGCGAGTTTCTGGATGAATTGGGCGGCAGATCTGCGCAATAGCTATTGGCGGCTGCAGTCCGCCACTATAGGTTGTTGTCCACACTCAATAGGCTACAAAAGAGAACTCCTGCAACCACTGGCGCTGGGCCAGTGGTTGCAGGAGTTTCAACTGCTGGAAAGCAGTGAGGGCTTAGCCGTTCGTTTTGAACGAGCTCATGATCTGCTTGGCTACCGTTTCCCACTCCGGCTTCTGGCGGTCGGCGCAGGTGAAGGTGCACATGAGCAGCTTGCCTTCCACATCAGTGAAGAAGATCAGCTGGTATACCTCGTGGCCCAGCTCAGGCTTCATCAGCTCGAGGTAGCCCACTTTGCGGCCGCTTACTTCCTTCACGCCGTTGGCAAACCATTTGGCCTCCTTGAACTGCTTGGAGTAGGTCTTGTAGAAGTTGTCGGCATACATGTCAATCATGTCCTGATCGGCAGTATTGTCGGTGTAGGTGAAGGAGATGCTGGCCTCCTTGCTGTTGGTGTAGATAACGCTCGGGCGGCTCTGGGCTTTAGCGTAGTTAAAGTCCATCTGCTGCTCGCTCATCACCTCGAATCCTTTCGGAATCAGGATTTCAACCCGCTCGCTGAGCACACGCTTCTTGATCAGTTCAACCTCAGCGAAAGGACGAAAAGCCGTCAGCAGCAGCATCAGGCACAAAGAAACCGGCAAGAGTATTACTTTTTTCATATACATGGGGCTGAAAAAAGATGAAAATCAACTTAGGTTTTTACGACAGACTGATCATCAGGTAGTCTGTTCGGATAACACAATTTACGCAGGAAACCCTGAGTAGCAAATGATTTGTGAAAAAAATAATTATCCCGGATTAACACAGTTCGCCGGAAAGTGGCTCTGTTGTGTGCTTAGGATACTTATTCGGGCAAAAAACAGCGAAAAGAAAGAAAAACTTAATTTCAACTCGCCTGAAAATATCAGTTGTTTATAGCAATAATCCTATGCAGGATTTTATTGCCAAAGTTCAAAACTGCCGGGTGGTGTGAGCGGGACGCAGCTACAGGATGTTGTTGATTTGCTCCTTGATCTTTTCCAATTCCTCTTTCATGCCCACAACCAAATGTTGTACAATGGAGTCATTGGCCTTGGAACCGATGGTGTTGATTTCCCGTCCGATTTCCTGCGAAATAAACGCTAATTTCTTGCCGGTGGGCTCTGGCAGATAGACCGTTTCGGTGAAGTAGTGCAGATGGCTGACCAACCGCACTTTTTCCTCGGCGATATCCAGCTTCTCGATATAGTAAATCAGCTCCTGCTCGAAGCGTGAGGCATTGAACTGCTCACTGGAGGCCAGGTCAGCGAGGTGGGAGCGGAGCCGTTCGCGCACCTGCTCCACGCGGTGCGGGTCGTGGCGCTCTATCTCGGCCAGCTGAATGCGGATGCTGTCGAGGTAGCTCAGGATTTCAGTGGTAAGCGTCTGGCCTTCGGCGCGGCGGAATTCGTTGGCGCGTTCCAAAGCTTCCAGCACCAAAGGCTGCAGTTCATCCCATGTTACTTCGTCTTCTTCCTCTATAGGAGCTGCGGCTGCCTCCGTAGGGAGCCGTAGGGCGCCGGGCAGGGCCTTGGCAATGGCCGTGAGCTGCTCCAGCGAAGCACCGGTGCGGGCGCTTAGCTGCATCAGCTCTTCATAGGCCAGCTGCAGCACGGGTTGGTTTACTACAGTGCTTTGGCTGCCGGTGGCGCGCACCCGCAAAAAATCGAAGTTCAGGTTCACCTTTCCGCGCACCAGGCTCTTAGCTACCAGGTTCCGGATTTCCAGTTCCTTTTCCTGGAGGAAGCGTGGCAACCGAAGAGTTAAGTCCAGTGACTTGGAGTTCAGGGATTTAACTTCGACGGTGGCGGAATAACGGTCGGTGTCGCGGTGCGCGACACCGTAGCCGGTCATGGACTGGAGCATAGACGAACAGGGTAAAACGGCCGCAAAAGTAATGGTTTGTTTCAGAATGTGAGATACTTACCTGCGAGGTAACATAAGCATAACGCCCGCGCAATATTCGCATAACAGGCTCCCGGTAGCTTTGCAGTGCAAACAAAAACTACCTGTATGCCCCGTTTTTTAGTCTTGATTTTCAGCTTGTTGTTTAGCACACTGGCGCTGGCTCAGCAAGGCTCCCTGGTGGGCAAAGTGGTGGATAAAAAAACCGGTGAAGGTGTCATCGGAGCCACGGTGCTGGTGACGGGCACTACGCAGGCCGCCCCGGTAGATGTAGAAGGCCGCTACGAGCTGAAGCTGGATGCCGGCACCTACAACATCACCATGACCTACATCGGCTATAAGCCGCTGACGTTTCCGGGCATACAAGTAAAGGTCGGCCAGCCAACTACGCTCAATGGCTCGATGGAAGAAAACTCCACGGCCCTGGGCGAAGTAACCGTGACCGGCCAGAAGCAAACCGGCACCGAGGTAGCCATGATCCAGGACCTCAAGAAAAGCGAGGTGGTGGTGAGCGGCATGAGCAACGACCAGATTGTGAAAAGCCTGGACCGCGACGCGGCCGAAGTGGTGAAGCGCATTCCGGGTGTGACCATCCAGAGCAACAACTTCATCGTGATTCGGGGGCTGGCTGAGCGCTACAATACAGTGCTGCTGAACGATGCCCTCACGCCTTCGGCCGAGGTAGACACCCGCTCGTTTTCGTTTGACATCCTGCCCAGCTCGGTGATTGACCGGGTTCTGATTTTCAAGTCGGGCTCACCAGAGCTGCCGGGCGAGATGGGCGGCGGTGTGGTGAAGGTATACACCAAGAACAGCGTGCTGGAAAATTCCACCAGCCTGAGCCTCTCGGGCTGGGTGCGCAGTGGCACCACGTTCAGCAACAACTACATGACCAGCGCCCGTAGCAGCACCGACTGGCTGGGCTTCGACAACGGCAAGCGCGCCCAACCCGACGGCTTGCCCGACGGCTTGGTAAAGCGCAGCGGCCAGAACGCCACGCCCGCCGACCAGCTGACGGCCATCAGCCGCTCTTTCCGGAGCACTACCTGGCTGCCCCAAATCGGGCGCGCCATGCCCGACCTGCGGGCTTCGCTGGGGCTGAACCGCCGCTTCGAACTGGGCTCGGTGTATCTGAGCAACGTAACGTCGCTGTCGTACTCCAACACGCACGAGCAGTACCAGATCCAGCGCAACCGCTACATCAAGGAAATTGACGAAGCCACCGGGCAGAACACAGCTGCTTATCTCTATAATGACGAGCGGGCCCTGACCAGCATGCGGCTGGGCATCATCCACAACTGGCAGGCACGCATCAACAACCGTAACCGAATTGAATTCCGCAACTTCCTCAACCAGTACGCCACCGATGAGGTAGTGCACCGCACGGGCACCAACCGCGACGGGTTTGAGCGCGACGACTACGCTTTGCACTACCAGAGCCGCACCATCTACTCGGGCCAGCTGCAGGGCTCGCACGACTTGGGCACCAATGAGCATACCACGGTATCGTGGTCAGGCGGCTACAACTACGTGTTCCGCGACGAGCCTGACTACAGCCGCTACACCAACTCCCGTAACCTGGAGTTCAACCAGCCTTACTCCGTCAACATCCCCAACGAGGGCAATATCACGGAGGCCAGCCGCTTCTTCTCTACGCTCAAGGAAAACACCTATATGGGCAGCGGGCAGTGGGAACGCCGCTTCTCGGGCCGCGACACCACCCGCGCCAACCAGTTCAAGCTGCGGGCTGGCTTCTACGCCGAGTATAAGGAGCGCGACCTGCGCAACCGTTACTTCTCCTTCATCCGGGGGCAGCGCTTCAACCGCGCCGACCTGCTGGGCTTGCCCATCGACCAGATATTTGCGCCGCAGAACCTGGACGCCGTAACGGGCTTCACGATTGACGAAGGCACCCGCCCCGAAGACCGTTACACCGCCGACAATACGCTGGTGGCCGGCTACGTGGGCGTGGTAGCGCCCATCTCTGATAAGTTCAATCTCTCGGGTGGGGTGCGCGTGGAGTACAACCGCCGCCGCCTCGACGGGGCCGCCGACTATAAGGAGGTGCGCACCATTCCGATGCCTTCGCTGAACGCCACCTACAACTTCAACGACCGGTCGTTGCTGCGCCTGGCCGGCAGCGTGACGGTGAACCGCCCCGAGTTCCGCGAAATCGCGCCGTATCAGTACTACGACTTCACCACCAACTCCATCATCCTCGGCGACTCGACGCTGAAAACGGCCACGATCTACAACGGCGACCTGCGTTACGAGTTCTACCCGTCGCGCTCCGAGATGCTGTCGTTCGGGGTGTTCTACAAGTACTTCCGCGACGCCATCGAGCAGGTGACCTACAACCAGACCAGCACCCAGCTCTGGCGCACCTACCAGAATGCCGACCAGGCCTACGTGGCTGGTGCCGAAGTGGAAGTGCGTAAAGGACTAATTGATATTTCAGAAAATCCTTTTCTGCAGCGCCTGTCATTTGTGGCTAATGCTTCGCTGATCTACAGCCGCGTAACGCTGGCCGACAACGCTGCCAACAACGGCTTCGCGCTGTCGGGCCGGCCGCTGCAGGGCCAGTCGCCATACGTGGTGAACGTGGGCGCTTTCTACCAGGACACGGATGCCAAGTGGCAGGTGTCGGCCCAGTACAACGTTATCGGGCAGCGCTTCACCTTCATCGGCGACCAGACCCAGAACTTCTCGGTGATTGAGATGCCGCGCCACGTTATTGACCTGGCCGTGACCAAGGGCGTAGGCGAGCACCTGCAGATCAAGGCCGGTATTCAGGATTTGCTCAACCAGCCGTTCCGCCAGTTCTACGACTACGATTACAGCAGCAAGATCAGCTCGAACGAGCGGGGCTCGTTCGGCAACTACCGCCGCGGCACCTACTCCACGCTGGGTTTGATCTACAATTTCTAAACAATAAGGTAACACGCTCCTAACGAAACGATAACGCCCGCCGTGCTCCGGTGGGCGTTATCGTTTCAGACCTTCGCAGCACCAAGTCGCACCCTCCTCATCCATCCTTTTTGTATCGTCATGAAAAAGCTTGTACTCCCCATATTGTTGGCGCTTACCACCGTAGCAGCGGTAGCTCCGCTGGCTCAGGCCCAAACGACCTGCCCTGCGGCACCTACGGCCATCACGGTCCCGGCGACGATTTCGGCTAACACCACCTGGACCAGCAATAACGTGTACCTGCTTACGGACCGGGTATACGTAACCAACGGCGCCACACTGACTATTCAGCCCGGCACCATTATTAAAGGCTCGGGCCTGGGTACGCTGGTGATTGAGCAGGGTTCGCGCCTTATTGCCGACGGCACGGCTGCCCAGCCCATCGTGTTTACGTCCAACCAGCCCGCCGGCAGCCGCAACCGCGGCGACTGGGGCGGCATCGTGATTCTGGGCCGCGCGCCCATCAACCAGCCCGGCACGCCGGTAATTGAGGGCGTCCCCGGCCGTACTTTCGGTGGCACCGACCCCAACGACAACTCCGGTATCCTGCGCTACGTGCGCATCGAGTTTCCCGGCATCGCCCTCACCACCGGCAATGAAATCAACGGTCTGACGCTGGGCGGCGTGGGCGCGGGCACCATCATCGACTACGTGCAGGTATATGCCTCCGGCGACGACGCGTTTGAGTGGTTTGGCGGCACCGTGAATGCCAAGCACCTGGTGGCCGTAGCCGCCACCGACGACGACTTCGACACCGACTTCGGCTTCACGGGCAAAGTGCAGTATGCCGTGACCGTGCGCGACGCCGCGCAGTCGGACATTTCGGGCTCCACTGCCTTCGAATCGGACAATGACGGACAGGGCTCAGCCCTGACGCCCCTGACGGCGCCGGTGTTCTCCAACGTCAGCGCATTTCTGCAGAACGTGCCGGCCGTAACGCAGTTCACGCGCGCCATGCACTTGCGTCGCAACACCGCCATTTCCATCTTCAACTCGGTGTTCACCGGCTGGCCGCAGGGTTTGACGCTGGACGGCTCGGGGGCTCAGGCTAACGCCACAAGCGGCGCGCTGGTGCTGAAAAACAACGTGCTGGCCGGCATCACCACGCCCTACACGCAGCAGTCGGGCGGCACTTACAACGTGCAGGGCTTCTGGGAAGCAGCCGGCAGCGCCAACACCACGCTGGCTACTATTGCAGCCCTCAACCTGAATGCCGACAACTTCAACGCCCTCAACACCAACGGCACCCCGAACGGCGTGCCCAACTTCGTGCTGCCGGCTGCCTCGCCGTTGGTAAGCGGCGCGGCCTTCGCCGATGCCAAGCTGGGTGGCGGCTTCTTTGATAACGTGGCCTACCGCGGCGCTTTTGGCACCACCAACTGGGCAGCGGGCTGGACCAACTTCAACCCGAACTCCACCTGCTACAACCTCCCCGGCCAGACGCTGTCCAACAAAGCGGCTGCCGAGCAGATCCAGAGCCTGAGCGTGGCGCCTAACCCTACAGAAGGGGCCGCCAAGCTCTCATTTGAACTGAAGAGAGCCGGCGCCGTAACGGTGCGTGTGCTCGACGTGACGGGCCGCCAAGTGGCCTTGGTAGCCGACGCTAAGTTTGCAGCCGGTAGCCAAGTGGTGCAATTGCCCGCCTCGCTGAACGCCGGTCTGTACGTGGCCGCCGTCACTACCGAAGCCGGCACGCAGTCGGTGCGCTTCGTGGTGTCGAAGTAAGAACTTAACTACTCGCAAAAAAGCCTGCTCCAATGTGGAGCAGGCTTTTTTGGCGTTTACGGCCTGGGCCGAGTCCGCAAAGCCGCCGCCGGAATCCTGACCGAAACCTGTAGCTTGCGCCCCGATGAAGCTTCGCGTACTGATGCTGCCCAAGTGGTACCCTAACCGCTACGACGACCAGGATGGCGACTTCGTGGGCCGGCACGTGGCGGCCATTGCGCCCCACGCCCAGGTGGCCGTGCTGTTTGCCGCCGTAGCCCGCGGCCCGCTTGGCTCCCTCACCGAGTGCGACGCCGACCTGACCGGCCCCGTGCCCACGCTGCGCTACTACTACCGCGCCCGCCCCACCGGCCTGGCTGCGCTGGATAAGGTGCTGAAGCTGGGTTTGTACTTCTGGTGCTTGGGGCGCGGCTACCGGCAACTGGTGCGGCATTGGGGCGCGCCGCCGCAGCTGGTGCACGTGCACGTGCTGCTGCGCACCGGCCTGTTTGCGTGGTGGCTGCAGCTGACGCGCCGCATTCCGTACGTCATTACCGAGCACTGGACGCTTTATCTGCCCCAGAACGCGCACCGTATCGGGGCGCTGCGGCGGCACCTGACGCAGCGGGTGGTGCGGGCGGCGGCGGGGCTGAACACCGTGTCGAAGAACCTGCGCGGGGCGCTGGGTCAGCTGGGCATCCGTAATGCCCGCACGGTCGTGATTCCCAATGTGGTGGATACGGCGCTGTTCCGGCCAGCCGAGCCGCCCGTGGCGCGGCAGGGGCTGCTGCACGTGGCCGCCTTCAACGAGCAGGCCAAAAACCTGAGCGGCCTGCTGCGCGTGGTGGCCCGCCTGCGGCCTGCCCGCCCCGGCATCACGCTGCGCATTGCCGGCTACGGCCCCGCCGAAACCCAGCTCCGTCAGCTGGCCGCCGACCTGTGCTTGCTGCAGGATAACACGGTGACGTTTCTGGGCAAGCTCCCTACCCAAGCCGTGGCCGAAGAAATGCGCCGCGCCGCCTGCTTCGTGCTGTTCAGCAACTACGAAAACCTGCCCTGCGTGCTCATCGAGGCCCAGGCCAGCGGGCTGCCGGCCGTGGCCACCCAAGTCGGCGGCGTGCCCGAGCTGCTGCCCCCCGACGGCACCCGCGGCTTCCTGGTAGCCCCCACCGACGAAGACGCCCTCACCCAAGCCCTCACCAGCATCCTCGACCACCCCCAGCAGTTCGACGCCGCCGCCCTGCACCGCCATGCCGAGCAGCACTTCAGCCAGCAAGCCGTCGGCCAGCAGTTTGCAAGTTGGTACGATGTGGTTTTGGGTGATGAGGGGATGGAGTGATGAGGGGATGATGAGGACGTCATGCAGAGCGCAGCGAAGCATCTCGCGTGCTGATGTCTGCACCGAGTCGGGTGGCCGCAGTTGGCAAGCCGGGCCTTATGCGCTTACGACGACCGGCCCGACGGCTGAAATAGCCGCCGGACCGGAGCCTTCTCCACAACTGGGGTCAGCTACCTTTGTCACCTGTCACCTGTCACCTGTCACCTGTCACCTCATCACCTCATCACCTCATCACCTCATCACCTCATCACCTCATCACCTCATCACCACAACTTGATCCGCCGCATCTTCCACACGTTTGCTACCCGGTTGTCGTCGGCGCTGCTGAGCTTTGCGGTGGTGTGGCTGACGGCGCGCTACCTGGGCGCGGCCGGGCGGGGCAGCGTGAGCTTGTTCGTGACGGACTGCGCGGCGCTGCTGCTGTTCATTGGGCTGCTGGGCGGGTCGTCGCTGATATTTCTGGCGCCGCGCCGCAACGTGTGGCATCTGCTGGTGCCAGCTTATGGTTGGGCGGTGGTGGTGTGCACGGCGGGCACGGTGCTGGCTGGCGTGTTGCGGCCGGGGCCGCTGAGCTACCTGGGGCACCTGTGGGGGCTGGCGCTGCTGCAGGCGTTTCTGTCCATTAATATCTCGCTGCTGCTAGGGCGCAAGCAGGAAGCCGCCTACAACGCCCTCAACATAGCGCAGGTGCTGCTGCTGGCGGGGCTGTTGCTGCTGGCGTTTGCCGGCCTGGGCTGGCGTGCGGTGCCGGCTTACTACTATGCCGCGTACGCCGCCTACGCGCTGCCGCTGCTGGCCAGCTTCGGGCTGCTGCGCCGCCTGCCCGACCGGTGGGAGGGAGGCCGGAGCCTGCGCGAAACCACCCAAGAACTCAGCCACCACAGCCGTGGGGCGCACTTGTCCAACATCCTGGCTTTCGCCAACTACCGCCTCAGCTACTATTTCGTGGCGCACTTTGCTGATGCCCGGGCCGTGGGCGTGCTGAGCGTGGGCGTAGCCCTGGCCGAGGCCATCTGGCTGATTCCGCGCAGCGCCGCCCTCATCCAGTACGTCGACCTGGTGCACGCCGACGACAAGCAGGCCCAGCTGGCCCCAGCTCTGCGGGTGGCGCGGCTGGCGGTGCTGGCCACGGCCGCCGCCGTGGTGGTGCTGGCGCTGCTGCCGTCGGCGCTGCTGGCGGGCGTATTCGGGCCGGAGTTTGGGGCGGCGCGGCCGGTTATCGGGTGGCTGGTGCCGGGCGTGGTGGCCGTGGCCCTGAACGTGGCCTGCAGCAGCTACTTCGCCGGCCTGGGCCGATACCGTGTCAACAACTGGGCTACCGTGGTGGGGCTGGCCGTGACGGTGCCAGCCTGCTGGCTGCTGATTCCGCGGCTGGGCATTGCGGGTGCCGCCATGGCCACGTCTTTGTCGTACATGGCTTCCACGGCCTACCTGTTAGTGCAATTCCGTCAGGCTACCGGCACTGGCTGGGCGGAGTGGCTGCCCGGCCGTGCTGATGTGGCCTACCTGCGCGGGCTGCTGCGTACGCGCTAGCGGCCCGCTACGGGCTGCAGCGTTACCTCAAACCATTGTTCCGGGTCGCGTAGCGGTTCGGGGGTGTGGGTGGGCAGCGGGCGCGGCGAGTACAGCGCGCAGAGCGTGTTTTCCACCTGCACCAGCTGGCTGGCGGCGGAGGCGGGCAGGCCGTCGAGGATGCCGGCCAGCACTTCCCAGCGCGGCTCTCCCGGCTGGCGGCTGGCATCGTGCCACACCACCACGGTTTCCGGCCCCACCAGGTGCTCAAATACGCGGCGTGTGTCGGTGCGCACGGCCTCGTAGCGGTGGTCGCCGTCGATGAACACCACATCAAACTGCTGTCCCAGCGCCGCCAGATCGAAGGTGGCGGAGTTACCGTGCAGGTGCTGCACGTTGGGCAGCGGCCGCGAGAAGAAGCCGTGTAGGTCGATGTACCGCTCACTCAGCCCCAGCTCGCGCATCTCCGCCGCCGATAGATTCAGGGTGTGCACCGAGGCCGCTACCTCGGCCACGTTGGCGGCGCTTTCGCCGCGCCACGTCCCAATCTCGAAGTAGCGGCAGCCCGGCACCTGCCCGGCCAGGGCGCGCAGCAGCAGCAAGTCGGTAGGCAGGGAGCCGCCTTCGCGGAACGCAAACGGCCGCACGGTGTGCGTAGCGGTGGGGGAGAGGAAGTGCGTGAGCGGCACGGCTGGCAGCCCCTGGGCCGTGAGGCCGCGCTGCCCGTGGGCCCGGGCGCGCTGCTGCCAGCCGGCGGTATCGGCGGCCAGCACGTGGTTGAGCAGCCAGGGGTTGCGCACCAGGCTGGCCAGCCCGCGCAGGGTTTTGGTAAGACGGGACACAGGCAACGGATGAATGAGCTGCAAAGCTACTACGTCTGTTCGCACCCGTCTACTGAGGCGCAACAGCACTTCGTTGCTATGTGGCGCCGCTGCCTTGGGCTGGGCATATCGTAGAAAATATAGTAGTTATCGTGTATTTTATAAAACTGACAGACAGATAGTTAAATTGACAGGTGTTCTGCCTGTGCGCTAACCTAGTTTGTGCCGGCAGCCTTTTACTGGTCTTTCCTGTCTGCCCTGCTGTGCGACCCCACCGCCCGGGCACCTTCCGTTCTGCATGCCGGCTTCTCCTGACCTCGACGCCCTGCTGGCTTGTTGCCAACGCCGCGAACCGGCAGCGCAACGTGCCCTCTATGCTCGCTACGCCGCGCGCATGCTGGGGGTGGCGCGCCGGTATGCTACCTGCCTGGCCGAAGCCGAGGATATTCTGCAGGATGCCTTCGTGAAGGTCTTCGCGCACTTGGGCGACTTTCGGGCGGAAGGCTCGCTGGAAGGCTGGATCCGGCGCATCGTCGTCACGACGGCCATCAACCACTGGCAAAGCGGCAAGCTGCGCCGCCGCCACCAAGCCGCGCCAGAGCACCTGCCCGAGCCCGCCGTAGCTCCCGCTGCCCCCGACCGCCTGAACGTGGCCGAGGTATTGGCCTTGGTTGAGCAGCTGCCCGACGGCTGCCGGTTGGTTCTGCTGCTCTACGCCGTGGATGGGTACTCGCATAGTGAAATCAGCGAGCTGCTGGGCATTCAGGAAAGCACATCCAAAGCTCAGCTCAGTAAAGCCCGCAAACAACTACAACACCTCTATCAGCACCAGACCACCTTCCTGCGACTATGAGCTACGACGACCCCGAAGAAGAACTGCTGGATCAGCACCTGCGCGAAGTATTCAACGAGTTCGAACTGCCACCTGCTAACCGGGTGTGGCAAGGTATCGAAGGCCGGATTGGAGGTCTGCCCGGCACTGCTAAGTCGTTGATGCCACTGAAGCTGCTGCTGCCAGCCATTGCGCTGGCGGGCGTGGCCGTGGGATGGCTGCTGCCCCGGCCCACTTCCACAATGTCGGTTCTCAAGCCCGGTATGGTGCAAATGGCGCCAGTGCAGGCCGAGCGTCCAGCCCCTGTGCCGGAGGTGATGACCCCAGCAGCGCCAGCCTCAACCGGTTCCGTACCGGCTGCGGCTGCCCGCCCCAAGCCGCAGCTCCGGGCTGAGCCAAGCAACCTAAATGACCGGGCGGCACCCGTAGAACTGCTAACCTCCCAGCCCGCCACGCTGGCCATTGCCGCCGAAGCAACCTGTATTGTCTTGCCTGTATCCGAGGTTGACAGCAACATCTACCTGCCAACAGTGCCTCGTAGCAGCATGGCAGCAGCCACTCCTATAGCAGCAGATTCAGCACCAACCAGTGCCGCGCCCAAAGCAGAAGGCCAGCAGGGGTTTCACGCTGAATTTCGCCAGCCTACGCACCGCCGGGCCGAAAAGGGCCGTAGCATTCGGCGGCGCTTAGCGGCGGTAGGGCAATGGGCGCGGCATTTAATCAGTCCTCGCCGTGTCCGGACCACGGGCCAGCCCAACTTCTGAGCTACCCGAACGGTGCTTTAGTTGGGAGCTAAAAGTGTCCACAAGAAAAAAAGCCTGACTCTCAGCAGCCTTTCAGTGAGGAGTACTGTCTGGCAGAGTACGACCTACTGGAGGTGCCCATTGAGGGCGCCGGCCACTTGTTTGCTACGCGAAAGCTGAAGCTTCTTCAGCTGTTTCACTCTCATCCGGATTTATGGATATGCTGGTCCGCCCTGTTTCCGAGCCATCCACTGCCCGCGCACTACCTGTCATTGCCGCTCCCCAACCAGACGATTGGACCTGGGTGATGTGCGGAGCATTGTTTTGTCTGCTACTGATTGCCCGCCTGGCTGGCGGCTTGCCGGGGCCCGGCGCGGCCGGAACGCTACCGCCAGCCGCCGTGGCGGTGCCAGCTACTACACCGCCCGCTCCCGTGGCAGCTCACACTGTGGTGTCGCGCATCTAAGGCCCGCCTAGACTTTAGCTGATGGGTACTTTGCGCAGAATGGCCTCAATCAGGTCCTGCGTCCGGATGCCGTCGGCCTCGGCCTCATACGTGAGCAGGATACGGTGATTGAGCACGTCGCTGGCTACATCCTTAATGTCTTCGGGCAGCACGTAGTCGCGCTCATCGAAGTAGGCCACGGCCTTGGCGGCGCGGTGCAGCGCAATACTGGCGCGCGGGCTCACTCCAAACTGCACGTACTGCTGAAACTCGGGCAGGTCGTAGTCGGCCGGCCGGCGCGTGGCAAACACCAACTCGATGATGTACTTCTCCAGGGTTTCGGAAATCTGCACCTGGTTGATCTGCTGTCGGATGCCGAAGATGTCTTCTTTGGTCAGAATGGGGCTGACCTCGCCCACATAGCTCATGTTAGCCATGCGGCGCATCACCTCTAGCTCGTCGGTTTTCTTGAGGTAGTCCACAAACACCTTCATCATAAACCGGTCTACCTGCGCCTCGGGCAGCGGGTAGGTGCCTTCCTGCTCTACTGGGTTCTGAGTGGCCAGCACCAAAAACGGCAGGTCCAGCGGGTACGTGGTTTCGCCGATGGTGACCTGCTTCTCCTGCATGGCCTCCAGCAGGGCACTCTGCACCTTGGCCGGGGAGCGGTTCACCTCGTCGGCCAGCACCAGGTTGGCGAAAATGGGCCCCTTCTTCACCTCAAACACCGACTGGTTCTGGTTGTAAATCATGGTGCCCACTAGGTCGGAGGGCAGCAGGTCGGGTGTGAACTGCACGCGCTGGAAGTGCAGGTGCAGCACCTTTGACAGGGTGCTGATGGTGAGGGTTTTGGCCAGGCCCGGTACGCCTTCCAGCAGGATGTGCCCTCCGGTGAACAGCCCGATCAGCAGCCGCCCGATCATGTACTGCTGGCCCACTACTACCTTGCCCATCTCCGCGAATACCTGCTTTATTTTCTGCTGATAATCGGGCGGGGCAGTGCTGAGGTTGGGCGAGGACGGCATCATACGCAGAGGGTAGGAGTGAGGTTAAAGGTAAAGAAAGTGGGTAGCATCTGTATATACGAGCCGGATGCCGCCGTGCTTCCTGCTTCCCGGACTGAATGGCCCTAGGTGTAAAAAACTTCGGGTAAAGGTGCCGGCCCTAAAGCCAGCGCCCCCTGCATCTACGTATCCGTATGCAACGCTGCTGCTGCCCGCTACCGAACTGCTCCACTATACCCTACCCTGGCAGCTGAGGAATAAACTGCTATTTTCACTGCATGGACACCGTTTCTACCTCTTCCACCAACTCAGTATCCGTACACTCGCTACGGCGCTTTTTGCTGCTGGCCGTTGGCATGTACTTGGTCTGGTTTTTTGGCTACGAACAATGGCTCCGAGACGCTAATCAGCTAGATCCGGCCTTATCCAGAAACATCGCGCAGGCTTCTACTTGGTTGCTACAAGCGCTGGGGTTTCCGGCCAGCCTGAACGCCAGTAGCCCGCAACTGCTGCTTATCGAGCAAAAGCCGGCCGTGTTTGTGGGCAATCCCTGCAATGGTCTGGTTCTGTATGCGCTGTTTACCGGGTTTGTGCTGGCGTATCCGGGGCCGGTAGTGCGCAAGCTGTGGTTTATTCCAACGGGCATGCTGCTGATTTATCTGCTAAATGTGCTTCGGGTAGCCGCTTTGGCGCTGAATCATCTGTACGCCCATAAGTCCGTTGATTTCAACCACCACTACACGTTCACTTTCATCGTGTACGGCTGCATTTTTCTGCTTTGGATGTGGTGGGCACGTCGTTTGGCCCTTGTGGAGGCTCCTTCCCCCACGTACTAGGCATGGCCGAAACATTTGGTACTTCTACTTTGGTAACCACCCACTCTAAGTGGACAGGGCTCCGATTCCTGCGACTAACGGCAGTGGCTGTATTAATCATGCTGCTTTTTCTGTGCGGTATATATGATGAGACCGTGTTCACCATCCTGGGTCCTGCTTGGCAAAAAGTTGCTACAACTCTAGGCTTTTCCGAGCAGTTGGCGCGCCTGCAGCAGGGGATAAGCGGCGAAGTGGTGAAGCGCAGTCTGCCAGTAGTAGCTACCTACGCATTGCTTTACCTGAGCCTGTCGTTGCTGCTGCTGCGTTTGCTGTTGCCCGCCCGCCGCATGCCGCTGGTTCTGAAGCTGTATGGCTTCGTGATTTTGGCTTACATCATCCTTCTTCTTGTTGGCCGCCTCACCGGCAACGTCCCCTGGGTGTATCAGCTCGGGCGCCGCCTCATCGATTTTCTCGTTTCGCCGCTGCCCATCATCATCCTAGTGTGCCTGCTACGGTGGTTTAGGCCTGCCTCACTTCAACGCACCGGTCACAGCAGTTAGCCAAAACAACAATGGCCTTTCGGGATAACCGAAAGGCCATTGTTGTTTCGTACCAGAGACGGGACTTGAACCCGTACTTCCTTGCGGAAACGGCAGTTTAAGTGCCGCGTGTATACCAATTTCACCACTCTGGCGAGTGACTCACTGCCCACAAGCCTTGTTCTTTCCCCTGTAGGTGGTAGTCAAGGCGTGACAGTTGGGGCAAAGTAAGCGTAAATTCTCGATTCTGTTGTCATTATTGACCCCATTGATGTGGTCCAGTTCCAGCGGAATCGGCTGCTGGCACCATTCGGTAAGCTGGCACTCTGAGCATTTGCGGTCCAGTATTCCCGCCTCCAACAACCTGTTTTTGAGCTTGAAAGATTGATAAATAGAGCCCCTGACCAACAAGTCCTGTAAGGTAGCAGTAGGCCGCAAATTCCGGTACCGCTCGCCCTGGTTCCAGGCTTTCCCGGTGAAATGCCCGGTAGCCAGCCCCAGACGCCGGATGCGGGCGTGCACGGTTTTGTAGTTGCCGCCGGCCGGCACCAGTCCCAGCCGCCCCAGTACCTGCGCCACCGACAGGCACTCGGCCACAATTCCGGCAAATACCTCGTCTGTGACTCTGGGCTTCATATTCAGTTAGCAGTTGGCTGCTGAAGATACAAAGCCGAGTTTGCCGGGCGGCAACTGCACCGGCATAAAACAAAAAAAGGATGCTTCCGAAGAAACATCCTTTTTGAGCGGGAGACGAGGTTCGAACTCGCGACCTCGACCTTGGCAAGGTCGCGCTCTACCAACTGAGCTACTCTCGCTTTTGATCTTGGCGCCGTAGTGGCGTTTTGATGTGACAAAGGTAGAAGAAGAATCCCTGAAGTCAAGCGCACAGTCTAAAAAAAGTGGCTACTCACGCCAGAAAAAGGCTTTGTCACCTGATTTTCAGGGAGAAAAATTTCAATAAAAATTCCCCCGTTCTGCTGACACCTCCACGGCCAGACGTATTTCGCCCCGCCCGATGCCGGTGTATTTCCCTGCAGACAGAAAAAAACCGGAGCGGGCGGGGCGAAAAAACGAGCCAGCCGCCGCAAAACTTACTTCCCGTCGGCGGCCAGCTTCAGCTCATTCAGCTTCAGCAGGGCCTCGATGGGGGTGAGCGTATTCACGTCGAGGCGCTCCAGCAGTTCGCGCACTTTCTCCAGGGCCGGGTCGGCGGGCTCGAACATGCTGAGCTGGAGGCTGGGCCGCGGGGCGTTGTGCACGGCCGCGGCGGGCTGGGCTTTCGGGCCCCGGCGGGCCGGTTCGGGCGCGGCGGCAGCGGGGCGGCCGTTCAGGGGCACCACCTTACCGCCGGCCGGCTCGCTTTCCAGGCCGGCCAATACATCATCGAATTCTGTGGCGGTGTCGGCATCTACGCCGGTGGAGGTGCGCTCCTGCTCCAGGTGGTGCATGATTTCGTTGGCGCGCAGCACCACCGAGGCGGGCATGCCGGCCATGCGGGCCACGTGGATGCCGAAGCTGTGCTCGGAGCCGCCTTCGCGCAGCTTGCGCAGGAACAGGATGCGGCCATCGGCTTCCTTCACGGCCACGTTGTAGTTGCGCACGCGCGGGCAGTCGTCGGCGAGCTGGTTGAGCTCGTGGTAGTGGGTGGCGAAGAGTGTTTTGGCCGTGAAGCGCGGGTTGTTGTGCAGGTGCTCCACAATGGCCCAGGCAATGCTGATGCCGTCGTAGGTGCTGGTGCCGCGCCCGATTTCGTCCATTAGCACCAGGCTGCGGTCGGAGAGGTTGTTGAGGATGGAGGCGGTTTCGGTCATCTCCACCATGAAGGTGCTTTCGCCCTTGCTCAGGTTGTCGGAAGCGCCCACGCGGGTGAAGATTTTGTCGATGACGCCGACGTGGGCCGCATCGGCGGGCACGAAGGAACCGATCTGGGCCAGCAGCACAATCAGGGCCGTCTGGCGCAGCAGGGCCGATTTACCGGCCATGTTGGGGCCCGTAATCACCACAATCTGCTGGTCGTCCTGGTTGAGGCAGATGTCGTTGGGGATGTACTGCTCGCCGGGCGGCAGCTGGCGCTCAATCACGGGGTGGCGGCCGGCTTTGATGTCGAGCAACGTGCTGTCGTCCACCACCGGTTTCACGTAGCGGTGCTGGCGGGCGGTGGCGGCGAAGGAGGCCAGGCAGTCGGCCACGCCAATGGCGCGGGCGTTCTGCTGCACCTGGGCCACGTACTCGGCGGCCGTGAGCACCAGCTCGTTGTAGATGCGCTGCTCAATCACGAACAGCCGCTCCTCGGCGTGCAGAATCTTCTCCTCGTAGGTTTTCAGCTCCTCCGTGATGTAGCGCTCGGCATTCACCAGCGTCTGCTTCCGAATCCAGGTGGTCGGCACCTTGTCTTTGTGGGCGTTCGTGACTTCGAGGTAGTAGCCGAACACCTTATTATAGGCCACTTTCAGCGACGAAATGCCGGTTTCCTGGATAGCGCGCTGCTGCAGTTGAAACAGGTAGTCCTTACCCGAGAAGGCCATGGCCCGCAGCTCGTCCAGCTCGGCATCCACCTTGTCATTCAGCACGCCGCCCTGGTTGGTGAGGATGGGCGCATCTTCCTTGATCTTGGCCCGGATTTCCTCGCGCAGGGCGGTGCAGGGGTTGAGTTGGTCGGCCAGCTTCTGCAACGCCCGGATGCCGGAGGCGGCCAGCTGCTCCCGGATGGGGCTGATGGCTTCCAGGGCGCGGGCCAGCTGCAGCAGCTCACGCGGGTTGATGCGGCGCACGGCCACCTTGGAAATCAGCCGCTCCAGGTCGTTGATCTGGCGCAGGTGCAGCAGCAGGTTTTCCAGCAGCTCGGGCGTCTGGAGCAGGGCCTCCACCGTATCGAGGCGGCGCTGAATCTGGGCGGGCTCCTTGAGGGGCAGCACCACCCACTTGCGCAGCAGGCGCGCGCCCATAGGCGTCACGGTCTGGTCGAGGATGTCGATGAGGGGTACGCCGCCTGGGTGCTGGGCCTGCACCAGCTCCAGGTTGCGCACCGTAAACCGGTCGAGCCACACGTATTTATCCTCCTCCAAGCGACCGATGCTGCCAATGTGGCCCACATCGGTGTGCTTGGTTTCGGCCAGGTAGTGCAGAATGCAGCCGGCCGCCGTGATGCCCTCGCGCAGCCCGTCAATACCGAAGCCCTTGAGCGAGGTGGTGTTGAAGTGGCGGGTGAGCAGGTCGTGGCCGTAGTCGTGGCCGAACACCCATTCTTCCAGCGCGAAGTGGCAGTAGTCGGGGCCGAAGTGGTCCTCGAACTCGCGGCGGCTTTTCTTGCAGAACAGCACCTCGGCGGGCTGGAAATTCTGCAGCAGCTTGCCCAGGTAATCGATGGTGCCCTGGGCCACCAGGAACTCGCCGGTGCTGATGTCCAAGAAGCTCACGCCGGCCTCGTGCTTGCCGAAATGCACGGCGCAGAGGTAGTTGTTGGAGCGGCGCTCCAGCACGTTGTCGTGCAGGCTCACGCCGGGCGTGACGAGCTCCGTGATGCCGCGCTTGACGAGGCCCTTAGCCAGCTTGGGGTCTTCGAGCTGGTCGCAGATGGCCACGCGCTGACCGGCGCGCACCAGCTTGGGCAGGTAAGTATCGAGGGAATGGTGGGGGAAGCCGGCCAGTGGGGTTTCGGAGGCCGTACCCGCCCCGCGCTTGGTGAGCGTGATATCGAGAATGCGCGAAGCCGTGACGGCATCCTCGCCGAAGGTTTCGTAGAAGTCGCCCACCCGGAACAGGAGCACGGCCCCGGGGTGGGCCTGCTTGAGCTCATAGTACTGGCGCATCAGCGGCGTATCCACCACGGGGGCGGGCCCCAGCGTGCCGTGCGTGCGGATGGGCTTTTTGTTGGGGTCGGCGGCTTTGGTTCTCACAGAAAAACGGAAATTCGGGAATATGGGGGCGGGGCGGCGTAGCTGTTCGGTATACCAGCACGTCATGCTGAGCGAAGCCGGAGGCGCAGTCGAAGCATCTCGCGTGCTGACGTTGCAACGGTAATTCAACGTCAGCACGCGAGATGCTTCGGCAAGCTCAGCATGACGTTCCTTTTCGGCAACGAGACCACGCGACTCAGCCCTAACAGCCGCCACCCGGCCGGGCGTTCCTACCTTTGCGGGCATGCGCAAACTCTCGATGGAAGAGCTGAACCGGCTGACGGTGGCAGACTTCAAAAATACGCGAAAATTCCCCCTCACCCTAGTGCTCGACAACGTGCGCAGCCTTCACAACGTGGGCGCGGCCTTCCGCACGGCCGATGCCTTTGCGGTAGAAAAAATCTGGCTGTGCGGCATTACGGGCCGTCCGCCCCAGCGCGAAATCACCAAAACGGCCCTCGGCTCCACCGAGTCGGTGGCCTGGGAATACGCGCCTACTACCCTGGAGGCGCTGCAGCAGCTGAAGGCCGCCGGTTACCAGCTGATTGCCGTGGAGCAGACCACCGGCAGCGTGCCCCTGCCCGAGTTCCAGGTAGAGGCCGGCCAGCCCTACGCCCTGATTATGGGCAACGAGGTGTTCGGGGTGGAGGATGAGGTGCTGGCTTTGTGCGACGCGGCCGTGGAAATCCCGCAGTTCGGCACCAAGCACAGCCTGAATGTGAGCGTGGCGGCGGGCGTGGTGCTGTGGGAGTTTATTAGCCGGATGAGTGCAGGTAACGTTCAGTAAAACAGATGATTGTATATATAGCCTGTGGCTCAGAGAAAAACAGAATTAAGATAGCTGGAAAGGAAATATTGGCAGGATAAATCCGATTTACTGTGTAGATTTGAAACGAGTCATCGATTTTTTTGATGATTTTTTCATTTAACTGCCTTGCCCATCCTTCATTTCTACTTTCCTAACCGGATGAAACAATCTTTTACTCTGCCGGGTACCCGTGCCCTAGCGGTGGCTGCCATGCTGGCCATTCCAGGCTTGGCGGCCGCCCAACAAGCCCCTCTAAACCGCGCACTGGCTGCGCTGAGCACCACTGCTGTTCGTCAGGGGCTGAGTGAGCAGGACCTCGCCAGCCCAGCTGTCACGAGCAACTACACGGATGCCAGCACTGGCCTCACCCACGTGTATCTGCGCCAGCGCTATCAGGGCATTGAGGTAGTAGGGGCTGTGGCAAACGTCACGGTTGCCAACAATGGCAAGGTGGTAGCGTTGCACCAGAACTTCGTGGCGGGCACCGCTGCCAAGGCCCGCACTACCGCGCCTGGCCTCACGCCGGCACAGGCCGTGGCCGCCGCCGCCCGGGCTCTGAATATGCCCGCTCCCCGCTCGCTAAGCGTGGAGAAAGCCGGCCAGCCAGCTGAAGGCATGACGTTCAACAATGCCGGTATCTCGCTGGAAAAGATTCCGGTGAAGCTCATGTACCAGCCCACGGCCAACGGCGAGCTGACGCTGGCCTGGGACGTAACGCTTGCCCCGCTTGATGGTGAGCATTACTGGAACGTGCGCGTAGACGCCCAGACAGGTGCCCTGCTCGACCGCTACGACTATAGCATCTCAGAGCCGGTTTCGTTTGCCGAGATGACGCAGAATGCCTTGGCTTCGCGTAGCTGGTCGCAGGTATTAGCTCCTGCTCCTGCACCTGTAGGCAATAAGGTGACGGCCCCTAACTCTTACAACGTCATCCCGCTCACCATCGAAAGCCCCAGCCACGGCCCGCGCCAGTTGTTGGTAAACCCGGCTGATCCGGCGTTTTCGCCGTTTGGCTGGCACGATGTAAACGGCGTGGCCGGCGCTGACTCCACCAACGCCAAAGGCAACAACGTGTATGCCTACCTGGACCGCGACAACACCAACGTCTACAAGAAAGGCACCAGCCCGGAAGGCGGCGCCACCCAGATCTTCGACTTCCCTTTCGACCAGACCCTGCAGCCTGATGGCTACAAGGATGCTGCGGTAACCAACCTGTTCTACTGGAGCAATATCGTGCACGATATTACGGCCAGCAAAGGCTTCACGGAAGCTGCCGGCAACTTCCAGGTGAAAAACTACACCTCTACCGGCGGTGTAGACACCCCAGGCGGTAACGACCCAGTGCAGGCGCAGGCCCAAGACGGTGCGGGTCTGCCCACGCCAAACCGCAACAACGCCAACTTCTCGACGCCCAACGACGGCTTTGCTCCCCGGATGCAGATGTACGAATGGACGGGTAACGTACAGGTACGCGTGACGGCCCCAGCTACCCTGGCTGGCCCGCTGACAGCACAGGAAGGCGCTAATGGACGTCGGATCGAGCAGTTTGCGGCCCCCATCACCGGTAGTCTGGTAGCCGTGAACGACGGCTCGGCCCAGCCCATGCGTGGCTGCAACCCCACGTTTGTGAATGCTGCGGCTATCAATGGCAACATTGCCTTCATGCGGCGCGGCAAGTGCAGCTTCTCGCTGAAAATCAAGAACGCGCAGAATGCCGGCGCCAAAATGGTCATCGTAATGGACAGCATTGTCAACTCGACGGCATTGCTGACAATGGCTGGCACCGCTCCGGATTCCGTGGGTATCCGTATTCCTTCGGTTTTCGTGAGCACTGTAGAGGGTCTGCGCCTGAAAGCTGCTCTTGACGCCGGTCAGACCATTACCATCACGGCCGGCTCTACGGCTCGCCGCGACGGTGACTTCGACAACGGCATCATTGCCCACGAATATGGCCATGGTATCTCCAACCGCCTCACTGGCGGCCGCCTCAACTCCAGCTGCCTGCCCAATACCACGGGCTTCGAAACGATGGGCGAAGGCTGGAGCGACTTCTTCGGCTTGTGGCTGACCACTAAGCCCGGTGACGTAGGCACTACGGGCCGCGGTATCGGTACGTATGCCGGCTCGGAGCCAACCACTGGGGATGGCATCCGGACGCAGAAATACAGCACCGATATGTCCATCAACGATCTGACTTACGCTGATTTGGGCACGGCCAACTACAATGCTACCCACTCAGTAGGTGAAATCTGGTGCTCGGCCATCTGGGACATGAACTGGGCCCTGATCAACCGCTACGGCTACAATGCTGACCTGCGCGCCCTGACCGGCGGCAACAACGTTGCTTTGCGCCTGGTGCTGGAAGGCATGAAGCTGCAGCCCTGCCGCCCCGGCATGCTTGACGGCCGCAACGCCATCCTGAAGGCTGACTCCGTGCTGAACGGTGCCGCTAACTCGGCCCTGATCTGGCAGGTATTCGCCCGCCGCGGCATGGGCTTCAACGCTGTACAGGGTCTGTCGACTAGCACCACCGATAACACGGCTGGGTACGCTACTCCACCTGCTTTGAGCACCAGCAAGCGTTTGAGCGAGCAGATGCTGGAGGTGTACCCCAACCCCGCCCGCGACCAGGTACTGGTGCGCACGCAGGTAAGCAGCAAATCCGCCGTGTCGGTGCAGCTGCTGACCCTGATGGGCCAGGTGGTACGCACGCAGTCAGTTTCGGCCGCTACGTTGCAGCAGAACGGCGTGCAGGTGAACACGGCCGAGCTGGCCAATGGCGTCTATGTAGTGCGTCTTACCACTTCCGAAGGCACCATTACCAAGAAAGTATCGGTGCAGCACTAAGGGCACCCGCAAGCGCCGCCGTGGCGGTGGTTTGCGCGGCCTGCCGCACCATCTGAAGAACCCGCCCGACAGCCAGTCGGGCGGGTTTTTTGTTGCTCTCTTTTCCTCCTTGCTTTTAGCCTCCGATGCTTCCTGATTCTCCTGGCTTAACCCGGACCGATGCGGCCCTGCTAGCCCTGCGCCCCCAGCTGCCGCAGGTACTGCCCGCCTCTGGCGACGCCACCGCCGCCGACTTCCTACACCACACCCTGCGCCCGCTGCTGAAGCTGCAGAACGACGTGCTGCTGGTCACCGTGGCCGATTTTGTGCGCGACCACCACATTGCCTTGGCGGCTGCCTCCGGTGCCGAACAGGCCCGGCTGCTGGCCGAGCTGCTTACCCGCAACACCAAGCTGCGCTACACCGTCATTGGGCTGGTGTGCGGCCTGTTTACGGCGGCCGAGCTGAGCTACTACCGCCACAACCGATCCGAGCTGAACCGCCGGCTGCTGGAACTGGCTACCCGCCGGATACAGGACCAAGCCGCTGCTGTAGCTACGTTGATTACCGCCGAGTAACGCGCTGCTGGGCCTATTGGCTCGCTCACGCAATGCAAAAGGGCCCGCAACTACAGTTGCGGGCCCTTTTGCATTGCGTATTTCCGGAGTTAGTCGTACTGCGAGTCGCGCAGATGCACGGGCGTGGTTTTCTTGCGCAGGCGCATGTTGAGCACTTCTACTATCAGCGAGAAGAACATGGCGAAATAGATGTAGCCCTTCTCGATTTCCTTGTGGAAGGCTTCCATCACCAGCATCACCCCAATCATAATCAGGAAAGAGAGGGCCAGCATCTTGATGGTGGGGTTGCGGTTCACGAAATCGGCGACTACGCCCGAGAACACCAGCATTACGCCCATCGACAGGATAACGGCCAGAATCATGATCAGCACGTTATCTACGAGACCCACGGCCGTCAGGATAGAGTCGAAGCTGAACACTATGTCGATCAGGATGATCTGGAAAATCACGCTGCCGAACGACACGCCTGCCTTGCCGGCCTCGGTTTCCTCTTCCTCGCCCTGCAGCTTGGTGTGGATTTCGGTGGTGCTCTTGCCGATCAGGAACAAACCACCCGCCAGCAGAATCAGGTCGCGGCCGGTCACGCCGAACGGCTCGCTCATCCAGGGCAGGTTCAGGGTAAACAGCGACGCCTTCAGGCCCACAATCCAGCTAATGCTCAGCAGCAGCCCGATGCGGCACAACAGCGCCAGCAGCAGCCCAATGCTGCGGCCCCGCTTCTGCTGCGCCTGCGGCAGCCGATTTACGATGATAGAAATGAAGATGATGTTATCGATGCCCAGCACGATTTCCATGAACGTCAGCGTGAGCAGGCTGACCCAGGTTTGCGGGTTGGAAAAAACCGAAAAGTCGAAGTGCATAAAGGTTGAGAGGCTGATGACGGATGTAGTGGTGGCAGGCGCGGGACGGTGCTGCTGGCGTGATGGGCTTATGGTTTTGCCCTGACCGCAACAAAGTCACGGCCAATATATCGACGCCTTTAAAATCAGCGTATCCGCTAGCTTTTCATGTTCACGAATTGTAGCGGCTGGCCAATATCGGCAGAACGCTGGCGCAGCAGGGCAATGACACCCTGCAACTCGTCAATTTTCTTGGCCGTTACGCGCATCTGGTCGTCCTGCATCTGCACATCCACTTTCAGCTTGGCGTCCTTGATGGCTTTGCTGATTTTGCGGCCCACTTCTTTGTCGAGGCCAGCACGCACCTTGATGGTTTTCTTGATAAGCTGGCCGCTGGCCTGCTCCTCGGCCGAGAAGTCGAGGGCTGTGCCATCGATGCCCTGCTTCACCACGCGGCCTAGCAGAATGTCTTCCAGCGCCTTCACGCGCATAGAGTTTTCGGAGCTAAGCAGGATGGTGTTTTCTTTCTTGTTGAGCTCGATGCCGCCTTTCGTGTCGCGGAGGTCGTACCGGGTCTGCAGTTCTTTCTGCGCCGTATTCACGGCATTTTCCAGGGTTTGCGGATCTACTTTGCTGACGATATCGAAGGAGGCCATGGGAAGAAGAAAAGGAGGAAGTGAAAGGCAGTACGCCAAACCGGCGCGGCGGTTGGCGTGGGCCGCAAAGGTAGGAAGGCGGGGCTGATTGCCGGGCTCCTGTTTTCGAGTATCCTTGCGCCTGCTCCCTCGTATTCCACCGCCGATATGCCCCTACTGACGCCCCAAACTCCTGCCGAATGGGCGGCCTACTACCGCCTCCGCTACGAAGTGCTCCGCCAGCCCTGGCAGCAGCCCGAAGGCTCGGAACGAGTGCCGGAAGACAACCTGCCCACCACCGTACACGCTCTATCCCTAGACGAAAGCGGCCACGCGGCCGGGGTGGCTATGCTACAGGCCGCCGGCCCCGAAACCGGGCAGGTCCGGTTTATGGCCGTGGCACCCGCGTGGCAGGGCAAGGGTGTAGGTCGGCAGCTGCTGCTCCATCTGGAGGCTGCCGCCCGGCAGCGGGGTTACAGCCGGCTGATGCTGCACGCCCGCGAGGCGGCCGTGCCCTTCTACACCCGGCTCGGTTATATGATGCAGGCGCCCTCGCACACGCTGTTTGGCAGCGTTACACATTTTCTGATGCACAAAGACCTGGAGCCGCTAACCGCCTGATCGGGCAAGTGCGGGCACATTGAGCGGCTTCAACGAGGTGGCGTTGTATATTGCTCGGCATGCCGCCTTGTTGGTGTTGCTTAGCTCTCTCTCCGCCCGCCACTCTTCATGGAACCACTTCCCGACGTAGCCACACTCGTGGCCATCTACAACCAGATCAACACCTACGGCCGCACCAACGGCATGACCCTGACCGTGCACAGCCCCGGCGACGCCGAATACCGCATGACCATCCGCGACGAGCACCTGTCGTCGCCAGGGACCTGCCACGGCGGCGTGCTGGCCGGGCTGATGGATGCGGCGCTGGGCGCGGCGGCCCTGTCGCTGGCTTTCACTGCCGGTGAGCTGGTATCGACGGTGGAGTTCAAGATAAACTATCTGCACCCGGTGCGGCTGCACGATGCGCTGGTAGCCCGGGCCCGCGTGGAGCATGCCGGCAAAACGCTGCTGGTGAGCAGCGCCACCATTGAGTGCCCTGGCCGCGACGGTGGCCTAGTCGTAGCACGCGGCATGGGCACCTTCAACCGCTACCCCGCCGACAAGCGCGACTTCCACCGCCTCCTGTTCCCGGATGCCGAGCCGCAGGAGTAGTGATTAATAATTAGCCCAAGTTGCGGAGAACAGTATCTGGTGCTAAAAAGCTAGTTCCCTTCCTTGGAAAGGAGGGGCTAGGGGTAGTTGACAATCGTTGAACGGCTTTTAGAAATAGATTCTAGTAATCGTTCTGGCGTCTATCACACCACCCCTAGCCCCTCCTTTCCAAGGAGGGGAACTAGAGCTAGGATCATAGTCCATAGCTTGAGGCAACCAATCAACACAATAAAAAACCGCCAGCTGCTCGGGAGCGGCTGGCGGTTTTTTAGTAACCCATAAGGGCACCGGGAGGCGTAGAGCCTACAGGTGCTCCGATGAATCGGCTGACTCGTGCTGGGGGTGCTCCTCGTCATCGTACTCGTCGCCTTCTTCCATAGCGGGAGCGGCTACTTTGCGTACGTTGCGGGCGCAATCCTCGTCGCGGTGGTTGCGGCCCACCGTGAATTCCACCCAGTCGCCTTCACGCAGTTCGTTGAAGTCGCCTTCGGCCATGTCGGCGTAGCTGAAGAACAGGTTGTTTGGCGGCATCACCACGAAGCCGAACCCGTTTTTCAGGTTCTTGATGGTGCTGATTCCTACCGTGCCTACTGGGCCGGCAGCCGTGGGGCCGGTGGGGCGCACTGGCTTGGCAGCAGCCGGGTAAGGCGTAGGCTCCGGCGTGTTCACAAACATGGTTTCGATCAGCTCGTCGGCATCGGCCAGGCCCTGGTCGATGATTTCGTGCATCTGCACCGGATAGGTGGCCTGCTCCAGCAAGTGCTGCGAGGCGCGCGTCACGCGGGCTTCGCCTTTGAAGTCCACGTATTTGAAATCCCAGTTGAGCAGCATTACCCGCGTGCCAATGGTATTGAGTTTCTTGATGAGCGGCACGTAGTCGGAGTCGCCGGCAATCAGCACCACTACGTCGTAGCTTTTGTGCAGGGCCAGTTCCAGCGCCTCCAGGCTCAGCCACACGTCGATGCCTTTTTCCTGCAGACGGCCGTCGCGCGTTTTCAGGGGCATGTAGTGCGTAGCAATGCTCATGTTCATCAGAATATCGTCGAGCAGCCGGTCATGGAACAGGCGGTCCTTGTCGCGCGCCTCCGTGGCCGATAGCCGGCCGCGGAAGAAGTGGGCGTCAATGATGCGGCTCAGACGTACGTCCACGTCCTCTTCTTCTGCTACCTGATGGCGGATAAACTCATGCAGACCTTCCAGGCTAATCCGGGCCTTACGCTCATGCTGGAAGTAGTAGTAATCACTGATCTTCAAAAAATAATTGCCGTCATAAAAGACGCCGACCCTAATCAGAGGGCTATTAATCTGGTTCATACAAAAAGGGTTGAAGGGTAAGTAAAAAAGGTGTGTGGGGGTAGGGGGGCAGTTAATTTCTTTTCAGCTTCAGCCATTGCTGGCATAGTCTGATGCCAAAGATACGATACCTATTGTTTTAGCTGCCTGCATGATAGACTATATTCGGTGCCTGCCCAGGATTGCAAGCCAAACCAGACAAAATACCAGTTAAAGCTACCTGAACACTATCCGTTGCTATCTGCACTATCAGCTGCTACACTGCCCCGTCGCTATTTCCACAGAGACCCACAGAAGGCCACCGGCGCTGACTACGAAAGCCACGCCCCGGAAAAGTGACTGTAATATTAAATAAAATATATTTTACATAGGCCTATTCCTGAACGAATGATCATATATGCAAAGTGCATTTCGGCGCTAATCTAGTAAAACCGAGCATTACCCGCCGAAATTATACCAGACGACTTTAGGTGACTCCAGCCAGCCGGGTAATCAGTACAGCAAAAGGTGCTGCCGGCCGCATATTACATGGCGTTGTATGAAGACCGTATGAACCAGCTGCAGGCTGTAATCTGGATTTGCGGGTGTATATTGTTGATAATGAGTTGGCTGAATGTATACACGCGAAGTGAATAAGGCAGAGGGCAGCACCCGGTAGCCACTGCCCTCCGTCTGACCAACAAAAAGCAGGCAGTGAAAATGCCTTTACGCCTGTATGGCTACGATGTTATACCTAAAATTCAATTCTGCCTGCTACCAGCCCCAATACCAGCATGGCATATCCGACGCAGATGGTCACCTCCAGCATGTTGCCGCTGGGCGAGCCGGTGCGGATCAGCGGAATCTTGAACGACGTGTCCTGTAGCGGCATTAGCCACTTCACGCCGGCTTTGGTGAGGGTGTCGGCCAGCAGGTGCGACACGTAGCCACCACCGGCAAACAGCGCCACGCCGTGCCAGCCCAGGCTCTGGTTGGCCAAGTGGCCGATATAGGTCCAGAGGGCGGCGGCCCAGAGCGTGTGCGTCCAGGAGCGGTGGCTGGTGAAGGGCGCAATAGCCACGAAGCAGCCCAGCATGCTCAGCCACAGAAAACCAGTGTACAGCCCCGCCACCACCGTGCACAGGCCCGTGAACAGCAGCGCCAGCCGGCGCGTAGAGTCGCCCTGCATGGCCGCGCCGATGAGGCCGAACGCCAGCGCCGCCGTGAAGCCCATGCGCCGGTCGGGGCCGATGGGGAGCATGAAGTGGGTGTAGGCGGCCAGCAGCAGCGCCACCACTACAAAGGCCCAGCGCACATAGGCCTGCGCGAAGCCCAGGCGCTTGCTGAGGCGGGAGCTGGGGTGGTCGAGGTCGGGAGCCAGGGCCGAGAAGCCGGCCAGCGCAATGCCGGCCGGGGAGAAGGGGATGCCGGGCACCAGGCCCGCGACGGCAACGCCGGTAATCAGGCCAATGGCCAGGTGAGAAGAACCGCGCAAAGAAGATAAAGTATAAAGGGCGAAAACTGCCTGCAAAGGTGCAACAATAGCCGCGGCTACCCGCCTTCCACGTTCTTAGAAGCTGTTTAAGTTAGCGCGTAGCTTTGAAAATGCAACAGAAGCGGTACAGCTCGGATATAACGGAACGGCAATGGGCGAAACTGGCCCCGCTTTTTGTGGTGCAGCGCACCAGTAAGTGGCCGCTGCGGGCGGTAGTCAATGGCATCTTCTACGTGCTCAAGAACGGGTGTGTATGGCGCGACGTACCGGCGGACTTTCCCCCTTGGCCTACGGTGTACTACTATTTTACCAAGTGGAGTGCGGATGGTACGTGGCAACGCATCAGCACCTGCCTGACGGTGGAGGTGCGCGAACGGGCAAAAAAAACGCCCAGCCCACGGCCGCTATCCTCGACAGCCAAAGCGTGAAGAACACGGCTACCAGCACGCGCCATGTGGGCTACGACGCGGGCAAACGAACGAAGGGGCGCAAGCGCTTTTTCCTCGTGGACACGTTAGGCAACCTGCTGGCTTGCTGCGTGGTCGGGGCGAACTGCCACGACGGGGCCACCGCCGCCCGGCTGTGGGACGCGCTGGCGGTGGGCAACGAGCTACTCGACCGGCTGCAGACCGTGTTCGTGGACGGCGGCTTTGGTCGCCGCTTTCGCCAGCACTTGGCCCAACGCGGCCTGCAAGCTCAGGTGCCCAGGGGCGTAGTCGTGGATAAAGGCCGGTTTTTCATCCATGCTAGGCGCTGGGTGGTCGAACGTAGCATTGCCTGGGCCGGCACCAACCGCCGCTTAGCCAAAGACTACGAACGAAAAACCCAACACGCCACAGCTTGGCTCTGCCTGGCAAACATCCGACGACTTACCAAGCTAACTTAAACAGCTTCTTAGAAAGCAGCGGGACGCATAACAGGCTGCAGCCTTAGGCTACAGTGCCGGAAGGAGTACCGGGTAGCTTCCGGCTATAAAGTAGATGCCTTGCTCTCAGAAGCACAGATACCAGTTCATGGCCCTACGCTATAAGAGGTATGGCCTAGCCTACCACTTGCCGGAACTACCTTTCAAGTGGCCGCGGATGTCCTGGACCTGCGTTTCCAGCAAGGCCAGGCCGCGCCGGAAGGCGTCGGTGGCTTCGGCCTGCGCCTGCTCGGGCAGGGGGCCCTGCTCCTGCACCTGCTGGCGTACCTGCCGGAGATGGTGCAGCAGGTTGTCCCACTCGTCGCTGCCTGGTTGGTTGTGCGTATCTGCCATTGCCCTATGCCCCCCCCGGGCGGTGTTAGACTGCATGAACCCGGAAGATACGGCAACCGGGCGCAAGTCGGACGGAAACTTTCGGGGCCGCCCGGTGGTATTGAGTACCGCGCCCCGCCGGCGCCTGTCAGCCTGCCTCGCCCGACCGGATTTTCATTCGGCCGGGCTTCTACCTTTGCCTCCCCCTCTAGCCGATACTCGTTTTGAAGGTCACCGATTTACTGAAGCTCTACGCCCTCGACCCCACCGGCATGACGCTGGGCGCGCGCCTGAACCCGGCCACCCGGCACTCCTTGCGGCCCGCGGCCACGCCCGAAGCGCCCGTGCGCCTGCACCTGCGCGGCCTCGTGGGTTCCCAGGATGCCGTGCTGGCCGCCGCCGTGCACCAGGAGTACCCCGACCAGCACCACCTGTTCATCCTCCACGACCGGGACGAGGCCGCCTACTTCTTGGCCGACCTGCAGCACCTGCTGCCCGACGAGGAGCCGCTCCTGTTCCCGACCTCCTACAAGCGCCCCTACAGCTTCGATGAGACGGAAAACGCCAACGTGCTGATGCGGGCCGAGGTGCTGAACAAGCTCAACTCGCACCGCGGCCCGAAAACCACCGCCGAGCAGGAAGCCGACGACGCAGCCGACTCTGCCGAAACCGACGGCCAGCCCAAAGGCAAGAAGCGTGGCAAGGCCAGCGCTAAGGAAACCGCCGGCGTGCTCATCGTGACGTACCCCGAGGCCCTGTTCGAGAAGGTTATCAACAAGAAAAGCCTCGTCGCCAACACCTTTCTGGTGAAGGTGGGCGACAAGCTGGACGTGAACTTCGTGAGCGACATGCTGGCGGAGTACGACTTTGAGCGGAGCGACTTTGTGTATGAGGCCGGCCAGTTTGCCGTGCGCGGCGGTATCGTGGATATTTTCTCGTATGCCAATGAGCTGCCCTACCGCATCGAGCTGTTCGGGGATGAGGTGGAGACAATTCGGACGTTTGACCCTGAAAGCCAGCTGTCGGTGGAGAAGCGGCAGCAGGTGAGCATCATCCCGAATGTGCAGACCAAGCTGTTGCAGGAGACGCGGGAGGCGTTTCTGGAGTTTATCCCGAAGAACACCGCCGTGTGGGCCAAGGACGTGCGCCAGACGCTGGACGTGGTGGACGAGTACTTCGACAAGGCCGAGGCGGGCTTCCAGGAGTTGCTGGCCGTGGCGGGCGGCACCCAGGTGGTGAGCAAGCCGGCCGAGTTATTTGAGTCGGCCAAGACGCTGCGCAAGCTGCTGGAAGGGTTTGCGGTGGTGGAGTTCGGCAAACGGTTCCACTTCAAGACCGGCGCGGAGGAGCTGCAGTTCAGCGCCAAGCCCCAGCCCAGCTTCGGCAAGGACTTCAACCGCATCGTGAAGAACCTGCACGACAACCAGGCCAAGGGCTACACCAACATCATTGCCGCCGAGCAGGTGCGCCAGGCCGACCGCCTGCGCACCATTTTCGACGAGCTGGACAACAACGTGCAGTTTCAGCACCTGCTGCTGGGCCTGCGCGAGGGGTTCATCGACGAAACGCTGCGCCTGGTCGTCTACACCGACCACCAGCTGTTCGAGCGGTTCTACCGGGCCCAGGAAACCCGCAAGTTCTCCAAGAAAAAGGCCCTCACCCTCAAGGAGCTGCGCACCCTGGTGCCCGGCGACTACGTGGTGCACCAGGACTACGGCATTGCCCGCTTTGCCGGCCTCACCCAGGTGGAAATCAACGACCGACTGCAGGAGGCCATCCGGCTGGTGTACCGCGACGACGACGTGCTGACCGTCAGCATCCACGCCCTGCACAAGATTGCCAAGTACAGCGGGGCCGAGGGCACGCCGCCTACCATGAGCAAGCTGGGCTCGCCGGAGTGGGAAAACAAGAAGAAGAGCGTCAAGAAGAAGGTGAAGGACATTGCGGCCGAGCTGATCCGGCTGTACGCCAAGCGCAAAACCGCGCCCGGCCACGCCTTCGCCCACGACTCCTTCATGCAGGCCGAGCTGGAATCGAGCTTTATCTACGAGGACACGCCCGACCAGGCCAAGGCCACCGAGGACGTGAAGCGCGACATGGAGGTGCCCCACCCCATGGACCGCCTCGTGTGCGGCGACGTGGGCTTCGGCAAGACGGAAGTGGCCATCCGGGCCGCCTTCAAGGCCGTGGCCGATGGCAAGCAGGTGGCCGTGCTGGTGCCCACCACCATTTTGGCCATGCAGCACTACAAAACCTTCCGGGAGCGGCTCGGCAACCTGCCCGTGACGGTGGAGTACGTCAACCGCTTCAAAACCACCAAGCAAATCAAGGAAACCCTGGGCCGGGTGGCCGACGGCAAAACCGACATCCTCATCGGCACCCACCGCCTCACCAACAAGGACGTGCAGTTCAAGGACCTGGGCCTGCTGGTGATTGACGAGGAGCAGAAGTTCGGGGTGAAAACCAAGGACAAGCTCAAGGAAATCAAGGTGAACGTGGACACGCTCACGCTCTCGGCCACGCCCATTCCGCGCACCCTGCACTTCTCGCTGATGGGCGCCCGCGACCTATCGGTGATTGCCACGCCCCCGCCCAACCGCCAGCCGGTGCAAACGGAGCTGCACGTGTTTGATGAGCTGCTGATTCGCGACACCATTTCGCGGGAGCTGAAGCGGGGCGGGCAGGTGTTTTTCGTGCACAACCGCGTGAAGGACATCGAGGAGCAGGCCAGCATGATTCTGCGCCTCGTGCCCGATGCCCGCGTGACCTACGTGCACGGCCAGATGGACGGCGACTTGCTGGAAAAGCGCATGATGAAGTTCGTGGACGGCGACTACGACGTGCTGGTAGCCACCACCCTCATCGAGTCGGGCCTCGACATTGCCAACGCCAACACCATCCTCATCAACCGCGCCCACATGCACGGCCTCAGTGACCTGCACCAGATGCGGGGCCGGGTGGGCCGCTCCAACAAAAAGGCCTACTGCTACCTGCTCACGCCCCCGGTGGCCGGTTTGCCCTCCGATGCCCGCAAGCGCCTAAGCACCCTCGAAGAATTCTCGGACCTGGGCGCGGGCTTCAACGTGGCCATGCGCGACCTGGACATCCGGGGCGCGGGCAACCTGCTGGGCGGCGAGCAGTCGGGCTTCATCAACGACCTGGGCTTTGAAACCTACCACCAGATTCTCGACGAAGCCGTGCAGGAGCTCAAGGAAACCGAGTTCCGCGACCTGTTCCTCGGCGACCCTAACCAGCGCCTGCAGGAAGCCGCCGGCACCGGCCGCCCCAAGGAGTGCAACATCGAAACCGACCTGCAGGTGCTCATTCCGGACCGTTACGTGAGCAGCGTCTCGGAGCGCCTGCAGCTCTACAGCAAGCTCGATCGGGCCAAAAACGCCGAGGAGCTGCGCAAGCTGCTCACCGGCATCGTGGACCGCTTCGGGCCGCTGCCCGCCGAGGTGGAGCAGCTCGCCGACATCGTGCGCCTGCGCTGGCTGGCCTGCCAGACCGGCTTCGAGAAGCTCACGCTCAAGAAGAACCTGCTCAAAGGCTTCATCCCGGCCACCAACAACGAGCCCTACTTCCAGGGCGCCACCTTCGGCAACATCCTCAGCTACGTGCAGACCCACCCGCGCTCCGCCTCCATGAAGGAGCGCAAAGAACAGCTCATCATCTCCTTCGAAGACGTGAAAAGCGTACAGGCCGCCAAACGGATTCTGAGCGAGCTGGTGAGTGAGGAAACGGTGGGGGTATGATAGGGGCTACCTATGCAAATACCTGTTGAAACAAAAGGTCACTGAAGTAATTCAGTGACCTTTTGTTTCAACATGCAGATATCATAGGATCCTCATAACGATGCTCAATTCCTAACCTCCATTCACCGAAGCGTAGTGGTTTCGTATTGGCAGCAAGCAAGGCATCTAGCTTTGTTGTCCTATTAAATCTATCTCTAGAGCCTCCTTTGGCTTCATTATATGGATCTGTAACAAAAATAGCCTAGGTTTTTTAAGAACATGAGTAGTGTTTAAAAAGAATTGAGATAGAACTCCCATCATAAAGTCGTTTAAACATGTTAAAAATTTTTCTCTTATCTTTTCTATTTCAAATCCTTCTGAACTTGCTATGTCCCTCAGCTCAACTATATATATGTTAAAATCTCCTTGACTGCATCTAATAATTATCAAACAGTCTGGAGAAGGGGGGCGCTTAATTGAAAGACTATTATAATATTCATCCACCTTTATTATGATAAAATCATCTTTGTTTATTGCAGGGTCTACACACGCAGCAAAACCATTCTCACAGCACTCATCTTTTATATGCGGGAGTATTAGAGCAAAACTTCTTAGATTATTAATTAACATATGTTTATCCTTTTAGTGCATCCAACTTGTCATATATGCGTAATCTTTCTGAGTACAACTTCTCAGCAGTGTCAGAGAAATTATTATCTTCCATTCCTTCTTCTTCTGCTTTCATAGCTTCTTCATCCATTACACTGCCTAATGGGGTCATTCTCATTAAATAAGACCCAACTCTTTCATGATTTATGTTATCCTCTAGTAGAATATTGCTTAATTTATTAAACATATAATTACTATGTGTTGTCATGACTATTTTTATTTTTTCGCCTATAATTTTAGTGAAAAAGTCCATAATCATCACTTGAACTTCTGGATGTAAATGAGCCTCAGGTTCTTCTATGAAGAGCAAGCTATAAGCTCCAGGATTTTCTCTTTCGTACAAATTAAGTACCCTTGAAGGTCTTGATGTTTTTTTCTTTATTATATATTTTAAATATGCTACTATGGGAGCTATTTCCGAAATCATAGATGACGTTACGGATAGCTCAAGTTCAGTATTCATATTTTTAGGGGCAAAAAAATATTCTTCTTGAATCTTGATTGAACTTAACTTGCCCCCTAAGTATGTCTTGCTCAATTTGAGTAGCTATTTTAGAAACTTGCTTCATCTGTTTTTTAGCAGAAGTGATATTAGATAAATTTAAAAAATAATCAGACACAGGCTCAGATATATTAGGAAGCTCTATTGAGTTAGTTAAAAAATTTCTACTCTTCGATAACTCAGCAATTACAGCACTAAATGTGCTTAATGCTTGATACAATCCGGATCTTGACGCAGGAAGAAAGTAAACGTTATCTATAACCGCCGAAACTTCATTTCTAAAGCTCATAAACAAATTCATTATAACATATCTAAGAATCATTTCAATATAATTATTTCTATTTTCTTTATTAAACGACTTTACATAAAGTGTGGTTTTCTGATCATTTCTCAAAGGCGCTCTATTTGTTTTTGCCTTTTTAATAAATATTTTATTATTAAGTTTTAATTCAGTAATAACTAAATGTTTGTCTTTTACACCTATTAGTATATCAAAATCTTTGTAGAACATAGTAATCGATAGCCCTTTATTTGAATATTTGTTACTTAGATCATCGATAGAAGAGAATGAATTATTAAAAGATCTTTCTAGATTTTGTGTTATTGAATCAGATACCATATGCCTAAATGCAGTTTCAATAACATTGGTAATTTCAACCTCTGAATTTTGACTATCTCTCAATTTAAACATAGAATCTACAAGTATCTTATCAATATCTTTATCGATAATAATGTCTGAATTGTTAGGTTTTTCCCTGTAGAATCTTCTAAAATAAAGTATGTCAAAAGAAGATCTTGTAAATGAGTCGCCTATCATATGTTTTAACATTATATAAACACAAGTTATGGCATATGATTTACCGATGTTGTTTTTGCCAAACACAACAGTTAAATCTTTTGCCAAATCAAATTTAAAATTTTTAATAGGACCAAAGTTTTCGAGTTCTATTTTCATTATGCTTTTACTTTTTTGTGAATTATGCTGGCAATATCATCAATATATCTGTACCACGAACGTTTGCGGTAAGATATGTATTGACTTGAAGCTAAAGTTGTAAGTTTTTCTGAATAACGCGCGACATAAGCTTGTCATTTGTGCTGATCGCAACAAAACCCTGATTGCCTGTCTCAGGAATCAATCTGTGCATCTCGAATTAATCGGTAGGTTTTGCCTCGCAACGCCACTATCCGGTAGGAAATGTTTTCGTCCAGCAGCAGCTTCATCCGGCAATGCGCAAGTGCCGCTCCCGGTCGGCGGCGTAGAGCAGGCAGGCCTGAATCTGCGCCTGGGTCAGTTTCGGAAAGTCCTCCAGAATCTCCGGTATCGTCTGGCCGCTGCCCAGCCAGCCCAACACATCCGCCACGCTGATGCGCGTGCCCGCAATGCACGGCCGCCCGAAGCGTACTTCGGGGTTGATAGAAATCTGTGCGTAGTAGTCCATAAGTCCGGGGCTTTCTCAAATGTGCGGAATATTGAGAAAATAGTTCTCAATACTTGCTTCAAGTACGCTGCCCCGCCACACCCACTCCCACCGCTGCTCCAGCCTCTGCGGCGGCGGGCTGAGGGCGTTGCGCCCCCGTTACCAACGCATGCCACCCGGTTAGCACGGCTTGTCAGCCCGCCACTGGGCGGTGCCGCGGGGGCGGCGGCCCTTGTCACGGGGGCAGCGGGCGGCGCCACCGGGTCAGGGGGCGTTGTCACGGGGGCCGAGGGCCTTGCCACCCGGTCAGGGCCCGTTGTCACGCGGGCAGCGGGCGTTGCCACCGGGGCAACGGGCGTTGTCAGGGCGGCAGCGGGCGTTGCCACTCCGGCAGAAAAAAGTTGCCGCCCGGCGTTGCGGATGCTCCCGGCCACCGCGTATCTTCCGCAGGTACTTAACCCTTATGCTCTTATGACCGATAAGCAACGCGCCCGCCTCACCATGATGCAGGCCACCCTCGCCGTCCTCGACCAGTATGCCGAGGTCTATGCCGCCAACAAAGCCTTGGGCACGGCCCGCGCCGAGCTGGCCGCCCTGGTCCAGGACCTGGACCCCACCGCCGACACCCAGCAAAGCGCCGCCGCCCCCCGCAGCGCCGGAGCCGTGAAGAAGGCCACCAAGGAGCACCTGGCCCAGCGCGCCGCCGAAGTAGCCGCCGCCCTGCTCGCCCACGCCGACGAGCAGCAGGACATCCGCCTCCACACCGACGCCGACTACACCGAGCGCCAGCTCCGCCGCGCCCCCGACAACGACCTGGCCCGCATCAGTAAAAACATCCACGACCAAGCCACCGCCCACTTCGCCGCCCTCCAGAACCAGGGCGTCACGCAGCAGGAGCTCACCGAGCTGGCCGCCGCCCTCACCTTCTTCCAGGCCGGCCAGTCGGCCCCCCGCCTCGCCTCCGCCGACGGCAAAGCCCACACCCAGGCCCTCGCCGCCGACCTGCGCGCCGCCGTGGCCCTGCTCCGCAACCGCCTCGATAAGTACCTCGTGCGCTACCAGCGCCCCGAGCCCCGCTTCTACACCGCCTACCAGTCGGCCCGCCAAACCATCAATACCGCCCAACGCACCGAGCAGCCAGCCAAAGCTATCAGCTAGCGCGACAAGCTAAAAAGCTAGTTCCCCTCCTTGGAAAGGAGGGGCTAGGGGTGTTGATGGCTGTATGAACGATTACTAGAATCTAGTTCTAAACACCGTTCAATGATTGTCAACCACCCCTAGCCCCCTCCTTTCCAAGGAGGGGAACTAGCTTCTAACCCCAATCTGACGTGCGCCCTTCTCCAGGCAAACCCGCAACGTCCGCTCCTGCCCAGGGGCGGCCGTTGCGGGTTTATTGCCGGTGTAGAGACGCGTATTCGCGTCTCGTCGTCCGCGCCGCTTGGGCAGCACGGCCCCACACCGGTCGTTCAACGACAAGACGCGAATACGCGTCTCTACAGTAGTGCCGCCCGGGCAAGTACGGCCCCGGGCCGTTCAACGACGAGACGCGAATACGCGTCTCTACCCCAGGTACCACGCCGCCGAGGCGGCCACCGTCACGGCCTCGCCGGGCGTTAGGGTGGGGGCGGCGGTTTTTACCGTCAGGTGGCCGCCTTTGAGGGTTACGTCCACTTCGGAGTAGCTGCCCATGAAGCGCACGGCCCGCACGGTACCGGCCAGGCCCGGGCCCTCCGGATGGAGCTGCAGGGCCTCGGGCCGCACCAGCAGCGGCTTGCGGCGGGGTTTCAGGCCGGCCTGCTGCGCCAACGCCGTGGCCAGCGCCCCGGTCAGCAGGTTGTAGTCGCCGAACAGGCCGGCGGTGTACTCGTTGGCGGGCTGCTGGTATACCTGCCGGGGCGCGCCCTGCTGCACCAGCCGGCCCGCCTGCAGCACCAGCAGCTCCTCGGCCCAGGCCAGCGTGTCGGTGGGGTCGTGCGAGACGAGGATGCAGGTTAGGTCCAGCTCGGCCCCGATGTCCTCCAGCACAGCCTTGAGCTGCTGCTTGTGGGCGCGGTCGAGGTTGGAGAAGGGCTCGTCGAGCAGCAGCAGGCGCGGGGCGCCCAGCAGCAGCCGGGCCAGCGCCACGCGCTGCCGCTCGCCACCCGACAGTTGGTCGGTGCGGCGCGCCAGCAGGTGCCCGATGCGGCAGAGCTCGTACAGGGCCTCGGCTTCGGCGGCCGGCCGCTGGCTGGCGTAGCGCAGCACCTGCTCCACCCGCAGCGAGTGCGGCAGCTCGGAGTGCTGCGACAGATATGCCACGCCCGGGTGCCCCGGAATCAGCACGTCGTGGGGCCCATGCACGCGGCGCCCATCGAACGTAACGGTACCGGCCGTGGGCTGCACCAGTCCGGCAATCACCTGCAGCAAAGTGCTTTTGCCGGCCCCGGTTTCGCCCGCAATGGCCAGCCGCCGCCCCTCCGGCAGTTCAAAGCTGATGTCCTGCAGCGCCGTGTGGCTGCTTTCCTGCACCGAAATCCCCGCAACCTGCAATAAGCTCATAAGTACCCGCCCGCTTGTAAGCAGGCAACCTCCGCCCGCCCTGCAAAGCTACGCCGTTCAGCCTCGGCGCAGGGTGAGTGGCAGCTAAAGCTAAAAGCTAGTTCCCCTCCTTGGAAAGGAGGGGTTAGGGGTGGTTGACAATCGTTGAACGGTGTTTAGAACTAGATTCTAGTAATCGTTCTATCGGCCATCAACCACCCCTAACCCACACTCGCTCGATGCGCGACATTTTCCAAGGAGGGGAACTAGCTTTTAGCTTTAGTATCCGCAAACCGGCCCGGCCCAAACGCAACAGAGCCGCGACAGGTCGCGGCTCTGGCTTAAGATTCGGAAGCAAGCTGTTTACAGCTTCTCCACCGGAAACTTGTCGAGGATGTCCTTGGCCGATTTAGAGAATTCCTCGCCGATGCGGCCGGGGTTGCCCACGGCGTCGGCCACTGAGCCGCGCCACACCAGGTTGTTGCTGCGCGCATCCACGAAGTCCAGAATCATGGTGCCTTCGGTGAAGGTTTCGGTGCGGGTGCCGGCGTTGTAGTACGGCGACGAGTAGAAGTAGCCGTAGTTGATGGGCAGGAAGCGGCCCCGGTACGCAAAGGAGTAGGGGTAGGCGAAGCCGGCCGGCTGCGGGTTGGTTACGGTGCGCTCGGCCTCCTCAATGTAGAGGTGGTAGGTCAGGTAGAAATCGGGTTTGGTGCGGCCCGTGGCCTGCCGGATGCCGCGCTTGGCCAGCTCCGAATTGATGGCGCTCTGAATCTGCTGGTCGTTGAGGCTGCTCTTGTAAATCGGGTTGGCCGAGCTGGCCGATTTCACCTCCGTAGTGGCCCAGTCGTAGGTTTTGTACTGCGAGAAGTCGGTGCCGGGGCGCTGCTGCACGGCCACAGAGGGCGAGCAAGCGCCTACCAGCACGGTAAGCAGAAAGAGGAAGATATTGGCAGTGATTTTCATGACGAAGAGAGGCTAGTGAACGATAAAAGACACGTTGGCTATACCCGCTCTGCTGCCCGGATGTTGCGCTTGAGCTTGGCCCCCTAGCTCGGCCACACGCTGACTTGGGCTGATTACCACCGCAGGTTCAGGCGGACGGCAAGCAGGGTGCCGGGCCGGAGTGAGCGGCTAGGCGCTGGCAGGCAGTTTCCATGCGAGCTACTTTCTGCTCGTCGGTGGGGGCGGCGGCCACCCACGCCACCCAGGCCTGCCGAGCGGTGGCGGGCAGCTGTGCGTAGCAGGCCAGCGCCCCCGGCACTTCCGCTAGGCATTCCGTGAAATCCTCTTCTGATACCATGAGCGGCGCCTCTTCGTCGGCGCACAGCAGCTGCAGGCGCACCACGTCGCCGGCTTCCTTGCCGATTTGCTTGCGGATGGCGGCGCGTACCGGCAGAAACAGTTGGCCCCCACCCAGCGGCATCAGCGTGGCGTTTTCGAGTGCGAAGTCGTCAATCTGCCCGCTTACCCGCAGCTGGTTGAACCACGACCTGGGAGCCGCCACCGTGGCCGGCAGCGGCGCATACGTCCAGCCGCCCTTGCCGGGAAACCGTTCCAGCGTCACGTCGCCGATGAAAAGTTCGATAGGCATTGGGTAGGCGGCCCGTTCGCCGGGCCGGCGCAAAAAGTACAGGATAGAAGCAGCCTTTGGTACGTGCCGCCCGACTACTGGATACATAGTTACCACGCGGCTTCCTCTTTCTTGTATGTCTATGCTGAATTCGATGCGCTGGCTGGCCGTGGCCGCCGGCCTGCTGCTGGCCGCTCCCGGCCACAGTGTGGCCCAGTCGGCAACCGTGCCGCCCCTCAACCCCGCCCAGTGGACGCAAGAGCTGCGCGCCTTCGCCCGCCAGGACAGCCTCACGCCGCCACCGCGCAAGCCCATTCTGTTTTACGGAAGCTCGTCCATCCGCAAGTGGGAAACGCTGCGCCAGGATTTCCCGGGCCGCCCGGTGCTCAACCGCGGCTTCGGCGGCTCCCGCTTCCCCGATGCCCTCTACTTCTTCGAGAAGCTGGTGGTAGCCTACCAGCCCCGGCAGGTGGTGCTCTACGAAGGCGACAACGATATTGGGGCCGGCGCGTCGGCGCAGGAGGTGTTTCAGTCGTTTCTGGCGTTTGAGCAGCTGATGCAGCAGAAGCTGCCCAAGGTGCCGCTGGTGTTTCTGGCCATCAAACCCAGCCCCTCGCGCTGGGCGCTCTATCCCAAAGTGCAGGAAGCCAACCGCCTCATCCGCGAGTACGTGGCCGCCCACCCGAAATACCTGCGCTACGTGGATACCGCCACGCCGCTGCTGGGCCCCAACGGCAAGCCGCAGCCGCAGTTTTACGTGTCGGACAGCCTGCACATGACACCTGCCGGTTACCGGGAGTGGACGCGGGTAGTAGGGAAGGGGCTGAAGAAGTAGGGCTTGCTAAAAAGCAACAGCAACTGCTTCAGTCTCTTTGCCGGACAGCAGTTTCAGCGCATGCAGAGTATTTGCCACGCAGTCGGGCGCGCTGTAGTTAGTATAGATGAATAGGGGGCGCCCGTACAGGGTGGTTTCCTTATAACCAATGCCGGCGGCGGGTTTCTCCCAACCGAACAGAAACTTCTTCTTACCGGCTTTGTCGGGATAGGGTATAGTAACAGCTGGCTGGTGTTGAAGAACGTAAAGGCTGGTTTTTATCAGAATATCCTTCCAAGTCTTAATGGCCAACACTGAGCCATCAGGCAGCCGGAGCTGTCTGGGTTTCTGCTCAGGTAAGGCAGGAAGCGTGGTAAGGTGAGTCAGGCCTATAAAGGCTGTTTGGTCAGTTGCTTCTTTCTGAGGCTTTGGCTGCTCCGGGATGTGGGCAATACTTGGAGAAGCAAAAGCGGCTTTCGGTGCGGAAGAAATAGGTATGTTGATGCCATGTCCGCTATGGGCGGCATCCAGCCATGTCAGCAATAGCAGCGCACAGGTGGCTAAAGTGTCTTTTTTGATGTCGAAGCCAGCTGTAAGAGGGGTATCACCGGGTTTGAAATCATCATAGAAGTGCCACTTCATTCCATCTGTCAAAACTATTTTCGTGATGCCAAATCCGAAGGCATAGCCTAGTACCTGTTGTACTACTGACTTATGTTGCAAATCGGAGTTCAAGCATTTTGCCTCGATAAGACAGGAAATCTTGCCCTCGCTGTTATGTAAAGCATAATCCGCACGCCAAGATGAGTTGATAGTTTTCTCAGGCTCTACCATGAGCACATTTGCTGTATCCCAGCCAAGCACCCGCAGTATAGGGTCAATCAGAACGGTGCGAGTAGCTGCCTCATTCTTGCGGAGTAGTGGCGCGTTGAGTTCCGCACTGGTGCGAACGGCTTGTAAAACGGTATAGAGAGACGCTAACGGACTGGTGATGGACATCGGAAGGAAATAACAGGACGTAGCACAATGTTAAGAAATTGTGGGTGCCTGCGGGCGGTTGTTGCACCGCTAGTTCGGCCCGGCCGTATTCCCCCGTACCTTCGCCTGACCTAAACCGCGCCCAGGGAAACCAAACCCCGGGCCCCGGCTGTTTACCCGTTCTATGGCTGACAATTCCGCTCTGCAAGTAGCCGCCCCCGCGGCCGACCCCATTGACCAGCTCGACCCGCGCGAGTTTATCCTCATCAAAAACGCTCGCGTCCACAACCTCAAGAACCTGAGCGTGGCGCTGCCGCGCAACAAGTTCATTGTGGTAACGGGCCTGTCGGGCTCGGGCAAGTCCTCGCTGGCGTTTGATACGCTGTACGCCGAGGGCCAGCGCATGTACGTGGAGAGCCTCAGCAGCTACGCCCGCCAGTTTCTGGGCCGCATGGACAAGCCCGACGTGGACTACATCCGGGGCATCTCGCCGGCCATTGCCATCGAGCAGAAGGTCAGCATCAAGAACAACCGCTCCACCGTGGGCACCAGCACCGAAATCTACGACTACCTTAAGCTGCTGTTTGCGCGGGTGGGCCGCACGTTCTCGCCCGTGAGCGGCGAGCAGGTGAAGAAGGACAACGTGGCCGACGTGGTGGACTACCTCATGCACCTGCCCGCCGATACCCGCGTGATGCTGCTGGCCCCCCTGCAGCCCGCCCAGGACGGCCGCCCGATGAGCAAGGAGCTGGATTTGCTGCTCCAGAAAGGCTACAGCCGGGTAGTAGTGAACGGCGAAACCGCCTTCATCGAAGAACTCATTGCCGAAGGCCAGCCCGAAGTAACGGGCGAAGTCTTCATCATGATTGACCGCGCCGTCATCATCCCCGGCGACGAAGATCTGACCTTCCGCCTCGCCGACTCGGTGCAAACCGCCTTCTTCGAGGGCCACGGCAGCATCGTTGTTCGTAGTTCGTTTCTCGTTTCTCGTGAGGACGAAGCCAGCGGAGACGAACAACAAACAACGAAAAACGAACAACGAACCTTCTCCGACCGGTTTGAACTGGACGGGGTGGTGTTTGAGGAACCGAGCGTCAACTTCTTCTCATTCAACAACCCCTACGGCGCCTGCCAGACCTGCGAAGGGTTCGGCTCGGTGCTGGGCATTGATGAGGACCTGGTAATTCCGGACAAGAGCCTGACGGTGTACGAGGGCGCCATTGCCCCTTGGCGCACCGACAAGCAGAGCGAGTGGCTGAAGCCCCTGCTGAAAAACGGCATCCGCTTCGATTTCCCCATTCACCGGCCCTACAACGAGCTGAGCGAAGCCGAGCGCACGTTGCTCTGGAAAGGCAACAAGTACTTCGACGGCCTCGATACCTACTTCAAGTGGGTGAGTGAGCAGACCCACAAAATCCAGTACCGGGTGCTGCAGAGCCGTTACCGGGGCCGCACCACCTGCCCCGACTGCCGGGGCACCCGCCTGCGCAAAGACGCCCAGTACGTGAAAATTCAGGGCCAGAGCATCACCGACCTGGTGCTGCTGCCGGTGAGCCGGGCGCTGGAGTTTTTCCAGACCCTCGACCTGCCCGAGCACGAAGCCAAAGTAGCCGAGCGCCTCGTGACGGAAGTAACCAACCGCCTGGAGTACCTGAACCGCGTGGGTTTGGGCTACCTGACGCTCAACCGCCTCAGCAGCACGCTCTCGGGCGGGGAGAGCCAGCGGATTTCGTTGGCTACCTCGCTGGGTTCGGCGCTGGTGGGCTCGATGTATATTCTCGATGAGCCCAGCATCGGCTTGCACCCCAAGGACGCCGAGCAGCTGATTGGCGTGCTGCGCTCCTTGCAGCAGCTCGGCAACACCGTGATTGTGGTGGAGCACGAGGACAAGATGATGGAGCAGGCCGACCAGATTATCGACATCGGGCCGGAGGCTGGCTCGGGTGGCGGTATCCTGCAGTTCCAGGGAACGTATGCCGAGGTGCTGACCTCGGACACCTATACCGGCCAGTACCTGAGCGGCCGCATGGCGGTGGAAGTGCCCAAAACTCGCCGCCCCTGGCGCAACGCGCTGGAGCTAACCGGCGCCCGCGAAAACAACCTCAAAAACGTGTCGGTGAAGTTTCCGCTGAACGTGATGACGGTGGTAACGGGCGTATCGGGCTCCGGCAAATCCACCCTGATTCGGCGGATTCTGGCCCCGGCCCTGCTCAAGCAGCTGGGTGGCGGCGCGGGCGAAGCTACCGGCAAGTTCGACCGCCTCACCGGCGTGAACGGCCAGGTAACCCACGTGGAGTTTGTGGACCAGAACCCCATCGGCAAGAGCAGCCGCTCGAACCCCGTCACCTACGTGAAGGCCTACGACGCCATCCGCACCCTGTTTGCCGACCAGCCGCTGGCCAAAGCCCGCGGCTTCAAACCCTCGCACTTCTCGTTCAACATCGACGGGGGCCGTTGCGAGGTGTGCCAGGGCGAAGGCCAGGTGAAGATTGAAATGCAGTTCATGGCCGACATCTACCTGACCTGCGAAGCCTGCGAGGGCCGCAAGTTCAAGCAGGACGTGCTGGACGTGAAGTTCCAGGACAAGGCCATCAACGACGTGCTCGACATGACCATCGAGGACAGCATCACCTTCTTTAAGGACCAGCCCAAAATCGTGGAGCGTCTCAAGCCGCTCGATGACGTGGGCCTAGGCTACATCCGCCTGGGGCAGTCGGCCAACACGCTGTCGGGCGGGGAGGCCCAGCGCGTGAAGCTGGCTTCGTTCCTGACTAAGGGCAACACCCTGCAGAACGATAAAATCCTGTTCATTTTCGACGAGCCCAGCACCGGCCTGCACTTCCACGACATCAACAAGCTGATGACGGCCCTGAACGCGCTGGTGGAGCAGGGCAACTCGGTGCTCATCATCGAGCACAACATGGACATCATCAAGTGCGCCGACTGGGTAATTGACCTGGGCCCCGAGGGCGGTATCAACGGCGGCCACCTGCTCTTCGAAGGCACGCCCGAGGAAATGGTGAAGCAAAAAGACACCAACCACACCGCCCGCTTCCTGGCCGAGAAGCTATAAAAAGCCGGCTGAACGGTGTAGAGACGCAATATTTTGCGTCTCGTCGTTGCTGATGTTGTTACGTTAATCGTTTGACGGTACCGTTCAACGACGAGACGCAAAATATTGCGTCTCTACACCGTTCAGCTTCAACTGCCCCCAACCAGCTTTGCGCCGGTTGGGGGCGGTGCTTTTTCCAGCCATAGCTGCTTGATAAATGCGCCAAATCAGGTAACTTATATAGGGATAAACGGATGCGTAGCGGGCTATGATGATTATGGAAAATCCGATGCTGCGGGTGCAGCATGATGCCGCTACCGGGTTGCTGCGCGTGGCGTGGCGGGCCGGCCAGCAGGTGCAGGGCTTCCGGCCAGCGCTGGAGTGGCTGATGGCGTTCAGCCGCCGCAAGCACGTCACCAACTGGCTGGTGGACATGCTGGGCGTACCGCCGCTGGGCTACCCCGAGCAGAACTGGATTGCGCAGGAGTGGTTTGCGGCCATGGCCACCACGCCCGTGCAGCACTTGGCCCTGGTGCTCCCGACGGATATGCACAACTACCTGGTGGCTACTGCCCCGGTGCACGAGCCGGCCCTGAAGCCGCCGTTTGCGCTGCATTTTTTCCTGGATGCCGAGTCGGCGTTCAATTGGCTGCTGGGCGAGGCGCCGCACCGGCAGCAGCTGTGGCAGGAGTGGCAGCAGCCCCCGGCCCGCTTTTCGGCCAGCGTGCTGCGCGTGCTCTAACCGGCTCTGAGCGTGGCGCGCAAGCCGGCGTCAACATTGCGGTAGCGTGGCCGTAGACGGAAGCCTGCTTTCTTTGCTCGTATGTCTGCTCCCTCACACTCCGCCGCTGCCGGCCGCCATTGGCGCTGGCTGGCCGCCGCCGCCATCTTCGGCAACATCTTCCTCAACTATTACTCCAACGCCTTCCCGTTCAACGGGCAGAACATGGGCGAGGTGTCGGCCAAGTACCCGACGCTGCTCACGCCGGCCGGCTACGCGTTCAGCATCTGGGGCCTGATTTTCCTGGCCCTGACGGTGTACGCCGTGTGGCAGCTGCTGCCGGCCCAGCGCCAGCTCACCCTGCCCGACGCCGTGGCCAAGCCGCTCACGCTGGCCAGTGTGGCCACGGCCGGCTGGGTGGTGCTGTTTGCTTTCGAGCACATTCTGCCCAGCGTAGCCACCATGCTCGTGATTCTGGCTGCGCTGATTGTGATGTATGGCCGGGCCCGGCGGCGGGTGCTGGGGCACAGCGCGCCGCGCTGGGCCAGCGTGCCGTTTGCCCTGTATCTGGGCTGGATTTCGGTGGCCGCCACCATCAACATCACCATCGGGCTGCGGCAGCTGGGCTGGCAGACCGCCGAGAATCTCACGGTGCTCCTGACGCTGCTGCTGCTGGCCGTGGTGGTGGGCCTGGGGCTGCTATTGAGCCGCGAGTTCCGCGACGAGGCCCCGGCGCTGGTGGGGGCGTGGGCGTTGCTGGCCATCTGGGTGGCGCGCCGCCCCGAGTACCCCGAGCTGGCCTGGGCCGCGCTGGCGGGTGCCGTGGTGGTGGCAGCGGGCAGCTTCGTGCTGGCCTCGCGCCGCCGGCGCCGGGCGCTGGGCGTCTGAATTGTCCGTAATTTGGCCCTTCAACAACTTCCCTTTCTACTCGTCTTCTTCTTATGCGCAAGAACCTCGTTGCCGGCAACTGGAAAATGAACATGACCCTCCAGGATGGCCTGGCGCTGGTGTCTGAAATCACCAACATGGTGCAGGATGAAGTGACCGGCTCAGCGGTGGAGGTGGTTATCTGCCCGCCGTTTCCGTTCCTGGCTTCCATCGGCAAGCAGCTGCCTGCGGGCAGCCAGTTCCATCTGGGTGCTCAAAACTGCCACCAGAAGGAAAGCGGCGCGTTCACCGGTGAGGTATCGGCCAAGATGCTGCAGTCGGTGGGCGCGGAGTACGTGATTCTGGGCCACTCGGAGCGCCGCCAGTATTTCCGTGAGGACGACGAGCTGCTGAGCCAGAAGCTGAAAGCTGCCTTGGCCGCCGGCCTGAAGCCCATCTTCTGCGTGGGCGAAAGCCTGGAAACCCGCGAAGCCGACGAAACTTTCGACTACATCAGCAAGCAGCTGAAAGACGGCCTGTTCCACCTCAGCAATGAAGAGTTCGACCAGGTAGTTATTGCCTACGAGCCCATCTGGGCCATCGGGACCGGCAAAACGGCCACCAGCGCCCAGGCCCAGGAGGTGCACGCCTTCATCCGCGAGCAGATTGCCCGCGCCTACGACGCCGAAGCGGCCCTGAACACCACCATCCTCTACGGCGGCTCGGCCAACGCCCAGAACGCCCGCGAGCTGTTCAGCCAGCCCGACGTAGACGGCGGCCTCATCGGCGGCGCCGCCCTCAAGTCGCGCGACTTCACCGAAATCATCAAGTCGTTCTAGGTTACCACACGTAGCGTATGTCATCCTGAGGCGGTAGCCGAAGGACCTTGCCACACTGGAACGAAAATTGCCGTTTCCGCGTGATAAGGTCCTTCGGCTACCACCTCAGGATGACAGCTTTTTTAGGCCGCCCTAGCTTCTTTGTATGCTTTCCACTCTAATACTCTCCGGCCTGCTGGCGCTGAACCCTTTTGCCGCGCCGCAGCCGCGGGCGCCGTTTGTGGCGGCGTCGGCCGTAGCGGCTTCACTGGAGCCGTGCCGCCTCTACGGCTCGGTGTACTTGGAGCGCGACCCCAGCCGCCGCGGCTTCTGCTTCGGGGCGGTGTATGAGGAGCCGGAAGAGGCCTTCGCCGACGTGCTGGTGTTTCCGGAAAGCAACAAGCTCTTCGCCGACAAGCCCGGCCTGTGGTACTTCACCGAAACCCGCGACTTCGCCGACTACGTGCTGTTCGTGAGCCCGAACCGCGGCCTGGCCGACTTCAGCATCAGCTACACCAAAGTGCGCTCCTTTGCCGGCTGCCGCAAGCAGTAGCCGGTTTGTATCCATAAAAAAGAAGCCCTTGCTCAACTGAGCAAGGGCTCTTTTTTGGGCGTATGACCTACAGCTTCACCAGCTCTACGCGCCGGTTTTTGGCGCGGCCGGCTTCCGTGGCGTTGTCGGCCAGCGGCTTGGTCTGGCCGAGGCCGGTGGCTTGCAGGCGGCTGGCGGCCGTACCGGCTGTGGTTAGCGCCGCCACCACGGTGCGGGCCCGGGCTTCGGAAAGCTGCTGGTTGTGGGCCGAAGTGCCGGCATTGTCGGTGTGGCCCTGCACGGACAGGCGCAGCTGCGGATTCTGGCGTAGCAGCGCCAGCACTTCCGCCACGCCGGCCGCGGCCTCGGGCCGCAGGGTGGCCTTATCCGTGTCGAAGTTCAGGTAGAGGGCTATGTGGCCGTCCGCGTCTAGTTTTTTTTATGTCGGCGGCATTCACCACGCCGGCCTGCTGCTGCATGCCGGCTTTTTCGATAACGTTGAGCACGTAGTCGGAGCCGGTGGGCTGCATCTGCACCCACACTTCCTTGTCTTTCTGGCGGATGACGTACGTGTCGGCAGGGCCGGAAATGTTGGTGTCGTGCTTTTCGTACTCGTCTTCTCTAATAGCCTTGATGGCGTCCTGCGACACCTCACCCGACGACACTTTCACGCCGCCCAAGCTCTTGATCAGGTTTTCGTAGTTGCGCTGCTGCATCAGCTCCGAAGCCGGCTTCTCGGAATCCACGGGGCGGAAGTGGCGGCTCACGATGCGGCCTTCCACGGCCACCAGGTTTTTGCCGTCGTACACGTAGGCGCGGTCGAAGTCGAAGCCGGTACTGTCGCTGTCGTAGGGGGTGTGGTAGCCTTTCAGGCCGCTCAGATAGGGCCAGGCGCCCAGGCTGGCGCTGCTTACGGGCACGGTGCTGAGGTCGAAGGTGGCACCCGGGGCGGTGGTGGCGGCCGCCGTTTCGGTAGCGGCTTCGGTGGTGGCTGGCGCCTCAGTAGTGGTGGCGGCCGTGGTGTTTTCGGTGGTAGTGGCGGTGTCTTCGGCGGCGTCTTTCTTGCCGCAGGAGGCCAGCAGGCCCAGCAGCGCGCAGGAGGCTACGAGTCGAATCGTTGTTTTCATAAAAAGGTGGTTGGAAAGAGGAAGGTTGGAGCTTCAAAGGAAGTAATATTTATATACATCAATAGATAGCTGAAGCCGGCGGCGGTTTAACCGGCCGCGTTGGCCCGGCCCGATTTTCCTGCGACCTTTGCGGCCCGGCCCGGCCGGCTAACCCTGATTTTTTCCTTCCTGACTATGGATTTTGTTGAAGTGCGCGTGCTGGCCCCCCGGGAGCTGGCCGACATTCTGGTGGCCGAGCTGGCCGAAGTAGGCTACACCACTTTCGAAGACAACGACGAGGGCTTCTGCGCCTACATCGACGAAGACCAGTTTGCGGCCGACGCCGTAACCGAAATCATGAGCCGCTACGAGGGCCAGGGCGAGCTGGGCTACGAGCACCGCGTGATTACGCGCCAGAACTGGAATGCCGAGTGGGAAAAGAACTTCGAGGCGCTGGTCATTGCCGATAAGGTGTCGGTGCGGGCGCCGTTCCACGAGGCCCGGCCCGACCTGGAGTACGAAATCGTGATTATGCCCCGCATGTCGTTCGGCACCGGCCACCACGACACCACGGCCCTGATGATTGCCAACCAGCTCGACGTAGACCACCAGGGCAAGCGCGTGCTGGACATGGGCTGCGGCACCGGCATCCTGGCCATTATGGCCGTGCACCTGGGCGCGAGCTACGTGCTGGCCGTGGACGTGGAGCCCTGGACCGCCGAAAACGCCGCCGACAATGCCCTCGAAAACAACGTGCAGGACAAGGTGGAAGCCCGCCTCGGCGACATCACCGCGCTGGAAGGGGAGGCCCCGTTCGACATCATCCTGGCCAACATCAACCGCAACGTGCTCCTCGACGACATGGGCGCTTACGGCCAGTACCTGAAGCCCGGCTGCCCCATTCTGTTCTCGGGTTTTTACGAGGAAGACCTGGCCCTGATCCGGGCGGCGGCCGAGCAACACGGCCTGCGCTACGGCAGCCACCGCACCCAGAACCACTGGGTATCGGCCATTTTCTATCAGGCGTAGTAGATTTCGCCAACAGCAAAAAAAGAAGGCCCGCACTACCGAGTAGTGCGGGCCTTTCTTGTTGAAGGTCAGGGAAAGATTAGAGGCAGAGCGCCAGCCATTCCTCGTCGGAAAGGCCGTAGTCTACGGGGTTTTCGTGGACCAGTGCTTTGCAGTTGAGTGCGGGCAGCACGTCCTGCGGCGACACCAGGAAGTGGCGGGCCAGCCGGTCGAGGGCGGCTTTGCCCCGGCGCACGATGATGGTGCCGCACTCGGGCCGCACCTGCACTTCAGGATCGACGAGTAGCAGCATTTCCTTCCACTCCGATACGGTAGCGGAAGACTTGCCTAGGCGTTGCGTGATGTCGTCGCGCAGCGTCTGAACGGCGCGCAGCAGCGCGTTCGGGGCGAGGGCAGAAAGCCGGGAAGCAGCGTTTAGCATAAGACAAGGCAAAGGAGAAAGTTCTGCTTATAAGATACGCAGATACATTCCGAAAGATACCGTTTTAGCTGAGCTGGGCGGTAAACTTTGCAAGAAATTTGTGTGTCTGTTGCATTATTTATTGCTGTCGGGTGGGCCCGAAATCAGTTTGGCACTGACGCTGATTGTAGGACGGTAGGCGAGGTAAATAGTCCGAAACCAGCAAAATACCGGAGCGGGTGCCGCCATGCCTCCGAGTATGCCGACTATTAACGAAATTGTAGGCGACTTATCAGGTTCCGACGAATTTTCCTATGAAGCAATTCGCTTTCGGGTGGCTGAGCGCCCTGCTGCTGGCACTGAGTATGCCCGCCCTGGCCCAGCAACCCAAGCCGCAAACGCCTGCCCGCCAGCAGCCTGCCGCCACCCCGGCCGCCGTGCCGCGCTTTAATGGCAAGCTATCCGCCGACCCCGCGCAGTTTATCCAGGATGTGCAGCTGATGATGGCGGCCACCAACAACGCGGCCGCCAAAAATACGGCCGCCAAGCTGCAGCAGCTCTGGGGCAGCAGCAAGCTCACGGCCACTCAGCAGGGCACCATTGTGGCCCTAACCCAACAGATGCAGACCCTGGGCTACAAGCCCCGCCCGCACCTGGAGGCCCTGTTCGGGGCCATTGTGGCCGGGGCTACCGTGCAGAACTTCACCGACCGCCAGACCGACGAGCTGCTGGACGTGCTGACCAAAACCGTGCGTCGCGACCCGGGGCCGGAAGCGGCCAAGTTCATCAGCAGCACGGCCCAGTTTCTGGATACCAAGGTGCTGTATAGCTCGCGCTACAGCTCGTTGCGGGTGGTAGGGGGCAGCTTCTCCTTTGCCTACAACGACCAGGACATGCCCAGCATGGCGCCCGCGCCAGCTCCAGCGCCCGCCCCCGTTTCGGCGCCGGTAGTCACGCAGCCGCTCAACACCAAAGCCGCCGCCAAGCCGGCCGCCAAGAAGCCCGCCAAAAAGCGCAGCTCCGACGGCTGGGACACCGCCGACCTGTGGAGCAGCAGCGGCAGCGGCTGGGGCGACAGTAACGACGGCTGGGGCACGCCCAAGAAAACCACCAAAGCCGCCCCCGCCAAAGCCGGCGCCACTCCCGCCGCCACTCCCGCGCCGGAGCCGGTGTATGAGCCCGCGCCCTACTTCGACAGCTACGTGGCCCCACCCACGCGCGGCCCGGTGCTGCTGCTCAAGGACGCCGACCTGTTCATTTCCAGCAGCGCCGACTCCGTCACCATCACCAAAACCAGCGGGGCCGTGCTGCCTCTCACCGGCAAGTTTGTGGGCTACGGCGGCCAGTACGCCTGGCAGGTGAACGGCAACCCTGTCACGGCCGACCTCAGCACCTACGACTTCGACCTCAACCGCCCCGAGTTCACGGCTGAGCCCGTGACGCTGACGTATCCGGCAGTGCTGGAAGCGCCGGTGAAAGGCGCGCTATCCTACAAGAGTGTGAAGAAGAAAGCGGGCACCGCCGACTCCGGCTACCCGCGCTTTATCTCGCTCACCAACGACGCCCGCGTCAAGAACATCGGCGACAATATCCGCTACTACGGGGGCTTCTCGCTGGCGGGCAGCCGCACGCTGTCGGCCTCGCTGGATGGCTCGTTGTCGCGCATTTTCGTGGACGTGGACGGCAAGCCCAAGTTCCGGGCCGACAGCCGGGCCTACGTGCTCGGCGACTCGGTTATCACGGCGGAGCGGGCTTCGGTGTCGATTTTCGAGGACAAGATTGACTCGCTCACCCACCCCGGCGTGAAGCTGAAGTTCAACAAGAAGGCGCAGATTCTGCAGTTGGCCCGCGAGGCCGGCCTCTACAAAACCACGCCCTACTACGACTCCTACCACCAGATGGAAATCACGGCCGAGATGCTGACCTGGCCCATCCGGACGCCCGATATCCAGTTCTCCATCCTGACGGCCAAAAACCAGGTGACGGCCAACTTCGAGAGCAAGGAGTTCTACACCAACACCCGCTACCAGCAGATCAAGGCCATCAACAAGCTGCACCCGCTGCAGATGGTGGTGGGCTTCAGCGCCGAAAACGGCAACCGCAAGCGCTTCACGGTGCAGGAAGTGGCCGATTTCCGCAAGCTCAAGCCCGAAAACGTGCGCTCCGCCGCCGCCGGCCTCGCCCGCGACGGCTACGTGGACTGGAACCCCCAGACCCAGCAGATTACGCTGCGGCCCAAGGCCCTGCACTACGTGAATTCCTCGCGCGGCAAGAAAGACTACGACCACATTGCCATCAAGAGTCTGTCGCCGTCGGGCAAGAACGCCACCCTCAACCTCACCAGCAACGACCTGATTGTGCGGGGCGTGGACCGCTTCAACTTCTCCGACGACTCCGTGACGGTGTTCGTGAAGCCCGACTCCAGCATCATCCGCATCCAGAAAAACCGCGGCGTGCTGTTCAATGGCACAGTGGTGGCCTCGGCCTTCGTGTTCAAGGGCAAGGAGTTCCGGTTCGACTACGACGGCTTCTTCATCGACCTGGCCCAGATTGACTCCATCATCGTGAAGGGCAAGAACTCGAAAGGCTCGGTGATGAAGGCCCGCAAAGACACCGACTTCACGCTCACCAATAAGAAGAAAACCTCCACCGGTAAGCTCTACATCAACCACCCCAACAACAAGTCGGGGCGCAAGAAGCTGGGCGCTTATCCGTCGTTTGACGCCACCACCGGCGCCTACGTGTACTTCGACAAGCCCGAGGTGCTGGGCGGCGCCTACGACACCACGGTGTACTTCGACATTCCGCCCTTCAAGCTCGACTCGCTCAACAATAAAAACCGCTCGGCGGTGGGCTTTAAGGGCACGTTCGTGAGCGGCGGCATCGTGCCCGACATCAAAACCAAGCTCAGTCTGCAGGAAGACGGCTCGCTGGGCTTCACCTACGACCTGCCCAAGGAAGGCGTGCCGGTGTATGGCGGCAAGGGCCGCCTGTTCAATAAGGTGAAGATGAGCAACCGCGGTATCCAGGGCATCGGCGACGTGAAGTACCTGACCAGCACGCTCAGCTCCGACCAGTTTATCTTCTACAAAGACTCCGTAGTGACGGTGGGCAAGGCCGGCACCATTCTGCCGGGGCCGCTGAACGGCACCGAGTTTACCAAAGTGAACCTGCCGCCTGGCTACCAGATGAAGTGGGCCGTGAAGCAGGACTCGATGTACCTGAGCACCCAGGCCGGCACCGCGGGCAAGCCCATGCTGCTCTACGGCGACCAGTACGGCTTCAAGGGCGTGGCCACCCTCTCGCCGGGCGGCCTCTACGGCGACGGCCGCATTGAAGGGCCGCAGTCCTTTATCCGCGCCACTCAGATTGCCTTCAAGCCCACCAGCTACAGTGGCAAGCGCTCCACGCTCAGCATCAAGTCGGCGGAGCCCAACAAGCCCGCCCTCACGGCCAACAACGTGGCCTTCGGCTACGACGTGAAGAACGGCAACACCATCTTTGCCCGCGAAGCCGACGACAATAAGTCCAGCATCGACCTGCCGTATTCCGAGTACAAAACCACGCTGTCGGGCGGGGTCTGGGACTTCAAGAAGAAGCTGGTGCAGCTGAAGGTGGCGCCCGGCGCCGACTCTACGCGCTCCTACTTCTACTCGACCCGCAAAGACCAGAACGGCCTGAAGTTCCGGGCGGCTACCGGTCAGTACGACCTGGCCCGCTACCGCCTGGTGGCCGGCGGCGTGCCCTACATTGCCTCCGCCGACGCCTGGATTTCGCCGGACTCCAGCAAAGTGTACATCCTGGCCAATGCCCAAATGCGCACCTTCCAGAACGCGGGCATCGTGATGGACACGCTGGCCAAGTTCCACAAGCTGTATCAGGGCGAAATCAAGGTTCTCTCGCGCACGGCCTTCACCGGCAACGCCCTCTATAGCTACAAAAACGCTGCGGCCGACTCCTTCGCCATCAAGTTCGCCAACTTCCAGGTCGACTCGGCGGCAGTGGGCATGGGCTCGGCGAAAGGCACGAAGCCGGTGGCGGCCAAGAAAGGCGGCCTGCTCAAGCGCAACGACGACAGCGGCAACGCCCCGCTCTCGCCGCCCACCACGGCCGTGGCTACTATTGATGCCAAAGACAAGTTCCACCTCGCGCCGCGCATTGCCTACCGGGGCGGCGTAAACATGAGCTCCAAGCGCAAAGGCTTCATCTTCGATGGGCAGGCGCGGCTGGAGTTCAGTAAGGTGCCCACCGCCGCTGAGTGGTTTGCGGTGCAGGACTCCATCGACCCCAAGGCCATCCGACTGCGGATTCCGGAGCCCGGCGTGAAGGCTGCCGACGACAACCTGTTCACGGGCCTGTTCCTGTCCGACGGCACGGGCAAGGTGTACCCGCTCTTCGCCGGCCCCAAGCCCGACATCATCGACCGGAACTTCTTCCAGGCGGGCGGCACGCTGGCCTTCGACCAGAAGAAGGGCGTGTACACCATTGCCAAGCACGACCTGGCCGACCCCAACCAGTACGAAGGCTCGGTGCTGAGCTTCGTGGATTCCACTTCGTCGCTGCGCTTCCGCGGCAAGCTCAACTTCATCAACTCCAGCAAAGACTACGGCATCACGGCCTCCGGCGTGGGCACCGCCCGCCCCGACAGCAACCGCTACTCCATCAACAGCTTCCTGATCTTCGACATCAACCTGCCGGAGAAAGCCGTGGAAGCCATGGCCGCCGATATGGCCACCAACACCAAAGGCGCGCCCGAAGCCCTCGACGGCTCGCAGGACGAGCTCTACAAGCTGGCCGAGTTCATCGGCAACAAGGCCGTGCAGACCTACGCCGAGCGCCGCGGCAAGTACGAGCCGCTGCAGAAGCTCTCGGCCAAGATGCTGCACACGGTGGTGCTCAACAAGGTGAATCTGCGCTGGAACGAGAAGTTTAAGGCCTGGTACTCGGTGGGCAAGATTGGCCTGGTGAGTGTCGGCAAGAAGGATCTGAACGCGCTGATTGACGGCTACATTGAAATCCGGAAAGGCGAAAACAACACCGACGAGGTGAACCTCTACCTGGAAGCCGAGCCTCAGACCTGGTACTTCCTCAAGTACTCGGGCACGGCGCTGCTGGCTAAGGCCCAGCACGGTTCCTTCGACGAGATTGTGGGCCGCGCCGCCAAAGGCGACTACAACACGGCCACCCAGTACGGCTTCTTCCTCGGCGACGACCAGGAGGTGCAGCAGTACCTGACGCACTTCCGCAAAGACTACCTGCGCGAAGACCCCAAGAAGATCAAGGCGCCGGTATCGTCGGGCGCACAGAGCACCGGCAACTTCGACTTCGACCAGGATACCAGCAAGAAGAAAAAGAAGAAAGGCAACGAGCCCGCCTTCGATGCCGACGGCATGCCGATTGAGGAAGCCCCGGTCGAGAAGAAGAAGAAAAACAAGAAGGAGGAAGCCGCCTTCGGGGCCGACGAAACGCCAGTGGAAGACACCAGCAAGAAGCCAGCAGAAGACACCGGCAAGAAGGCCAAGAAAGCCGCCGAGCCCGTAGCCGCCGACCCCGCCGACGAAGAGCCTGCCGTAGACCCCAAGCAGGCCAAGAAGGAAGCCGAGCGACTGAAGAAGGAAGAAGAGAAGAAAGCCAAAGAGGACGCCAAGAAGAAGAAAAACAACGAAGACGACCCCTTCGGCGACTCCTAAGCTACCAGCGCCCCGGCCCCCGGCCGGGGCGTTTTGCGTTGTAGCACAGGCTTCAGCCTGTGCAGTGCAGCGTATGTCTTGCCGGGCCTCCTTGCTGCGGCCCTACACGCCGTTGGCCAACTGGCGCGCGGAAGCGTATGCAGCACTTTCTATCTTTGGCCCTGTTCCTCTCTCTGTGCCCATGAATCTTGCTATCATCCTCGGCCTGCTGCTGGCCGCCTACCTGCTTGGCTCCATCCCCACGGCCCTGTGGGTGGGCCAGCGCTTCTTCGGCCTCGATATCCGGGAGCATGGCTCCGGCAACGCCGGCGCCACCAACACCTTCCGGGTGCTGGGCAAGAAGCCGGGCTCCTTTGTCATGGCCATTGATGTACTGAAAGGCTGGGCCGCCACCTCGCTGGCTCAGGTGATGCTCAATCAGGGCGCCATCACGCCCGGGCAGCTGCTGTATTTCCAGCTGGCCTGCGGTATTCTGGCCATTGTGGGGCACATCTACCCGGTGTTTGCGGGGTTCCGGGGCGGCAAGGGCGTGGCCACGGTGCTGGGCATGATGCTGGCCATTGCGCCCGCCACGGTGGGCGTGTGTGTGCTGGTGTTTCTGGCGGTGCTGGCCACCACGCAGTACGTTTCGTTGAGCAGCATGTCGGCCGGGGTGGCGTTTGCGCTGCTGCAGCTGCTGCCGGCGTTTCGGCCGCAGAATCCGCTGCTGGTGTGGTTCGGCTTTATCCTGGCGGCGCTGCTCGTCTACACCCACCGCGCCAACATTGGGCGGCTGCGGGCCGGCACCGAGAGCCGCGTGCCGCTGCCGTGGAAGAAGTGAAGTAGAAAGCTGGACTAAGATGAAAAGACGCTGCTTATTGCTGCTTGTGAGTGGCCTGACGTCTTGTGCAGATTGCCAGGAGTACTACCGTGAGCAAATTCTACCGATGGAAATTAAAGCGGTAGTAGTTAAAAAATACAACGACAGTCTTAATCATACTTATCCGAGGATAGGTATCCAGCAGCCAAAGGGTGATAGTGAGTTTACCTTGTATTTCTACGACAGGAGCCACTTATGGGACTCGCTGCTGGTAGGCGACAGCCTGAGAAAAGAAGCTGGCACGATGGAGTTCTACCGCATACGAAATGGTCGACGGAGTCTATTTGAAGTAAGCTGCGAATAGTAGCAACTAGGGAGACAGTATCTATCTGCTTTATAGTATCTGTTCCTGTCTGCCTGAATTTTCTTCATAGCAGACAATACCAAGTTGTTGGCTGCTATCTGATAGCACTGGGCGCGACCCACAAACGGTTACTGTAACGCTAGGGCTTACCGCGGGGGCGTGGTATGTTTGTACATCGGTTGGGCGCGGCTTCAATCACTATTTACTACCTCACTTCTTCCTAATGGCTGATATCGTCCTGATTGAGGAATCGTATGGCTCTATGCTGCTGGCGCGGGAAGTTCCCTGCCTGATTGTACAGTGGCATGGCTTTGCCAACCGCCAGCAGTTTCAGTCGCTCATGGAGCGGGGCCTGGACCTGTACATCGAGGAAGCCACCCGCACCCAGCCGCTGGGCTGGCTGGCCGATACGCGCCTGATCAGCGCCATCACTCCCGCCGACCAGACCTGGCTCGATACCGTCTGGAACCCCCGGGCCTACGCCGCCGGCATCCGGCACGTGAGCTTCGTGCTGGCCGAAAACGTGTTCGGGCAGATTGCCGTGCAGAACTACACGGCCAACACAGAGGCAGCCGCCGCCTACGTCATCGAGCCTTCCCACCACCGCACCCTGCCCGAGGCCAAGCGCTGGCTACGCAACGCGCTGCACGGCTAGCCTGTTTTTTCGCTCTTCCCCATCGGCCAATAGCGCCGGAAGGTGGTTGCTGTCTTTTGCCCTCTACTACCCATGAAACAGACCCTACAGAATGCGCTGGGCCGCACCTATATCAGCGTGGAGCAGGATACCGCAAACCGCTGGATTGCGGTGGACTGGATGGGCTACCTCACCACCGACAGCATCAAGGCCGGCGCCCGGGCCTACACGGAGGCGCTGGCTAGCTCCGGCTACCAGGCCGTGCTCAACGATACCCGCAACGTGCTCGGCCCCTGGGACCATTCCATGGACTGGGTGATCAACGAGTGGGCGCCCAACGCCGCCGCCGCTGGCCTGCGCTATCTGGCCATGATCAGCACACCCGATTCCATGGCCGACTCTTCGGCGGCCACCTTCTACGCCCAGCTCAAGGCCTTCCAAACCCGCATCTTCGACAACGAAACCGACGCCAAAGCCTGGCTGCGGCAAAGCTTGGCGGCGCTGCGGTAGCGCGCTGCCCGCTACGCCTGCGTTGGCTACTTTTACCCCCGGATTCCCCACTAACCCCGCTTCCCGCATGGCTTCTCTCCTCGAACAGCACCAGGACCGTTTTCTGAGCGAATTGCTCGACTGGCTGCGTATCCCTTCGGTTTCGGCCGACCCCAAGTTTCACGGCGACGTGCTGAAAGCCGCCGAGTACCTCAAGGCCCGCTTCGAGGAAGTAGGGCTGGAGAAGGTAGAGCTGTGCCCCACGGCCGGCAACCCCATCGTCTACGGCGAGAAAATCGTTGACCCCAGCCTGCCCACGGTACTCGTGTACGGCCACTACGACGTGCAGCCCGCCGACCCGTATGAGCTCTGGGACTCGCCGCCGTTCGAGCCCGTCATCAAAGACGAGAAGATCTACGCCCGCGGCGCCTGCGACGACAAAGGCCAGGTGTATATGCACGTGAAGGCCCTGGAAATGATGAACCTGGACGGTGGCCTGCCCTGCAACATCAAGGTGATGATTGAGGGCGAGGAGGAAATCGGGTCCAACAACCTCGGCATCTTCGTGCGCGCCAACAAGGAAAAGCTGAAGGCCGACGTCATCCTTATTTCCGACACCGGCATGCTCGCCAACGACGCGCCCAGCATTGAGGTGGGGTTGCGCGGCCTGAGCTACCACGAAGTGGAAGTGACCGGCCCCAACCGCGACCTGCACTCCGGCATCTACGGCGGGGCCGTGCCCAACCCCATCAACGTGCTCTGCAAGATGATTGCCTCGCTGCACGACGAAAACAACCACATCACCATCCCCGAGTTCTACAACAACGTGGCGGTGCTGACGGACGAAGAGCGCGCCGAGCTGAACCGCGTGCCGCACTTCGACGACGAGTTCAAGCAAAGCATCGGCCTCAATGATGTGTACGGCGAGAAAGGCTACACCACCGTGGAGCGCATCGGCATCCGGCCCACTTTGGACGTGAACGGCATCTGGGGCGGCTACACTGGCGAGGGCGCCAAAACCGTCATTGCCTCCAAGGCCTACGCCAAGATTTCGATGCGCCTGGTGCCCTACCAGACTTCCGACGAAATCACGGCCCTGTTCCAGAAGCACTTCGAAAGCATTGCTCCCAGCGGCGTAACGGTGGTCGTGAAGCCCCACCACGGCGGTGAGCCCGTCGTGACGCCGACCGACTCGGTAGCCTACAAAGCCGCGGCCGACGCCATGGAAACCACTTTCGGCAAGCGCCCCATCCCCACGCGCGGCGGCGGCTCCATCCCGATTGTGGCCATGTTCAAAACCGAGTTGGGCCTCGACACGGTGCTGCTGGGCTTCGGCCTCGACTCCGACGCCATCCACTCGCCCAATGAGCACTACGGCGTGTTCAACTTCCTGAAAGGCATCGAAACCATACCGCACTTCTACCGCAACTACGCCGCGGCCATGAAGGCGTAAGGAGTGGTTGTATAAAAGCAAAAAGCCCGGTTCCTACGTAGGAACCGGGCTTTTTGCTTTTGAAGGCCGACGGTCAGTAGCGCAAACTTTTTAGTTCGCGCTACTACCTACCGATTATTTGCCGGGCAGCAGGAAGCCTACCGAGGCCTGGAACAGCGAGTTGCGGGCATTGCGCACGTCGGCGTCGCCGGTGTAGCCGTCTTTGCCGAAATCCGTAAACGAGCCGTTGTAGCGAATGCCTAGCATCAGGCCGTTATCAGCCTGGTAGCCCAGCCCGGCGGCATACCCGATTTCGTTGCGGTTCACGTTGTCGAGGTCGGCCACACCTTGGCGCTGGAAGGCCGTGTTGCCGTTGACCGACACCTTGGATTCGTCTTTCACTTTCAGTAGGTAGCTGTACTGCGGGCCGGCTTCAAAATACACGCCCCCGGCGCGCACTTTCAGTAGCACCGGCACGTCGATGTAATTGTAGGTCCTGTCGCCGTCGTATTTAACGCGGGTGCCGGCAATGGTAAATTCATCGTCGGCGTAGGTGAAGCCCTTTTGCGAAAACAGTACTTCCGGCTGCACCGACAGGAAACCGTCGTCGAGCAGGCCAATGTTGAGCATGGCGCCGCCGTGGAAGCCAACTTTGTTTTTGTAACGGTCTTCTTCGGTCAGGTCGCCGGAGATGTTGGACAGGTTAGCGCCGCCTTTCAGGCCGAACCGGATGCCCTGCGCGTGGGCGGAGGCGCCACCCAGCAGCAGCAGGGCAAACAAGGCAACAGAAGTCTTTTTCATGAGAAAACACGGTTGAGTGAATACCAATGGCCTATACGAGCCACTCTGGCAAGTGGACTAAGGCCACAAAAAAACGGCCATTTCTTCGTGCGAAAAAACGGCCGTTTTTAGAAAGTATTGCGCCAGACGATTACTTGCCCAGCGGCAGCAGGTAGCCTACTTGCAGCATGAAGGCATCGTTGAATGCTTTAGGCTCACCATCAATATTTTTGGTATCGATAAGCGAGTTGAAGCCACGGTTGTAACGCAGCCCAACGCTCAGGCCGCCTTCGGTCTGGTAGCCTAGGCCGGCAATAGCACCGATATCGAAGCTAGCCAAGTCAGATTTGCCATCCGATTCCCCGGATACTGCTTCATCTTTACGGCCGTCGCTGAACTTGGTAGTGGTTTCCGTGTCCTGGCTGGAGCGGGCCAGATAACCTACCTGTGGGCCTAACTCGAAGAACAAGCCACCAGCATTGATTTTCGCCAGCAACGGCACATCGATATAAGTCAGCTTGCGCTTGGTTTCAATTTCGAGGCTGCTAATTGCGCCGGTAGGGTTTTTGAATTTCTGCTCGATCTGGTAGCCTTTGCGGTTCACCAGCACCTCAGGAGCAAATGAGAAGAAGCCGTCGCTGGAAAGCGGGATGGTGAAGGCAAGGCCTGCGTTGAACCCGAGCAAACGATCAGACAGATCGGTGTCGTAGGTAGGGCCTGTGATCTGCTGAACATCTTTACCGGCGAGGTTGGCATACGTAGCGCCACCTTTGATGCCGATGCGGAAACCACCTGCGTCCTGGGCGTGAGCAACAGCAGTAGCAGACACTAGGGCCAGCGTGAGGGCAAGAGACTTTTTCATGAGAATAGGTGAGGGGGTGGAGGTGGCAAACACACAACGGCAACACAAACCCGGGCCAGAGGCCACTATGCGGGCCGTTTCAGGGCCTCTTAGCGAAGGAAGTACTCGAAATGTTGCGTTGAGTTGAAAAATTAATCTGGGCAATACGTGCGGGTAGCAGCGCTTCAGATGCCTATTTTCGGGCTCGTTTTGCTGTCGTATGCCTTTTTATATTCGATTGATACTGAAGCTTACAAGGGCGTTTTTGCTGCTGCTGGCCGCACCTGTACAGGCGCAGTCACCCGCGCCCGGCCCCTTGGTGATTGGGGCCTACGCGCAGGGAAGTTTTATTATGGCCCATACCCCGGCCATCAACCATCTGGCCGTATCGCACCCCACGGGGCTGGAGCTGAACCTGCAGCGCCAGACCAACGGCTCGGAGCCTTGGCACGCCTGGTACCGCTACCCTAAAATCGGGCTGGCGCTGGTATATTACGACTACCACAATCCCGTGCTGGGCCAGTCTTACGCCTCCACTATCTACCTCAACAAACGGTTTTTGTACTCGCCCCGGCATGAGCTGAACTTCCGGCTGGGCACTGGCCTGGCTTACTTCACTAATCCGTTCAGCCTCGAAACCAACCACAAAAACACCATCGTCAGCTCGCGCCTGAACGCTACGCTACAGATGCGCCTGGAGTACGACGTGGCCGTGGCCGAGCACCTGGGGCTGCTGGTGGGACTGGGGCTGAATCATTACTCCAACGGCGCCACCACCAAGCCCAACTTCGGCATCAACCTGCCCACCGTGTTTCTGGGGCTCAACTACCACCAGCAGCGCCCCTTCGTGCCGCTGGCCCCGCCCGCCGACGACACCCCCGCCGACCTGGGCCGGAACTTCCTCAACCTGAGTACCAGCCTGGGCTTCAAGCAGCGCAGCGCCATCGACCGCCACAAATACCTCGTGCACTCGGTGTCGGTGCTGGGCGGACGCCGCATGGGACGCAAAAGCAACCTGCTGGTGGGCCTCGAAGGCTTCTACGACCGCAGCCTGCTGTCCCAGCTGCGCGACACCGCCCGCACCACCGAGAATCTGCCCGACGTGAAAAAAGCCGGTGCCATTATCGGCCACGAGCTGCTGTTTGGCCGCCTGGCCGTCGTCACGCACCTGGGCATCTACTTCTACAATCCCTACAAGTCCAATGCGTTCTACTACGAGCGGATCGGCCTGAAATACCACGTCACCGACCGCCTTTTCGGCGCCGTCGACCTCAAAGTACACCGCGGCTCCGCCGACGTAATCGAGTGGAAAGTGGGCGTGAAGCTGTAAATGGTGGATATGTGGGCTGGTGGGTTGGTGGGTCGAACGTCATGCTCAGCTTGCCGAAGCATCTCTACCGCTTCGCTGAAACGTCATTCCGAGCAGCGCGAGGAATCTCGCGTGCTTTCGCTGGGCATGGTTACCCAACGAAGCGGTAGAGATGCTTCGGCAAGCTCAGCATGACGTTCAACCCACCACGCCACCAACCCAGCAACCCGCTACTTCACCAGCGCTTGGTTGATGCGTTTGATCAGGCTGGGGCCTTCGTACACGAAGCCGCTGTACAGCTGCACCAGCGAGGCGCCGGCCGCCAGCTTTTCCTGCGCGTCCTCGGGTGAGTGAATGCCGCCCACCCCGATAATGGGCAGTGCGCCCTTGCTGTGCTGATGCAGGTAGCGCACCACCTCCGTGGCGCGCTGGCGCAGCGGGCGGCCGCTCAGGCCGCCGGCGCCCAGGCTCTGCACGTGGCTGGCGGGCGTTTGCAGCCCGTTGCGGCTGATGGTGGTGTTAGTAGCCACGAGGCCGCTGAGCTGGGTTTCGCGGGCTATCAGCAGGATGTCGTCGAGCTGGGCGTCGGTGAGGTCGGGGGCTATTTTGAGCAGCAGCGGGCGGGGCGAGGGCAGCGTGGCGTTGCGCTCCTGCACCTGCTGTAGCAGCCGGATCAGCGGCTCGCGCTCCTGCAGCTGCCGCAGCCCCGGCGTATTCGGCGACGACACGTTCACCACGAAGTAGTCGACCACGGCGTGTAGCGCCTCCACGCAGGCCACGTAGTCGTGGGCCGCCTGCTCGTTGGGCGTGTCCTTGTTCTTGCCGATGTTGCCACCCACAATCAGGCCGGCCGGACGCGGGCCGCGCAGGCGCTCGGCGGCGGCGGCGGCGCCCTGGTTGTTGAAGCCCATACGGTTGAGCAGCGCCCCGTCCTGCGGCAGCCGGAACAGGCGCGGCGTGGGGTTGCCAGGCTGCGGCCGCGGCGTCACCGTCCCGATTTCCACGAACCCGAAGCCCAGCTCGCCCAGCTCCGGCAGCAGCTCGGCGTTTTTGTCGAGGCCGGCGGCCAGCCCCACCGGGTTGCGAAACCGCAGCCCGAACACCTCCCGCTCCAGATCCGGATGCTGAAAGTCGTAGAGCCCGCGCAGCAGCGCGGCCCCGCCCGGCACCCGGTGGGTGCGCCGTAGGTTATCGAACACCAGATGATGCGCTTTTTCTGCGTCGAGCTGAAAGAGCAGGGGCTTGAGTAGGGCTTTGTACATGGCTGACCAGCGCGTTTCCGGAAGACAAAGCTCCCACTTATTCCGTTAGCGGACACGCGGTCTGGCAACAGCTCCTGAAAAATTTATTTTGAAAGATATATACCTGAAAACTAGCTGAATCGGGTGGGCAACACGGGCTGCCTGACCGCAAAGGCAGAAAAAAGCTTGCAGGAAGTGAAATGACCTAGTACTTTTGCCATCCCTTCAGCAGGAAGCCAAGGCCACTGCAACGGGAACTGATTCTGTAGCTCAGCTGGTAGAGCAATACACTTTTAATGTATGGGTCCTGGGTTCGAATCCCAGCGGGATCACCAAAACCCTCACTGCGAAATGCAGTGAGGGTTTTTTATTGTTGCTTACCGGAAGCCAAAGTCCCTGCAAGCCCAGGTCGTACAGCCATCCGCAACTTGCCCGGCATCCAGTCCCGCGCCAACTACAAAATCCGCGAAATCCGAAAAATCCGGTTAAATCCGTGATTCAGCCGGCCCAGCCTTCGCGGTCGAGGCTGCGGTATTGGATAGCTTCGGCCAGGTGCGGCAGCTGAATTTCGTCGGCTTTGGCCAAGTCGGCGATGGTGCGGGCCACTTTCAGAATCCGGTCGTATGCGCGGGCCGAGAGGCCGAGGCGCTCCATGGCGGTTTTGAGCAGCGTGCGGCCGGCGTCGTTGATGGCGCAGATGTCCTTCACCATTTGGGGCGGCATCATAGCGTTGGAGTGGATGTCGGGGAAATCCTGGAAGCGGCGCGCCTGCACCTGCCGGGCGGCATCCACGCGGCGCTGAATGGCCTGGCTGCTCTCGGCCTTGCGCGTTTCCGTCATCTGGTCGAACGTAACGGGCGTGACTTCCACGTGCAGGTCAATCCGGTCGAGGAGCGGGCCGCTGACTTTGTTGAGGTAGCGCTGCACCACGCCGGGGCCGCACACGCACTCTTTCTCGGGGTGGTTGTAGTAGCCGCAGGGGCAGGGGTTCATGCTCGCAATCAGCATGAAGTTGGCCGGGAAGTCGATGCTGACCTTGGCCCGCGAGATGGTCACGCGGCGCTCCTCCAGCGGCTGGCGCATCACCTCCAGCACCGTGCGCTTGAACTCCGGCAGCTCATCCAGAAACAGCACGCCGTTGTGGGCCAGCGAGATTTCGCCCGGCTGCGGGTTGCCGCCGCCGCCCACCAGCGCCACGTCGGAAATGGTGTGGTGCGGGGCCCGGAAGGGACGGGTGCCCAGCAGTGAGGCGTTGGCGCCCAGCTTGCCGGCCACCGAGTGAATCTTGGTGGTTTCGAGGGCTTCCTGAATGGTCAGCGGCGGCAGAATGGTGGGCAGGCGCTTGGCCAGCATGGTTTTGCCCGCGCCGGGCGGCCCGATCATGATGACGTTGTGGCCACCGGCCGCCGCTATTTCCAGAGCCCGCTTGATGTTTTCCTGGCCCTGCACGTCGGCGAAGTCGGCGGCATACTGGTTGGCGTCGAGCTGAAAAGCGTCACGCGTGTCCATCACCAGCGGCTCAATGGCCAGCCGGCCCTCAAAGAAGTCGATGGCCTCCTGCATGGTGTCCACCGGAATGATGTCGAGGTTGTTGACGATGGCGGCCTCGCGGGCATTCTCACGGGGCAGGATGAAGCCCTTGAAGCCTTCTTTGCGGGCCTGAATGGCAATCGGTAGCACGCCTCTGATAGGCCGCAGGGCGCCATCCAGCGCCATTTCGCCCATGATGATGTACTCGCCCAGTTGCTCGGTGCTGAGCTGCTGCGAGGCGTGCAGGATGCCCAGCGCAATGGGCAGGTCGTAGGCCGAGCCTTCCTTGCGGATATCGGCCGGGGCCATGTTCACGACTACTTTGGTGCGCGGCATTCGCAGCCCCCGAAACTTGAGGGCCGCCTCAATGCGCTGCTGGCTTTCCTTGATGGCGTTATCGGGCAAACCCACCACGTAGAAATTGGTGCCCTGCGATACAACTACTTCAATGGTAATGGTATAAGCGTTTACTCCCTGCACGGCCGAGCCGAAGGTTTTGGTAAGCATAGGATCCGTCGGTAAACAATAAAGTGGAGTAGCAATATAGCCGAAATCCTACATCCCGGCGCATACAAATTCGCCCGTAGCTTCTATCGGCTCAGCGGGTTAGGCCGGGCCGGGAAGAAGCTACGGGCGAAAGAATACAGCAGCGGCAGAACCGCCGGAAGCAGGCAGGTAGAACGGGCTAGCTGCCCTGTTCGTCCACCAGCTGCTCGATGAGCATAATCATGATGTGAATGGCCTTGATGTGGATTTCCTGCACCCGGTCGGCGTAGCCGTGGTGCGGGGCCCGGATTTCCACGTCGCAGACAGCGGCCAGCTGGCCGCCGTCCTTGCCGGTGAGGCCCACTACCTGCATGCCGGCCGCTTTGGCAGCTTCGGCGGCGCGCAGCACGTTGGGCGAGTTGCCGCTGGTACTGATGGCCAGCAGCACGTCGCCGGGGCGGCCCAGGGCCTCCACGTAGCGGCTGAAGACGTGGTCGTAGCCGAAGTCGTTGGCCACGCAGCTCATGTGCGAGGCCTCCGTCAGGGCAATGGCGCCCAGCGCGGGGCGGTTCTGGCGGTAGCGGCCAGTAAGCTCCTCGGCAAAGTGCTGGGCGTCGCAGAGGCTGCCGCCGTTGCCGCAGCTCAGGATTTTGCCTTTCTGGCGCAGGCTGCCAGCCATGAGGCGGGCAGCCTGCTCGATGGCCGTGAGGTTGGCGGGGTCCGCCAGAAAACGGTCCAGCACGGTGCGGGCTTCGGTCAGCTCCGCCCGGATGAGGTCGGGGAGGGAAACGGGGGTGTTCACGGCGCGAAGATAAGCCGGCTACGCCAGCGGCGCCTCGTCGCGGGTGGTGGGGCGGGGGGCGTCGGGCGGCACGGGGGCCGGCACTACGTAGCCCTCGGGGTGCACGGTGGTGCCGGTGCGGGGCGCGCCCAGGCCGGGGCTGCGCTGCTCCAGCTGCTGGTCGTAGAGGCGGGCCTTCAGTTCGTTGATTTTGCCTTCGTGGGCGGCCACGTTGCGGCGCAGCAAGGTGCTGTCGAGGTTTTCGGTGATGAGTTGCAGGGTGAGCAGCACGGCGCCCGTCACGAACAGGGCGTAGTAAAAGCCGGCGGCGTTGCTACCCGCCGTCACGGCCATCAGGCCGTCGCGCGAGCCGGGGCTGAGAATGAGCAACAGAGCCAGCAGGACATAAAGCATCACCAGAATGGTGACCAGACGTTTCAGCGCAAGCATGAGGTAGCAGAGCTAGGTGAGTGAACAATGGGCCCGTGTACGCGAAAACGCCGCAGGCGGGTTAAATATAGTGGTTCACTTATTCTAACAGGCTGTCAGCCTCGGGCTGAAGTGGTGCCGCCTGTCCCGATGAAGGTCGGGCGCCGGCCAGCCGTGCCTGCAGCTGCCGTAACTTCTGGCGCTCAATCGGGAAGAGGCTGTCGGTGGGCTGGCGGCGCAGCGAGTCCAGCAGGCGGGTGGCGGCCAGCGTGTCGGCGGCGGTCAGCAGCGAGTCGGCGCGGAGCAGGGCGGTGTCGTAGGCCATGCTGGCGGCTATTTTGCGCTGCAGGGCGGCCTCGGTGGCCTGCCGGGCGGGCTGCTGCTGCGCCTGCCGGAACTTGCGCCACAGCCACGTGCCGCCCTGGGCCAGCAGCAGCAGCACAATCAGGGTGGCAACCCAGCGGCGCGTAGTATCAGAGGAAGTCGCCATACCGCCGGCCGGACCTTAGCGCGCCATGGCGGCCGTATCGGCCAAAACGGTGGAATCGGCTACCACTACGGGGGCGGTGCTGGCGGCCTGGCTGGCCCGGATTCGGTCTTCCAGCGCCGCGCTCCGCTCGGTGAGCTGCTCCATGCGGGTGGCCGAATCTGTCTGCTGCTCTTGGCGCCAGTATTTATAGGCGAAGCGCAGGCCAATCATCACCAAGGCCAGCGTCCAGAACCATTGCGACTTATACCACGGAACCTGAGGGGTAGACATAATTTTAGGGATTAAGGAGTAGGGATTAGGGCCTAGGAATTAGGCAGCGCAATATGCTGGATTTGGTGCAATCAATGGCACGTAAGGAAATTAATCTAACCCAAGTTGAGGCGTAGCCTCTGCGGGGCGGTATGTAGGTAGCGTCATAGTCAATGAAACGAACAAAGCCCCGGCGGGGCGACACTTGGACGGTGCAGTCAAGGTGTCGCCCCGCCGGGGCTTACGGAAATGTTCCGTTGCTGCTTCTACCAATATACCGCCCCGCTGGGGCTGCGTGGCTACTCCGCAACTACTCCGCAGCGTGAGTTACTTGTTCGGTAAGATTCAAGTACCGAGCCTTAAGTGCTTCTGCCAAAACCTCAACGCACCGCCGCATCAAGTGGCTGAAGCATCTTTTTGGAAGCTGGAATCTGGTTTTGTTAGAAACTCTACTCTCCAGCCCCTATTCCATAATCCCCAGTCCATAATCCCCAATCCCTACACCAGCGCTGCGTTGGTGGCCTGCATCTGGCTGAGGCGCTGGTAGAGGCCGCCGGGCTGGCGCAGCAGCTCGTCGTGGGTGCCGCGCTCGGCAATGCGGCCCTGGTGCAGCACAATGATTTCGTCGGCGTGCTGCACGGTGCTCAGGCGGTGGGCAATGACCAGCGAAGTGCGGCTCTGCATGAGGCGCGTTAGGGCTTCCTGCACCAGCTTTTCGCTTTCAGTATCGAGGGCCGAGGTGGCTTCGTCGAGGATGAGGATGGGCGGATTGCGCAGGATGGCGCGGGCAATGCTGAGCCGCTGCCGCTGCCCGCCCGACAGCCGCCCGCCCCGGTCGCCGATGAGGGTGTGGTAGCCCTCGGGCGTGGCCATGATGAAGTCGTGGGCATTGGCAATGCGGGCCGCTTCCATCACCTCGGCCTCGGTGGCTTCGGTGTTGAAGCGGATGTTGTTGAGGATGGTGTCGTTGAACAGGATACTTTCCTGCGTGACGATGCCCATCTGCTCGCGCACCGAGTGGATGGTGCAGTCGCGTACGTCGTGGCCGTCGATGAGGATCTGGCCACCGGTGGGGTCGTAGAAGCGGGGCAGCAGGTCGGCGAGGGTGCTTTTGCCGGAGCCGCTGGGGCCTACCAAGGCCACGGTTTTGCCTTTCTCAATGGTCAGGTTGATGTCCTGCAGCACCGGGGCGTCGGCGTAGGCAAACTGCAGGTTGCGCAGCTCAATCTGCTGCCGGAACTCGGGCAGCACTTGGGCGTCGGGCTTGTCGCGCAGCACGGGGTCGGTGTCGATGATGCTCAGCACCCGCTCGCCGGCCACGAGCCCGCGCTGGATGTTGCCGAACGACGACGACAGGGCCTTGGCTGGCGTGAGCACCTGTGAGAAGATGACGATGTAGCCGATGAACGTGGCCGCCGACAGGTTGGACTCGCCGCCCAGAATCAGGGTGCCACCAAAGTACAGCAGCCCCGCCACCACCGTGACGCCGGCAAACTCCGAAAACGGCGAGGCCAGGTCGCGGGTGTTGTCGATGCGGCGCGAGGTGCGGGCGTACTGGTCGTTCTGGTCTTCAAACTTGCCGGTGATGTAGGCCTGGGCGTTGAACGCCTTCACGACCCGGATGCCGCCCAGCGTTTCGTCAATCACGGACAGCATGGAGCCGAGTGTACTTTGGCTGCGCTTGGCCTGCGTGCGCAGGCGCTTCGACAAGCTCGCAATCAGCCCCCCGGAAATGGGTAGCAGCACCAGGGTAAACAGCGTAAGCTTCACCGAAATGCTGAACAGCACGATGAAGTAGAAGATGATGGTGAGCGGCTCCCGGATTACGCCGGTCAGGGTGTTCACCACCGACGTTTCCACTTCCTGCACGTCGGACGTGAAGCGCGACATCAGGTCGCCCTTCCGCTCGCCGTTGAAGTAGCCCAGCGGGAGCTGAATGATGCGGTGGTAGAGGTCGAGGCGCAGGGCGCGGATGACGCGGGCCCGCACCCGGGCAATCAGCCGGAAGCTGAGGTAGCGGAATACGTTGCTGAAAAACACCGAGGCCACTACGAATACGCATACAAACGACAGCGCCCCCAGCTTGCCGCGCTCGGCTATCACCTGCCCGAAATGGTAGTAAAAAGTGTCTTTGAAATACTCCGCCGACAGCGAGAAACCAGGCAGCGCAGCAGGCACCGGCGACTTGTCGGTGGTATCAAACAGCACGTCCAGCAGCGGAATGATGAGCGTGAAGTTGAAGATGCTGAACACAATGGTCAGCACCGTGAGCAGCAGGTAGAGCGGCAGAAAGTCGGCGTAGGGCCGGGCGTATTGCAGAATGCGGAGGTAGGTCTTCATCGGTAGCCACAAAGGTAGCATTGTAGCATAGGCTTTAGCCTGTACCCCGCCACCCCCGGCCCGCCCGGATCTACTTCGCTCCGAAAACGGCTACTACCTCAATCTGGCCGATAATGTGGCGGTTGAACTCGGCCAGCTCCTCGGCGGGCACCCACAGCTCGTTGTGCTCCCGCAGTCCCACGTTCTGCACCGGGAAGGTGGCGGCGTACTCGGCCTCCACGGCGAAGCGCAGCACGTAGCCCACGCCGTAGTAGGGCACGTTCCAGTCGCGGGCAATGCGGGTGGCGTACTCTTCATTTAGCACCGGATAGAAAATCGGCTGCTCCGGCAGGCGCGGCGGAAACTCCAGCCACCCCGAAGCCGCAATCAAATCCAGCTCCTGCTGATTGACGGGACGGTACAGCAGCAGGGCTTCGGGTTCGTGACGCATGGAGTGTGGTGATGAGTTGATGGTGTAAAAGAACGTCATTCCGAGCGAAGGCGGAGCCGGAGCCGAGGAATCTCGTTAGTGGATGATGCTCTGTTGCTCTCTATCGATTAAAACTCGTGCAGGCGCTGGGCGATGTTCCAGCGCAAGCCCAGCGAAGCCAGGGCGGTGGTGCCGGCGGTGGCGTAGGGCACGGCCTGGTCGAGGGTGCGGTTGCGCACTATGAGCTTGCCGTCGAGCCAGAGGTTGTGGGCCGCCTGCCAGGTGCCGGTCAGGTCGCCGTGGAACAGGTATGACGTGGCGCCGTCGCCGACGCGGAAGCCGAACTCCCGGATGTTGCCGTTGGCTTCCAGCGGGCGGTTGGTGTAGGGCAGGTTGGGGTTGCCGCCGAAGTTCTGGCCCAGCGGGTCGAGGCCCTGCTTCACGTAGAAGCCTTTGGCCACCACGTTCAGGCGCGGTAGCGGCTGGTAGCTCACAATCCCAATCAGCTCCCAGAAGTTGGCGCCCATGGGGTGCGCCAGCGGCTGCTGGTAGTGCTGGTAGTTGCGGTATTTGTCTTCGTGCTGGTAGAGGTAGGGGCGGATGTAGTTGAACTCGCCCTGCACGTCCAGGGTGCGGATGCCGGCCACGTTCACGTATTTGGCGCCCAGCTGAATGCCCTGCTTGTTGGCCCACCAGCCGTTGCCGCTCCGGATCTGGCTCAGCACAAACTCATCGAGCACCACCTGGCCGTAGAGCTGCAGCTGCTGCTTCACGTTCCACTTGAAATCCAGGCCCAGCAACGCGTTGTCCTCGGAGCCCACGCCCTGCTCCACGGCGCGGTAGAAGATGATGGGGTTCAGGTACTGCAGCTCGAAGCCACGGCGGCGCTGGCGGGTCTGGTATACAGGAGGGTTGGCTCCAGGTGGGGATATTATGTCCTGTACTTCCTCGTAGCCGCTAAACACCACGCTTTCAAACACGCCGATGTTCAGGTTGGGCCGCACATCGAGGCTGAGGTGATGCATGGCCAGATACTTGCGCTCGTAGGAGTCGTCTACATTAGGCGCGTCGGATACCATCTGCGCAAACAGGTTCTGGTAGTTGAACTTCCAGATGCGCGTGTTCAGCTTCAGGAACAGATACGGCGCCGAGTAGTCCGACATAATCAGGCTGCGGTAGCCGTTGCCAATCTGGTTCCGGTCGTGGCCCAGCTGGATATTGACGTGGCGGCCGGCGGCATACGTGAGGTAGCCCCGCGCCGAGAGGTAGTCGTACTGGCTAGGCGTGTTCTTGAACGGCTTCCAGAAGCCCTCGTGCGGCACGGCCAGGTCGCGCTCCACGCGCTGCTGCACGTATTCGGGCACGGCCATCTGGTTGTCGGCCAGGAAGGTGTAGAAGCCCAGGCGCTTATCAATGGTGCCTTCCAGCTGAATGCCGCGGGTGTTCTGAAACGCGTAGCTCTTGGAGCCGTCGGAGTTGCCGAGGCTCAGGCCCGCCACCGGGTTCACGCGCAGCGTGAAATCGGGCGTGGCGACGCTGTAGAGGTCGGAGTGGCGCTCGTAGAAATACTTCAGCCGCGGCTGGGCGCGCCGGTTTACGGCGGTGGCGCGGGAGGTGTAGTTCCAGTTGTCGCGCAGCAGGTACTCGGCATTGAACCGGTCCTGGGCCGAGAGGTTGGCGCTGTCGGCCAGCATCCGCTCGGCCAGGCGCGCCACGGCCGCCCGCGGGTAGGGCCGCACGGACGTATGCAGCTGGTAGATAGAGTCGGTGCCGTAGAGAATGGCGTACCGGTCAATCATGCGGTACACGTCGGCATCGAGCGGCACGGTAGTAGAGCCCTGCGTATAGTTGGGCGATAGTGCGAGGTTGTCGGGCGCGGGCGGCGGCGGAACCGGGCCATCGAACTGCAGCGACATACTTTGGCTGAAGGCTGCCTGCTGCAGCAAGGCGCTCAGGGCCAGAAGGAGGATAGGTTTTTTCATAAGAGGTAGGCCGCATACGCAAATCCGGCAGCCAAGTCGCAAACCTACGCAGTTGGCGCAACAGTCGGACGCCGACGGCACTGGCTGCGAGGGAAGTGTGCCCCTCTAAACGTGCCGCCGTGGCCGGCATTGCCCGGGTGGATTGCCACCCAAGGCCCGGCGCGTGTACCTTTGGCGCGTGCCCCTGCTGCTGCTCCGCCATCCTCAACTCGACCTTCCTGCCTGGGATGCCTGCGTGGCCCGGGCCAGCCAGCCGATGCCCTACGCGCAAAGCGGCTGGCTAACGGCCACCGCCGGCCGCTGGGATGCCGTAGTGGAAACCGGCCCCGCCGGCGACTACCTGAGCGTGCTGCCGCTGCCCGTGCAGCGCCGTCCCTGGGGCCGCGCCCTCTACCAGCCGGCCTTCACTCAGCAGCTCGGCTTGCTCACCACCGCCGCCAGCCGCCACCGCGAGCTGCTCGACTACCTGCCGCTGCTGCCCGGGCACTACGCCCAGGGCTACCTGCAGCTGCACACCGGCCAGCAGCTGGCCGCCGCGCCATCCGGGTTCCAGCTCACTGAGCGGCTCACCTACCATCTGCCGCTGGCTCCCAGCTACGCCACGCTGCTGGCCGGCTACGCCGCCGACTACCGCCGCCGCCTGCGCCTCAACGGCCAGCTAGCCGCGCCGCTGATGGTGGCGCCGCTGCCCGATATCCGCGAAATGCTGACTCTGTTCCGGCAGCACAGCGGCGAGGCGGCCGGCCTCAAGCCCAAACACTACCGGCAGCTACAAGCTCTGTATGCCTTTCTGCAGCCGTTGGGCCAGGCCCTGCCGCTGCAGGTGCGCCACCCCGAAACCGGCGAGTTGCTGGCGGCGGCCCTGTTTGTGCGCTACCGCACGCAGCTGGTGTACCTGTTTGCGGCAGCCTCGCCGGCTGGCCGCAAAGCCGGCGCCCCGCTGCTGCTGCTCGACTACGTGATTCAGCAGCACGCCGTCACGCCTGGGCTGGTGCTCGACTTCGAGGGCGGCATGATACCGTCTATTGCCCGTTTTTTCGCCAATTTCGGGGCCACGCCCGTTCCCTACGTGGCCCTTTCCTTCACCTCCCAACGCCCCTGGTACCTGCAATGGATGCGCTGACCTCTCTCCCGGCCGATGCCGCCGCCGCCGACAAACCTCGGGTGCACGTAGTGTGCGCCGAGCCGTCCATCGCCAACCACTTTCTGGCCGAGCTGCGCGACGTGGACGTGCAGCGCGACTCGCTGCGCTTCCGCCGCAACCTGCAGCGCCTCGGCGAAATCATTGCCTACCGCATCAGCTCCCAGCTCAGCTACGTGGAGAAAACCGTGAAAACGCCACTGGCCGAAGCCAAAAGCCTGCAGCTGCACGACTTCCCGGTGCTGGCCACGGTGCTGCGCGCCGGCCTGCCGTTTCACCAGGGCTTCCTTAATTATTTCGACCAGTCGCCGAGCGCCTTTGCGGCCGCCTACCGAATCGAGGGCACCTCGCAGGTGCAGGTGCAGGTCGATTACCTGTCGGCGCCCAGCCTCGATGAGCGGGTGCTGATTCTGGTGGACCCCATGCTGGCCTCGGGCAAGAGCCTGGTACAAACCTACCGGGCCATGCTGCGCTTCGGCACGCCGCGCCAGGTGCACATTGCCGCCGTCATTGCCTCGCCCGATGGTGTAGCCTACGTGACGCGCGAAATCCCGGAAGCCACCCTCTGGGTAGCCGCCATCGACGAAAAGCTCAACGAGCAGGCCTACATCGTGCCCGGCCTCGGCGACGCCGGCGACCTGTCGTACGGCAGCAAGCTGTAACTTCTTGCCCCAGCCATACGGAACGCATTCCAGCGTTTCTTCCTTAAATGATAACGCACCTCTTCCCGAAGTTCGTCGTATTTTTAGGATTCGCTTCCTGCTTGTGTTCCTTGCTGCCGTGCTGCCTCAATTGCTTAAATACGCTTCCGTTTTCCTGCTGGGCATGGTTAAGTTCGTGGCAGCCCCGGTGGCCGGCGTGGCGGCCGGCGTGCCAGTTCCGCTGATCTGGCTGCTGTCGGTGGCGGGCATGATGACGACGGTGCTGCTGATTTCCAGCGTGGGCAAAATGTGGGCCCTGCACCAACGGCGGCGGCGCGAGGCCAAGGGCAAGCCGCTGTTCAGCCGCAAAAGCCGCCGCATCGTGGGGATTTTCCGGCGGTTTGGCATGGCGGGCATTGCCTTTCTCACGCCTATTCTGTTCAGCCCTATCGGGGGCACCGTCATTGCCACGCAGCTCCACGTGCCGCGCCTGCGCATCATGCTGCACATGTTCTGGAGCGCCGTGCTGTGGGGCGCGGCCTTCACGCTGCTGGCTGTCAAGTTCAGCCACCTGCCCATCTTCGACCATTACCGCTAGGCTAGCCTTGCTGGCATTCCGCGCATCAAGCGCGCCGCGACTTTAAGCAGAAAGCCCTCCGGCACTAGGTTGTACCTAATGCCGGAGGGCTTTCTGATGGGGAAGTGAGTCCTAAGCGAGAAAGAAGCGTTGCTCCGTTCTCGCAACGGCAGGACTACTTGCGCTTGGTACGGGCTTTGGCGCGGGCGGCTTTCACGGCCTTTTTGCCGGGGCGCGAGTCGCTGCCTTTCGTGGAGTTGAACTTGCTGCCTTTGGTGCTGCGGTTGGGGCCGGCCACGAAGGGGCGGCCGGTGCGCTTATCAATCGTCACGCCGGGCTTGATCCACTCTTTACGCTCGTGGAAGGCTCCTTTGAACTCGGGGTCTTCGCGCTTGCGGCGCTCGTCCTTTTCGCGGTCCATGTCCTGCTGCTCCTCAAACATGGTGGGCATCACCTCCACTTCGGGCGGCAGTGGCACCAACGGAATTTCCTGCCGGATCAGCTCGGCAATCTTCTGCATGTGGTGCATTTCGGCCTCGTTAGCGAAGGTGATGGCCGCGCCCGTGTGCTGCGCCCGGCCCGTGCGCCCGATGCGGTGCACGTAGTCGTCGTAAATCAGCGGCACGTCGAAGTTGATGACGTGGCTTACCAACGGCACGTCGATGCCGCGGGCCGCTACGTCGGTGGCCACCAGAAAGCGGATGTCGCCGGCCTTGAAGGCCTCCATGGCGTTGATGCGCATGTTCTGGCCCTTGTTGCCGTGGATGGCGCGCACCTCGCCGTGGGCCTTGCGCGCCAGGAAGCTGGCCACGTTGTCGGCGTGCTCCTTGGTGCGCGTGAAAATCATCACGCGGTGAAAGGTGTCCCAGTCCAGAAACAGGTACTCCAGCAGGTTGATTTTGGTGAGCAGGTTGGGCACTTCGTAGAGCTCCTGCGTCACGGTCTGGGCCGAGGTGGCGGCGGGCGTCACCTCCACGCGCACCGGAAACTCCAGAAACTCCTCACTCAGCACCGACACCTTCTCGGGCATGGTGGCCGAAAACAGCACGTTCTGCCGCTTGGTGGGAATAACTTCCAGAATGCGCCGGATCTGGGGCATGAAGCCCATGTCCATCATCTTGTCGGCCTCATCCAGCACCAGCGTTTTCAGCTCCTTCAGCACCAGGTCGCCTTTGAGGTAGAGCTCCAGCAGACGGCCCGGCGTGGCAATCAGAATATCGACGCCGGCGGCAATGGTTTCAATCTGGGTTTTCGGGCCCAGGCCGCCGTAGATGGCGAAAATGCGCAGGTCGGTGTAGACGGCCAGCTTCTTGAGGTGGGTTTCCAGCTGCATGGCCAGCTCGCGCGTGGGGGCCAGCACCAGGGCCCGCGGGTGGGTGCCCTGGGCGTATTTCACCTTCATCAGCAGCGGCAAACCGAAGGCGGCGGTTTTGCCGGTGCCGGTCTGGGCAATGCCCAGGATATCGTGGCCGGCGAGCAGCAGCGGAATGGTTTGCGCCTGCACAGGCGTGGGCTCCGTGAAGCCCGCCTCGGCTACGGCCGTGAGTAGCTGCTTGTTGAGCTTGAAATCGGAAAAGGCGGGCACCTGCGGCGTATCGGACATGTCAAAAGGGTGTTGCAAGCCGCAAAGGTACGGGGAATATAGGCGGCGTTTTTCCGTGAACCGATAATCCACGGTCATCCTGAGCCTGCGAAGGACCTTATCACGCCCGAATAATAGGTCTGACAACCGCTTGCTCATTCGTAATAAGGTCCTTCGCTCTGCTCAGGATGACAGCAGGTTATCGTGCCATCCAGAAAAAAACTGCCATCAAAGTTTGCAAATGCACTTTCGTGCACTACTTTTGTTGCTCCAAAACAAACACGGTAGATATAGCTCAGCTGGTTAGAGCGTCGGATTGTGATTCCGAAGGTCGTGGGTTCGAGCCCCATTATTTACCCACTGCAAAAGCCTCTGACATTGCGTCAGAGGCTTTTTCTTTGTCTAATCAGGTAGTTACGCCGGGTGGGCAGGCGGCCGTAGGTGCAATAAATTCGGCGGTAGTGCGGAAGGATTTGGATATTTGCGGCGTTGCAAGGCAGAAGTCTCTTGTATGAATCACTTTTTTCCTCTCTGAATATGAGTCTGGTCGTAATCGGTACGGTGGCGTTCGACGCCCTGGAAACGCCTTTTGGCAAAACCGACAAAATCATTGGTGGCGCGGCTACCTACATTTCGCTGTCGGCGAGCTACTCCGTGAAGCCGGTGAAGCTGGTGGCCGTAGTTGGCGACGACTTCCCGCAATCCGACATCGACCTGCTCCAGCAGCACGGCGCCGACACCACCGGCCTGCAGATCAAGCAGGGTGAGAAATCGTTCTTCTGGTCGGGCAAGTATGCCAACGACCTGAACTCGCGCGAAACGCTGGTGACGGAACTGAACGTGCTGGCCGATTTCGACCCCATCCTGCCCGATTCCTATCAGGACTGCAAATACCTGATGCTGGGCAACCTCACGCCCCAGATTCAGCGCCTCGTGATTCAGCGCCTCGTCAACCGGCCCAAGCTCATCGTGATGGACACGATGAACTTCTGGATGGATATTGCGCTCGACGAGCTGAAAACGACCATCGAAATGGTGGACGTGCTCAGCATCAACGACGAGGAAGCCCGCCAGCTTTCGGGCCAGCACTCGCTGGTGAAGGCCGCCAAGATCATCCTGGAAATGGGCCCCAAGTACCTCATCATCAAGAAAGGCGAGCACGGCGCGCTGCTCTTCGATAAGAAGCAGATTTTCTTCGCCCCGGCCCTGCCGCTGGAGGAAGTATTCGACCCAACCGGCGCCGGCGACACCTTCGCGGGCGGCTTCATCGGCCACCTCGCCGCCACCGACGACATCAGCTTCGAGAACATGAAGCGCGCCGTGATTCACGGTTCGGCCATGGCCTCGTTCTGCGTGGAGAAGTTCGGCACCGAGCGGCTGCTGCACCTCACGCAGGAAGAAATTGAAGCCCGCGAGCAGCAGTTTGCCGATCTGGTAGCCGTAGCCCCGGCCGCCACGGTGGCTTCGTAGAGTAAAACGTCATTCCGAGCAGCGCGAGGAATCTCGTCAGAGTAGTAATTATACCATACTAGCGAGATTCCTCGCGCTGCTCGGAATGACGTTCTACTAGCTAAAAGCCTCAGCCCACACCGGCTGAGGCTTTTTCGTGCCCGAATTTTGCGCAACCCCACGGCCAGCGGCAGGGTAGAAGGAGTATTCATCCACCCGTAACCCCCCCACGGCCATGAGCATGAGCAAAAAAGAAACCGACCTGACCAACGATAAAACGTCCGTCAACCCGGCTGCCAATACCAAGAAAAAAAGCACGCAGGTGCAAAGCCCCAACACCACCGACGTATCGGCCCACGGTAACACCACCGATGGCAATTCGGCCGGCGAAGGCGTGAACAACATCCGCAGCAACCCACAGGGCAACAAGCCCATGTCGGTAGACGGCGGCGGCAAAGGCCCCGGCCGCCAGGGCGACTAGGCTGGTAGCACGCAGCAATAAAAAATGAGAGGTGAGATTTTCGTTCTGAAACCCAATCGGGCCGGCAGAACGAAAGTCTCACCTCTCACTTTTTATTGCTGATTTCCAGCCTACGGCACCACGGTCAGGCGCACCACGCGGGTGTCCACGTCGCCGTTGTCGAAGAAGTCCTGCTCGAACAGGATGGTTTTGTTGTCGAGCCAGCGCGGCTGGGTGCAGCCCCATTCAGTCTGGCGCTCCCACAGCAGGCGCAGCGTGCTGCCCTCCACCGACCACAGCTGCAGGCCGCTGGGCTCGTAGCGGGCCAGCACGTCGGAGTTGCCGCACACAAAGTGGCGGCCGTCTGGCGCTACGGCTGGGGCACTCCAGACGCGGGTGCGGCGGCCGGTGCGCTGGTCGACCAGCATGGAGTAGCCGCCCTCGTAGAGGTGCACGGCCACCAGCCACTGCCGGATGGCGGGCAGCGTGGCCAAGTACTCGTAGCTGATGTTGGTGTCGGGGTTGTCGGCGGGGTTGTTGCGAAGCTGAAGCGCCTTGGCTGCGGTGGGGTAGAGCCACAGCGCTTTGCCCAGGCGGCGCACACTCTTGCCGGCCGTGCGCAGGCGGTTGCGCTCCTCGGCCTCAAAATCGAAAGCTTCTTCTTCCTCCGCCGAAGCGGGCGGCACGGGCAGCCGGATGGGCTGGGGCAGCCGCTCATAAGTTCCCCGCGACGCCTGATGGATGGGCAGCACCCGGCCCGGCACCTGCACCAGCGTGTCGAGGTGGCCGAGGCGGTAGATGCGCGGCGGAATGGGGCGGGGCAGCCGCGCCACGGGCGCCGTCACGGGCACGCCGGGCTGGGCACGTTCGGCCGGGCCACGAAAAGAGCAACTCAATACAAGCACTGCCAGCGGCAAAACCACTACTAGTGCGCGAAGCCGGAACATGAGTCAGGAATTAGAGCTTAGTTGTGGGTGCATAGGGCGCTTCAGGGTTGGGTGCCCGGTACTTGGGAAATAGGTGCTGGCGCTACGTGATACGGCAAGCGGAAAAGGTGTCAGCAGGAAACCAACGCAGGCTGCCCGGCTGACCCGTGAGCCTGACGCGCTAGAAATCCTGTTTCAGCCAGCTGCGGAAGCTGGCCTGCTGCTCTGCCGTGGCGGCCGGCAGCTTTTCGATGGTAATCTTCTGCCAGAACCGCTCCCCGCTGCGGGCCGCCAGCGGCACCGTGAGCAGGCGGTTTTGGCGGAATACGCTAACCTCGTACGGATGTTCGCTGTCGGCGGAAAGCAGGCTCTGCAGGTTCATGTCCACGCGGCGCCCGTTCACGGCCACCAGCTCATCATCGACGGTGAAAGCCGCCGCTGCCGGCGAGCCGGGCAGGATATCCGTGACTTCGGTGCGCTCGTTGCGGGTCACGGTCCGGAAGCCAAACAAGCCCTCAGAGGCCGACATATTCTCGGTGATGCGCAGCGTGCAGCCCACAAAGGCCAGGGCCTTGTCGAGCGGCTCTTCCAGCGGGGCCGTGCCGTAGATGAACTTGTCGAAATAGGCCGTCATGTCGCGCCCGGCCACGTCCGTCACGATGCGCACGTAGTCGTCTTCGGTGTAGCCGATGCCGGTTTTGCCGAATTCCTCGTAGAGGCGGCGCATCACGTCGTCGAGGCTGCGCTGGTGCTGGGAGAGGCGGCGTAGCGTGAGGTCGAGCAGCAGCGCCACCAGCGCGCCCTTGTGGTACACCGATACCTTGCGGTCCGGAATGCCGGGCTTGTAGCCGTCCAGCCACAGGTCCATGCTGGCGTCGGCCAGGGAGAGGTGGTAGCGGCCGTAGTCGTCGTAGTGCTTGCGCAGCACCGTGTTCAGCTCCGCGAAATACTGCTCGGCGGAGCGCACCTGGGCCCGGGCCAGCAGGTACTCGCCGTAGTACGTCGTGACACCCTCGGCAATGAAGCAGGTGCGGAAGTAGTTTTCCTTGCTGTAGTCGTACGGCTGCATTTCAGCCGGCCGGATGCTCTTGATGTTCCAGGCGTGGAACAGCTCGTGGCAGCTCACGCCCAGCAGCTCCTTGTACAGCCCTTCGGTCATCAGCAGCTCGGCTGGGCCCAGCGTAATGACGGTGGAGTTAAGGTGCTCGACGCCGTGGTAGTGCTTGTAGGGCAGAATCTGGTTGAGGAAATGGTAGTCCTGGGCCGGAAAGGCGCCGAACAGGGCCAGCTGCTCCTGGCTGAAGGCCCGGAAATCGGCCACCAGCCGCTGCCAGTCCACGGGGCACTCGCCCTGAATCCAGATGTAGAAGGGGAGGCCCTGCACCTCGTAGTTGCGGTATTGCAGCGTGGGGCTGGCAATAAAGGGCGAGTCGGCGAGGTGGTCGAAGCTCTGGGCCTGCAGCACGTTGGGGCCGCTTTGCGGGAGGCCACAGGCCAGCTGCCAGCCCTCGGGCAGGTGCAGCTGCACCTGGCAGGGCTCGTGCTGGCGGCCTTCCACGTACATGAAGCCCTGCACGGGGTTCATGTACAGCTGGCTTTCGTCGAGCCAGGAGCCGCCGGCGTCCATCTGGTGGGCGTAGAAATTGTAGCTCACCCGCACGGTGCGGCCGGCGGCTTCGCGCACTTCCCACCGGTCTTTGGTGAGCTTGCGCGTGGGCAGCAGCTCGTGGCTGGCAGCATCCGAAACCTCTACCTGCTGAATTTTCTGGGCGAAATTCTGCAGCTCGTAGCGGCCCGGGCGCCACGCCGGCAGCTGCAGCTCCACCGTAGCGGGGCCGTCGGTGGGTACCTCAAACGTCATGTGCAGTTGCACGTAAAAGGTCAGCGGGTTCTCAAACGAGACGGAGTAGTGAATCATGGGTGCGCGGGGCGGAAAGGGCTGAAAACCCAGTACAAAGGTAGGGCTATCCGGCCGAAATAAGCGGATAAATAACAGGGTTTTCGGCCCTGAAAACCAGCCTTCAGGACACGCCAAGGCTCTGAACGGCGGGCAGATGCCGGCAACCGGCTGCGGAAAAAGGCGGCCGAGGCTTTGTTGTTTCCAACTCAACCGCTTACCTTTGCCGGCCCTACCTGTAATTGAGTCACCAGACATACCATGAAACGTACTTTTCAGCCCTCGCAGCGTAAGCGCCGCAACAAGCACGGGTTCCGCACCCGCATGGAATCCGCTAACGGCCGCAGCGTGCTGGCCCGCCGCCGTGCCAAAGGCCGCAAGCGCCTGACCGTATCCGACGAAGGCCGTCACAAGCGCTAGGCTGCTGCCAACTGCTGTGGCTGAGCTCCTTACCCCGCACCCGTTGCCGGAGGAGCGCTCCTATTCGTTTTCGAAAGAAGAACACCTGTGCCGAAAAAAACTCATTGATGAGCTTTTCGCACAGGGTTCTTCTTTTGGTTTATACCCCCTGCGGCTGGTGTGGCGGCCCGCCGAAACGCCTACCGCTACGCCCCCGCAGGTGCTGGTGAGCGTGAGCAAGCGCAATTTCAAGCGCGCCGTCGACCGCAACTACCTCAAGCGCCTCATGCGCGAGGCTTACCGCCTCAATAAGCACCGCCTCACGGAGGCTGCGGGCGGCCACGGCGTCGGGCTGCTGGCCATTATCTACACCGGGAAGGAAAAAAAGCCTTTCGCGCTGGTGGAAAAAAAATTAATTTCAGGGCTGGAGCGTTTGCTGACTGACGCAACCCCGCACGGCGCGCAGGCGTCTGCTGTGTAGGGTTGTTTTTCTGCTCCTTCCCCTGTCTATGCGCAACAAGTCTATTGTGGCCGGTGCCCTCCTGAGCGGGGCCGCGCTGTTGGTTTCCTTCCGCTCCGACAACGAACGGTACTTCGAAATCGCCAAGAACCTCGACATCTTCGCCACCCTGTTCAAGGAGGTGAATACCTATTATGTCGACGAGGTGCCGCCGGCCAAGCTGGTGAAGACGGGCATCGACGCCATGCTCAAGTCGCTGGACCCCTATACTAACTACATTCCCGAAGACGACATTGAGGACTTCCGGACCCTGACCACCGGCCAGTACGGCGGGATTGGGGCGGTAGTGGTGAAGCGCAACGGCAAAACCATCGTGCAGGCTGCCTACGAAGGCTATCCGGCCCAGAAGGCGGGTCTGCTGCCCGGCGACGAGATTCTGACCATCAACGGTGTCAATGTTGAGAAGAAGAACAACTCCGACATCAGCAAGCTGCTGAAGGGGCAGGCCAACTCGCTGGTGAAGCTGATGGTGACCCGCTATGGCCAGGACGCGCCGGTGGAAATCAACATCACGCGCGACAAGATTCAGGTGGACAACGTGCCGTACTACGGCATGCTCACCAACGATATCGGTTATTTCCAGTTGTCGGGCTTCACGGTGGATGCCGGCAAGGAAGTGCGCATGGCCCTCACCAAGCTCAAGGAGCAGGGGGCCAAGAAAATCGTGTTCGATATCCGCGACAACCCCGGCGGTTTGCTCAACGAGTCGGTGAACATCTCCAACCTGTTTGTGGACAAAGGGCTGGACATCGTGAGCACCAAGGGCAAGGTTTCCGATTGGAACAAGACCTATAAGGCGCTGGACATGCCGCTGGACACCCAGATTCCGGTGGTTATCATCACAAGCAGCCGGTCGGCGTCGGCGTCGGAAATCGTGTCGGGCGTGCTGCAGGACTACGACCGCGCCGTGGTGGTAGGGGAGCGGACGTTTGGCAAGGGCCTCGTGCAGGCAACCCGGCCGCTGAGCTACAACTCGCAGTTGAAGGTGACGACCGCCAAATACTACATCCCGAGCGGCCGCTGCATCCAGGAAATCGATTATGCTCATCGGGCGGATGATGGCACGCTGGGCAAAGTGCCCGACTCGTTGCGCACAGCCTTCAAAACGCAGGCCGGCCGCACCGTGTACGACGGCGGCGGTGTGGCGCCTGACGTGGAAGTGCAGGACCGCGAAATTGCCGACATCACGCGGGTGCTGCTGCAGAAAAGCTACCTCTTCGACTACGCCACCCGCTACCGCGCCGAGCACGCCACCATTGCGCCGGCCCGGCAGTTCAAGCTCTCGGATGCCGACTATGCCAAGTTCACGGACTACCTCAAGGGCAAGGATATCAGCTACAGCACCGACGCCGAGAAGGCCATCAACGACCTCACCAAAAAGGTGAAGGAAGAGAAGCACTACGACGACGTGAAAACCGAGCTGGAGGCCATGCGCCGCAAGGTGAGCACCAACAAAGGCAACGACCTGACCCGCTTCAAGCCGGAAATCAAGGACTTGCTGGAGCAGGAGATCGTGTCGCGCTACTACTTCCAGAAGGGCCAGATTGAAGCCACCTTCGACGACGACCCCAACATCCTGATGGCCATGAGCGTGCTCAACGACCCCAACCGCTACGCCGCCCTGCTCCGCCCCAACGGCCGCGCCGCCAGCGCCACCAAAGGAGCCGGCACTGCGAAGTAGTCAAGATTTGTAAAAGCAAAAGAGCAGATTCCACCAAGAATCTGCTCTTTTGCTTTTCTATGAAACTACACCGACTGTGCTTTGCTATGCTGCTCATGGCTGTTATAGCTTGTCAAAAAACTGAGCCGATTGCCGAGAACTTAGCAACACCTGCTAATGCGTGGATTGACACTGTTCGTTTCAACACTGAATTGACTGATGAGCAGCGTCGCCAAGTCTTTTATGTTCGGAATCATGAGGAGGATTATCTTACGATTCGGGACACTTCCCGGATAATGCTTCGCTTCTTCTGGAGCCGCTCATTTCATCCTTTTACAGTGGTCAGGCTTGAGAACCGGCCGGAATTCTACGATTCTGCAGGAGTCGTGAAGAAATATGAAGAATGGTTCGCCACGTACAAGCAGGATATCCGGCGTATAAACCACGACTGCCCTACCAGAAAGGATGACCGCTGCTATGGTAAAGTTTTGCCTTTCGTGCATCGGCAAGGGGTTGAAATTCTACCAGTGAACCAACGCCCTCCATTACTGGCTCTTTTAGACTCCATTGGCTTCTGGCAAATGCGCCCTGTCTACTCTGCTGGTGCTCACACCGACGGTTCCAATTGGACGTTGCAGGTGTACTACAAAGGGAAATACCATGAAGTATCGACAGATTTGCAGCGGCATCCAATTAAGCTAGTGTGTCTGCGGCTGCTGAAGCTCAGTAAATACCCTGCTAAACCCGACGAAATCTATTAATGCCTAGCCTCATCCTCTCTCTCGAAACGTCTTCCGCTGTTTGTTCTGTGGCTTTGCACCAGCTGGACGATGGCCGGCTGGTAGGGCAGTCGGAGCTGCGGCTGGAGAAGTCGCACTCCTCGCACCTGAGCGTACTCATCAGCCAGCTGCTGGAAAACACGCTGCACACCCTGGCTGACGTAGCGGCCGTGGCCGTAAGCGACGGGCCGGGCTCCTACACGGGGCTGCGGATTGGGGCTGCTGCCGCCAAGGGGCTGTGCTACGCGCTGGATATTCCGCTGCTGGCCGTGAGCACCCTGGCGGCGCTGGCCCGGCAGGTGGCCGCTGCCACCGTGCCCACCGAAGACCAGCTGCTGTGTCCCATGCTGGACGCGCGCCGTATGGAAGTCTACACCGCCCTCTACCGCCCCGATGGGGCCGAAGTGCTGGCCCCCACGCCGCTCATCCTCGATGAAACCGCGCTAACCGAACAAACCACCCACCACCGCGTGTTGTGCTTCGGAAACGGCGCGGTGAAATTCCGGCCGCTCGCGGAAGGCAACCCGAACGTGGCGTTTCTGACCGGCATCGAGCCTTCGGCAGTGGCTGTGGGTGCGCTGGCGGTGGAAGCCTACGCCCGGCAGGAGTCCCGCGACGTGGCGTATTACGAGCCGTTTTACCTGAAAGAGGTGTACACCACTACCCCGAAAAGCTGAGCTGCGCCGGCGCTAGTGCCGATAGCCCTGCCAGGTGCCGCCGTAGCGGTAGCCGGGCAGTGGTTTGGCCTTCAGGCAGCAGCTTTCGCAGACGAAAATCCAGCTTTTGCCTTCGGCCGGCGTTTGGATGCGGTATAGCGTGGTTGCCTCGGTCTGACAATGGGCGCAGATTTTTGTTTTCATGGTGAGGAGTCTGACCGGTCAACAACTTTTTGTGGTCGTTGCTTTGTTTGAAGTTTTGTTTCGCTTGTTTATCCTGCCTTTCTCATGGAACCGTTATTCGTCAACCGCGTCGCCAGCAGTGCCCTTACGGCGCTGAACCTGGAGGAACTGCTGCACCCCGGCGAGCGGGTCGTGTACGACATCAAGGACAACCTGTTTCACGGCCTGATGCTGCGCGAAAAGGATTTGCGCGAGTTCGTGAAAACCCACGACTGGAGCCAGTACGACGGCCAGAACGTGGCCATCATCTGCTCGGCCGATGCCATTGTGCCCACCTGGGCCTACATGCTGCTGGCCAGCAAGCTGCAGGGCCATGCCCACCGCTACGTGTTCGGGAGCCTGGAGGCGCTGGAGCAGGAGCTGTTTCAGGAAGCCATTGCCGGCATCAATGCCGAAGACTACCGCGACGCCAAAGTGGTGGTGAAGGGCTGCGGCGAGAAGCCCGTGCCGACTTACGCCTACGTGGCTATCATGCAGAAGCTGCTGCCCGTGGTGAGCAGCGTGATGTACGGCGAGCCGTGCAGCACCGTGCCGCTGTATAAAAAGCCGAAGGTTAGTGTAGCATAGGTTTTAGCCTGTGCTGGACCTCACCCCCCCGGCCCCCTCTTCAGAAGAGAGGAGGAGCCTGACGATTTGGTGTCCTATTTGAAGCCCGGTAGCGTTGCTGCCGGGCTTTTGCTTTTGGGCTGGTAGCTTACGCAGCGGCAGCAGGGGTTTGTGCATCTTTGGCCCACAACTTCTGCTCCGTATGCCCCAAGCCAGCCCCTACAAAATCAGCGTTCTGACCGGCATTTCCATTGTGGTGGCCAATATGGTGGGCACCGGCGTGTTTACCAGCCTGGGGTTTCAGGTGACGGATATCAAGAGCGGGTTTGCGCTGCTGATGCTGTGGGCTGTGGGCGGGCTGGTGGCCTTATGCGGGGCGCTGAGCTACGGCGAGCTGGCCACGGCCCTGCCCCGCTCGGGCGGCGAGTACCACTACCTGTCGCGCATCTACCACCCGGCAGTGGGCTTTCTGTCGGGCTGGGTATCGAGTACAGTGGGGTTTGCGGCGCCTACGGCGCTGGCGGCCATGGCGCTGGGTAAGTACGCCGGCAGCGTGTGGCCGGGGCTGCCGCCGCTGCTGCTGCCGGTGGGCGTGGTGCTGGCCCTCACGGCGGTACACGCCAGCAGCCGCCGTGCCGGCAGCCGTCTGCAGCTCGTCGTGACGGCCGTGAAGGTGCTGGTGCTGGTGGCGTTTGTGGGCGTGGGGCTGGTGGTGGCCGTGCCGCAGGGACTGTCGTTTGCGCCGTCGGCCGAGGCAGGACGCGAGCTGCTGAGTCCGGCGTTTGCGGTAGCGCTGGTGTACGTGTCGTATGCCTACTCGGGCTGGAACGCGGCCGTGTACGCCACCGGCGAGGTGCAGGAGCCGCAACGCACGCTGCCGCGCATCCTGCTCACGGGCACGGCGCTGGTGCTGGCCCTGTATGTGGCCCTGAACTTCGTTTTCCTGTACTCCACGCCCATCAGCAAGCTGGCCGGGCAGGCCGAAGTCGGCTTTATTGCGGGCACGGAGCTGTTTGGGCCGCTGGGCGGGCGGCTGATGGGCGGGCTGATTGCGGCCCTGCTGGTGTCCACCATCAGCGCCATGATTTTTGCCGGGCCGCGCATTGTGCAGGTGATGGGGGAAGATCTGCCGCCGCTGCGGCCGCTGGCGCAGCTGAGTGCGGCTGGCATTCCGGTGCGGGCCATGCTGCTGCAAACCGCCCTCACGCTGTTGTTCATCGTCACAGCCACCTTCGAGCAGGTGCTGCTGTACGCGGGCTTCGTGCTCAACCTGTTCACGTTCCTGACGGTGCTGGGGCTATTTGTGCTGCGCTGGCGCGAGCCGAATCTGCCGCGGCCCTACCGCGCCTGGGGCTACCCGGTCACGCCGCTGCTGTTCCTGGCCCTCAGCGCCTGGACGCTCTGGTTCATCATCCACGACAAGCCCACCGAGTCGCTCTACGGCCTGCTGACCGTGCTGGCGGGGCTGGTGCCCTACGCGCTGAGCCGGCGACGGTAAGCCGGCCCGCTGCCGGTCGGCCTCGTCACATCAGAAACGCCTATTCCCTGCCTTACCACATGGACATCACCCTCGCCACCCGCTGGCACCAGCTCACGGCCCCGCTACTGCCCGATGAAGCCGCCCGCACCGCCATGCTCACGCAGCTGACCAAGGCCTACGAGGCCCCGGGCCGTCACTACCACACGCTCACCCACATTCAGGCGCTGCTCGATGCCACTGACCAAGCCGCCGCCCAGCTGCAAGATTCGGTAGTAGTGCAACTGGCCGTGTGGTTTCACGATGCCGTGTACGAGGCGCTGCGCTCCGACAACGAAGCGAAGAGCGCCGAGCTGGCTCGCGAATTTCTGACAATAACCTCCCTTTCCGCCGAACGCCAGGCGCGGGTGGCCTTCCTGATTGAGCGCACGCACGACCACACCCAGCCCCAGCCGCCCGACGACCCGGACCTGCTGTTTTTCCTGGATGCCGATCTGGCCATCCTGGGTGCTTCCGAAGCCCGCTACCAGGAATATGCCCGGCAGGTGCGGCAGGAGTACCGCCTGGTGCCGGGCCTGCTCTACCGCCGTGGCCGCCGCAAGGTGCTGCAGAAGCTGCTGGAGGCGCCGGTGCTCTACCACACGCCCGGTTTTCGGGAGCAGCTCGATGCCGCCGCCCGCCGCAATCTGGCGCAGGAGCTGCGGACGTTGTAGGGGCTAGCAGTAGCGTTGTGGCACGCTCATCGGGCTATCGACTGCCGAGCAGGTAGCTTAGCTGCGCCTGAAACACTGAGTTGCGCGGGCCTTGCCGGGTAATGCGCACCAAATCATGGGTGTAGCGCACGCCCAGGCCCAATCCCATCGGCAGTTGATATCCCACGCCGGCTACCCCACCCGCCTGTAGGCGGTTAGCGCCTTCTGTATCGGTGAAGGTGCCGGTAGGACCTTCGTTGCGGACAGCCACCAGGTAGCTAATCTGTGGTCCTACCTCGAAGAACAAACCGCCTGCATTGATTCTGGCCAAAATGGGCAAATCCAGGTAGTGAAATCGGTCGGTATACGTGCCACTAGCATAGGTGATTTTTGAGCCTTTCTGTGAGTACAGGAGCTCGGGCTGTAGCATCAGAAACCCGTCGGAAGATAGCGGCACCTGGGCGAATACTCCCACAGCGGGTGCCCAACGGCGTTGTGGCCCCTCGTAGTTGGGCGACGTGACACCAGCATAGTTAACGCCTGCTTTTATACCCAACCGGACGTTTTGCGCACTGGCGGATATAAAAACAGTGCTTAGTAGGAAGGTAGCACCGGATAGGAATAGGTTTTTCATGGGCGGAAGATAGGATTCAGGGCTGTTTCCCTCCAATAATGAAGCGCCGGCCAACAGTGGTTCTCACTGCATGGGGCTGGCAACGCTGCGTCTGCAATTGTGTCTCTACGGCAATCTTTCAATTCGAATTGTAGCTTTGATGATGCACCAACTACGCTTTTTAGGGCTGCTGCTGGCCGTGTCGGCCCCGGCTCTGGCCCAAACGCCCGCCACGCCTTCCGCCGGACTGGCCCCGCTTACCGTCGAGAAAATCATGCGCGACCAGGCGCAGTGGTTGGGCACCGCGCCCTCCAACGTGTACTGGGGCGAGGACGGCCGCACCATCTACTTCAGCTGGAACCCCGAGAAAAACCGCCGTGACTCGCTGTACCAGGTGGCCGCCGGCAGCGCCGGAGCCCCGCGTAAGGTGAGTCCGCGCGAGCAGCGGGAGTTGCCCGCCAGCACCGGCGAGTACGACCAGGCCTACACCCGCAAGGTGTATGAGAAGGAAGGTGATATCTACCTGCTCGACCTGAAAACCCGCAAAGTGCGCCGCGTCACGAACACCGCCGAGCGCGAAACCGACCCTGCGTTTGCCATGCGCGGCCGCATGGTGAGCTACGTGCGCGCCCAGAACCTCTACACCTGGGACCCTGCCACCGGCGAAACCACCCAGCGCACCGACTTCCGCAAGGGCAGCAAGCCAGCCAACGGCCAGCCCACCGACAAGTCGGAGCGGTTCCTGCGGGCCCAGCAGCTGGCGCTGTTCGACGTAATCCGGCAGAAAGACCAGGACCGCCTGGCCCGCGAGCGGCAGCAGAAGGCCCTGGCCCGTCTGCGCCCCAAAGCCATCTGGATTGGCCAGCAGGCCATCGACAACCTGCAGCTCAGCCCCGATGGCCGCTACGTGACCTACACGCTGGTGCAGGAGCCGGCCGCCGAAAAGGTGGCGCTGGTGCCCAGCTTCGTCACGGCTTCCGGCTTTACCGAAGACATCAGCACCCGCACCAAGGTGGGCGCGCCCCAGACGGCCTACGAACTGGGCGTCTACGACCTGGCCCGCGATACCACCTTCGTGCTCGGCTACCGCGAGCTAAAAGGCCTCGACGAGCAGCCCGCCTACCGCAAAGAGTACCAGCTGCCCGCCAAGGCCCCCATGCCCGCCGACTCGGCCAAGGCGGCCGCTACCAAAGCCAGCCAGCCCAAGCCCGCCACCGAGCTGCGCCGCGTGCAGCCGTTCGGGCCCTTCTGGTCGGAGGACGGGCAGCGGGCGTTTCTGGTGGTGCGCTCCGCCGACAACAAGGACCGCTGGATTGTGGCCCTGGATCCGGTCAGCCAGAAAATCAAGCTCCTGGACCGGCAGCGCGACGAAGCCTGGATAAACGGCCCTGGCATCGGGTACGGAGCCGGCAACGTGGGCTGGATGCCCGACAACCGCCGCATCTGGTTCCAGAGCGAAGAAACCGGCTACTCGCACCTCTACACCGTGGATGTGACTTCGGGCCAGAAAAAGGCCCTGACCAGCGGCAAGTTTGAGGTGCAGAAAGCCGAACTCAGCCGCGACAAAAAGACGTGGTACCTCACGGCCAATGCCACGCACCCCGGCGTGCAGCACTTCTACCACCTGCCGCTGGAAGGCGGCGCGCTCCGCCAAATCACCACCCGCGACGGCGCCAACGAGGCCACTGTTTCGCCGGATGGCCGGCAGCTGGCCGTGCGCCACAGCTACACCAACAAGCCCTGGGAGCTGTATCTGATGGACAACAAGCCCGGCGCCAAAATGCGCCAGCTCACCCACAGCACCACGGCCGAGTTCGAGAGCTACGCCTGGCGCGACCCCGAAATCATCACCATCAAGGCCCGCGACGGCGCCGACGTGTACGCCCGCCTCTACCGCCCCGCCAACCCCACCGCCCAGGGCCCGGCCGTGATATTCGTGCACGGCGCCGGTTACCTGCAGAACGCCCACAAGTGGTGGAGCCAATACTCACGCGAGTACATGTTCCACAATCTGCTGGTGGATAAAGGCTACACGGTGCTCGACATCGACTACCGCGGCTCGGCCGGCTACGGCCGCGACGTGCGCACCGGCATCTACCGCTACATGGGCGGCAAAGACCTCACCGACCACGTCGACGGGGCCAAATTACTAGCCGAGAAATATGGCGTTAGTGCCCAGCGCATCGGTATCTACGGCGGCAGCTACGGTGGCTTCATCACGCTCATGGCCATGTTCACCCAGCCCGACGTGTTCCGGGCCGGCGCCGCCCTACGTTCCGTCACGGACTGGGCCCACTACAACCATGGCTACACCGACAACATCCTCAACGAACCCTACAACGACTCCGTCGCCTACGCCCGCTCGTCGCCGATTTACTACGCTAACGGCCTGAAAGGTGCCCTGCTTATGTGCCATGGCATGGTCGACACCAACGTGCACTTCCAGGACATCGTGCGCCTCTCGCAGCGCCTCATCGAGCTGAAAAAGGAGAACTGGGAGCTGGCCGTGTACCCCGTCGAAGACCACGGCTTCGTGGAGCCCTCTTCCTGGACCGACGAATACAAGCGCATCCTGAAGCTATTCGAAACCAACCTGAAGCCCGGCAGCCCGGCCACAGGCGGCGCCAGTAGCGGCGGCAACTAAGCTGCTCGCCTGACAGCAAAAGGCCCTTGCCGCACCATGCGGCAAGGGCCTTTTGCTGAAGTATCGTGGTGTTTTTTGAACCGTCTACAGCCGCTTGGTCAACGACAAACCCGAATAGGAGTAGCCATTCACGTTGAGGCCCTGCACCGGGCTGATGCTGTATGAGTTGCCGGTTTTCTTGTGCAGTTGCGGCACCAGAATGCCCGCCGTGGCACCTACTGCCAGCCCCACAATATTGTCGGAGAGGAAGTGCTTGCCGGCTTCCAGACGCGTGTAGGCCTCTGCCACCGACACTACGCCAGCCGCCGTCCAGATGAACGGTCTGGCTTTTGAATCGGGGTGGAAGTCGTGGTAGACTTTGGCGGCGAAGAATGTAGCGGCGGCCGTGTGGGCCGTGTGGCCGGCAAAAAACGAGTTGGTGGCAATCTTGCTGTTGCGGCTGCCACCGCCTTCGGTGCCGTACAGAAACGGCCGGTAGCGCGTCACGTTGCCGATGGTCATGGTGAACGTGGCATCGGCCGCCAGCATGCTCTGGAAATACAGCCCCAGCACCTGTCCGTAGCGGCCGCGCACATCCTGGTCCAGGGCCAGCAAGCCCGGCGCAATCAGCAACGACGGATACACAATCAGGTCACCGGCCGTCTGGGCGGTTTCGCTGTAATAGCCCGCCGAAAACCGGTCGAACTTCGGAATATCGTTCTTATTGAGGGCCGCCAGCTGCTCATTGGTCAGGCCGTCTTTCTTTTGCACCAGCAGCAGCCCGGCCACGCTGAGGGCTGCCAAGCCGCCCGTGATGGGCGCGTCGACGGCAAAGCGGGTCTGGTATGGAGAGCGGGCTTTTTGGGCTTGCGCGTGTTGTGGCACGTTTACGGCGAGCAGGCTGGTGGCCAGTGCCAGAGAGGAGAGTTTCTTCATTGTAAAAGTGAATAGAGGAGAGTAGCGCTACAACGGAAAACGTATTGCCGAGGTTAGCCGGGCGGCCAGCAGCATCTGTATGAGTCTTGCCAATCGGATAGTCCTCAACTCCCAACTAAATAGTAGCTTTGTAGCCCTGCTCCAACCGCAGGGCAGGGGCTGCCGGCCCCTCGCGTACTCTACCCTACAAGCTGATGCCGTACCTGTTCACCTCCGAATCTGTTTCGGAAGGCCACCCCGATAAAGTAGCCGACCAGATTTCTGACGCTATTCTCGACGAGTATCTTCGCCAGGACCCTGCTTCCAAAGTAGCCTGCGAAACTTTGGTCACCACGGACTTCGCGCTGGTAGCCGGCGAAATCAAGTCGAAGGCCCACGTAGAGGCCGAGCCGATTGTTCGTGAGGTAATCCGCCGCATCGGCTACAACAAGCCGGAGTACCTGTTCAACGCCGACACCTGCGAGGTGATGAACCGCCTGCACGAGCAGTCGGCCGACATCAACCAGGGCGTAGAGCGCGCCAGCGACGAAGAGCAGGGCGCCGGCGACCAGGGCATGATGTTCGGGTATGCCACCAAGGAGACGCCCAACTACATGCCGCTGGCCCTCGACCTCTCGCACCGCCTGCTGCAGGAGCTGTCGAAAATCCGCCGCGAAGGCACGGAAATGACCTACCTGCGCCCCGATGCCAAAAGCCAGGTAACCATCCGCTACGCCGACGACAACACGCCCGAGGGCATCGAAACCATCGTGGTGAGCACCCAGCACGATGAGTTCGACCAGGACGAGCAAACCATGCTACGGCAGATCGAGCAGGACATCAAAACCATTCTGGTGCCCCGCGTGAAGGCCCAGCTCAGCCCCGAGGTGCAGAGCCTGTTCACCGACGCCATCATCTACCACATCAACCCCACCGGCAAGTTCGTTATCGGCGGGCCCCACGGCGACTCCGGCCTCACCGGCCGCAAGATCATCGTGGACACCTACGGCGGCAAAGGCGCCCATGGTGGCGGTGCCTTCTCGGGCAAGGACTCCAGCAAAGTAGACCGCTCGGCGGCCTACGCAGCGCGCCACATCGCCAAAAACCTGGTGGCGGCCGGCGTAGCCGACCAGGTGCTGGTGCAGGTAGCCTACGCCATCGGCGTAGCACAGCCCGTGGGCGTATTCGTGACCACCTACGGCACCACGCAGGCCAGCAACGGCCACGGCGAGAAGCTCACCGACGGCCAGATTGCCGAGAAAGTGCAGCGCCTCTTCGACCTGCGCCCCTACGCCATCGTGCAGCGCCTGGGCTTGCGCAACCCCATTTTCAGCGAGTCGGCCGCTTACGGCCACATGGGCCGCCAGCCCGGCACCAAAGAGGTGAAGGACGCCGCCGGCAACACCCGCACCGTGGAAACCTTCACCTGGGAAAAGCTCGACTACGTCGACAAAATCAAGGCCGAGTTCGGCCTGTAGCACTGGCTTCAGCCTGTGCCGTAAAACGCAAAAAGCCCCGTCTGAGGAATCAGACGGGGCTTTTTATTTGTAAATACGATACGCTTAGTGGGCCAAGATTTTCTCTTTGTGCTTGGTGATCTGGCGTTTCAGGCTTTCGGAGGCAGCATCAGCGGCGGCTTCAAACGAAGGCGCGTCTTCCTGCGAAAACAGCGTGGCGCCCGGTACGAGCAGCTTTATTTCCACGGTCTTGTTGGCAATACCGTCTTTGTTGTTCAGCTTCAGAATCACTTCACCTTCCGTGACGCGGTCATAGAAGGTTTCGAGCTTGTCGAGGCGTTTCTGGATGAAATCGAGCAGTTTTTGGTCGGCGTCGAAGTGCACCGAATGCATCTGTACTTTCATCGGTCGTAGGGTTTGGGAGGTAAGAAAAAGGAACACAACTCAGGCCTTTGGATGGGCCTGTTCAAAAACAGATTTCAGCTTGTCAATGGATAAGTGCGTGTATACCTGGGTGGCCGCCAGGTTGGCGTGGCCCAGCAATTCCTTGATGGCGTTCAGGTCAGCCCCTTTGTTGAGCAAGTGCGTGGCAAACGAATGCCGCAACACGTGCGGATGCTGCTGCGACGACGCCGTAGTAATCTGGCTCAAATAGTGCTTCACAGTCCGATACACCAGCTTTTCATACAACGGTTCGCCCTTATCCGTAACGAGGAGCGCGGAGTGGGCGTTGCCTTCTGCCCCAAACTCGCGTTGCCGGAACGCTATATAGCTGGTCAGTACGGTCACCAGCGTAGGGTTCAGCGGCACGAGGCGCTGCTTGTTGCCCTTGCCCGTCACGCGCACCGTGCGCGCCGCCAGGCTTACATCATCGGGCCGGATGCCCAGCAGCTCCGACAGCCGGATGCCGGTGCCGTACAGCAGCTCTAGAATCAGCTGGTCGCGCCGGCCAGCCAGCGTATCCTCAAACGCAAACGAGTTCAGCAAGCCGTTCAGGCTCTCCTCGGGCACGAAGTCGGGCAGCTTCTTGGCCATTTTGGGGGCCTTGATGCGCAGCATGGGGTTGCGCCCGATGACGCCCGTGGTCAGCAGAAACTTGTAGTAGGAGCGCAGGCAGGCAATTTTGCGGTTTACGGTGCGCGGGTCCAGGTCTTGCTGCATCAGCGTTACCACCCACGAGCGGATGAGCGTGTGGTCGGCCTGGGCCGGTTCTTCCAGCTCGTACGTCGCCCGCAGATACTCCGAGAACTGGCGCAAATCGGTCTGGTACGACAGCAGCGTGTTGGGGCTGTAGCGTCGTTCCGACCGCAGGTAGGCAAAAAACAAATCCATACATTAGAGAGCCGGCCGCTAGGGCCGGATAACCAATGTATGGATTTCAGGGGAAGAAAAAAATCCGGATTGTCAGGACGCGAAAAAAACCGGCTGACGCGCCACAAGTGGGCATCAGCCGGTTTTTAACCCGGGAAGCAGCAGAGTGCTAGGCGTTAGCCTCGTTGCCGTAGGTCACCTGCTTGTAGATGGCCTTCTGCTTCTGCTTACGGTTGGTGATCGACGGCTTCTGGAAGAAGGTGCGACGACGCAGCTCTTTCAGAACGCCCGTGCGCTCAAACTTCTTCTTGAAACGCTTGAGGGCGCGGTCAACCGACTCGTTTTCCTTGATTTGTACGATGATCATATGTCAGTGGGGTTGAAAACTCTTCTATGAAGGGCCGCAAAGATAATCAGAGAGTTGGAAGATTAAAAACGGATTCCACAAAATCCTGGACGCCGCTTCTTTTTCACTGATTTCACCGCCGGAAAAAACACGTACCCAAAAAGCACCTCCAGCACGAAGATGCCTTTCAGGTAGCGTAGTTGCCGAAAACGCTACGGGCCCTGTGCTGCTTACTTGAGCAGCGTGCGGGCAATAACGAGCTTCTGAATTTCGCTGGTGCCCTCGCCGATAGTGCACAGCTTGGCGTCGCGGTAATATTTTTCGGCCGGGTAATCCTTGGTGTAACCGTAGCCCCCAAAGATCTGCACGCCCTCATTCGCCACCCGTACCGATACCTCGGAAGCGTACAGCTTAGCCATAGCCGATTCGCGGTTCACGTTCAGGCCGCGGTCCTTCATATCGGCTGCGCGGTACGTGAGCAAGGAGGCCGCCTCGATTTCGGTAGCCATATCAGCCAGCTTGAAGGCAATGCCCTGGAAGCTGCTGATGGGCTGGTTGAACTGGTGACGCTCTTTGGAGTACTGCAGCGCTGCTTCGTAAGCGCCCTGCGCAATGCCGAGGCTCAGCGCCGCAATGCTGATGCGGCCGCCATCGAGCACCTTCAGCGACTGCACAAACCCGTCACCCACTTTGCCAATGACATTCTCTTTTGGCACGCGGCAGTCCGTGAAGATCAGCTCCGTGGTTTCCGAGGCGCGCATGCCCAGTTTGTCTTCCTTACGCCCGGCGGCGAAGCCCGGCGTGTTGCGCTCCACGATGAAAGCCGTCATGCCGTGCGAATCGCCCACTTCGCCGGTACGGGCAATCACCACGGCTACGTGGCCGGATTTGCCGTGGGTGATGAAATTCTTGGCGCCGTTGAGCACGTAATGGTCACCGTCTTCGATGGCCACGGTGCGCATGTTGCCGGCATCGGAGCCCGTGTTGGGTTCCGTCAGGCCCCAGGCCCCAATCCACTCACCGGAGGCCAGTTTCGGCAGGTATTTCTGCTTCTGCTCCTCGGAGGCATGCTGCAGGATATGGCCGGTACACAGCGAGTTGTGCGCCGCCATGCTCAGGCCGATGCTGCCGTCAATCTTGGCCAACTCGGCAATAGCCGTCACGTACTCGGTGTAGCCAAAGCCAGCCCCGCCGTACTGCTGCGGCACGAGCACGCCCATCAGGCCCATTTCGCCGAGCTTATGAAACACGTCAATTGGAAATTCCTGGCTTTCGTCCCACTTCATCATGTGGGGTTTGATATGCTGGGCGCCGAAGTCGCGCACCATCTGGGCAATCATTGTCTGGTTTTCGGTAGCAACCAATTCCATGGGTGGGAAAATGAAAGGTGGTGAGAAGTAGAGCTATAACCGGTAAAGCCCGGCTTTGGGTCCGCGAAAGTACGATTTTGCCTGCCCCAATCCGCGTGCAGAATTACGGGAGGCAGGGGCGATTTTGAAAGAGGCCGCCAAATCGGTTAACTTTGAAGGTTTTTCAGAGAAACCACTTTCTCTGGATGTTGCCTCGCCACGGCCCATCCGTTCACTTTTTCGGCTCCCTTAGCCTGCATGCGTCCATCTGTTTCTCGCCATCTCACGCTGTTCTGGCTGCTGTGCCTGCCCTTTCTGACTTTGATGTCGTCGTGTAGTGACAGACTATACAAACAGCGGGTAATGTTTCAGTTAAATAACGGAGAGAAAGGCTTGGACACTACCCGCATACGCCGGGTAATAAACCGTGTGAACAGGAACTACACCATCCAGAACAACGACCAACTATCGGTGCGGGTCTACACCAATGAGGGAGAGCGAATTATCGATCCGAACGGTGAATTACGCTTCGGTGCGCCGGCTGGTATGCTGTCTACTGGGGCCAATGGCAGCCGTACGCTGGGCAATGGCGGCCAGAGCGGAGGCGGCGCTCAAAGTGGAGGCGCGGCACAAAGCTCAGCCGGTGAATCGGAGTTCCTAGTGCAGACTGATGGTTACGTTCGGTTACCACTCGTAAACCGGGTGCGGGTTTCGGGTCTGACTTTGCTGCAGGCCGACAGTGTTCTGCAGATTAAGTATAGCGAATTCTACAAAGGCGTTTTCGTGACTACCCGCGTGACCAACAATCGGGTTATCGTGCTGGGCTCGCCAGGCGGTAGAATCGTACCCCTCGTGAACGATAACATGAACCTGCTGGAAGTGCTAGCGGCAGCGGGCGGTATTGACGGGAGCGGCGGTGGCGGCGGTACTAGTGGTCTATACCGGTCAGGTGGGAAGGCCTCCAATATTCGCATTATCCGGGGCAACCTGAAGAATCCGCAAATCGAGCAGGTAGACCTGACAACCATTGACGGGATGCGTCGCGCTAACCTGCAGGTGGAGCCTAATGACATTATCTATATTGAGCCCATCCGCCGGCCTTTCTACGATGCGTTGAACGATGCTGCACCAGTATTGGGTTTGTCATCTATCTTAATAACTACAATAAGCCTAATCATTTCTTTAACACGTTAACGTGTGACTGAAAGAGTTTGCTTCATTCCAATTTGCTGAACTTCTCATTCTTGTAGATGGCCGTTAATGAAAACGCCGAGCTGGAAAGCTTAATCCGAAATGCCACGGGTGGAGTAAGCGCTGTACCTGTAGAATCGGAGCCAGCAGATGACGGTGGCGGCTTGGATTTCGACACGCTACTAATGGTAGTGCGGCGGAGCTTGCTGTGGCTGCTACTGCTAATTGGTCTTGGCCTGACCGGATCTTGGTTGTTTCTCCGCTATACTAAGCCTGTATACAAATCTTCGTCTCTTCTAAAGATTGACGAAAAGACTGAGGCTGGCACACTGGGTTTGGGCGGAGCAATGAAGGAAGCGGAAGGCCGACAGAGCTTGAACAAGCTTTCTGGGGAAGTGGAACTGATCAAGTCCAATATTATCTACCGGCGCCTACGCGACTCTCTGGACTTGGACGTAAACTATTACGCCGAAGGGACCGTGCTGGAAAGTGAATTATATGGTACTTCGCCGTTTCGAGTTCAGTACGATGGGGAAGTCCTCTACAATACCAAGTTCAACCTTCGTTTCAAAGACGCTCAGTTCTTTCACCTCTCTTATCAGAAAGATGGACAAGAGCAAGGTGGCGATTACGCTTTGAACCAACCAATAAGGTTGGGCGGTATGACATTACGAATTCTGCCTGAAGGAAAGATAGATGCCTCGGTGATCGAGCGCAATTACTTCTTCACCATCAACGACGAGGCTGCCATCAATGCTTACTTGGATAGGAATCTGCTAGTTGAAATTGTTAATCCAGATGCTAATACTATTCAAATATCCTTTCAGGATTTCAGCCCCTCGAAAGCCCGTGCCATTGTTAACAAAATAGATACAGTATATCTACAAGAGAAGATTGCACAGAAGCAGACTGCCACTGCCCAGACGCTCCAGTTTCTGGATCAGCAACTCACGGAAAACCGGCAGAGTCTAGCGCAGGCAGAAGAGAATCTGCAGGACTTTGCCCGACAGAATAAAACGTACGATGTGCGGGCTAGCATCGGCGAAATCACAGCACGCTTAGAAAAGCAAGAAGAGGAGCGGCTGAAACTATCAGAAAAAATCCGTTTACTTAATGAAGTAGCGGATCTGGCTGAGCGAGGCACCATTACCTCGCGCGAAGACCTGACGGTAGAGCAGAGCATTCCGGCCCTGGCTACCCTGGAAAATAGCCAGCTTTCTCAGCAGTTAGGCGAATTGAATGATCTGCAGTGGAACCTACGTCGTCTGCTTCGCTCCTACAAAGAGACCACCGAAGCCGTACAACAGCAGCGGGAGCAACTCAATTTCGTGAAAGGTAATGTGCGCCGTACCATGCGCCAGAACCAGGAGCTGCTTCGCAGCCAACTGGCAGCGCTAGACCGGCAGCGGAACCTATTTAATTCCGAATTGCAAACACTGCCGCAGAAAGCCACTGAATTGGCCCGCCTGAACCGACCATTGGAACTGTATGAGAAATCATATCTGATGCTCATGGACAAAAAGGTGGAGTTCAATATCGCCAAAGCTGGCACTACTCCGGACTTCCAGATTCTGTCGCCGGCCAGCCTGCCGAGTGCGCCTATTTCGCCTGTTAAACTGATGGTGTATGCCATTGGATTAGCAAGCGGCATCATACTGGGCTTGGCGCTAATGGCGGTCCGCTACTTGATGCACAACACCGTTACGAATGTGCGGGAACTGGAACGGGCTACCAGTTCATCGGTGCTGGGCGTTATCCCTACCTACGACAAGGAGAAGATGAGCGTGTCGAAGCTGGTAGTGGATAAGAACCCGAAGTCAGCCATTTCTGAATCTATCCGATCTATCCGCACCAACCTGGACTTTATCAGCTCGGCCAAGAAAAAGCGGCTGATTTCCGTGACTTCCACCATTTCCGGCGAAGGCAAAACATTCGTGTCGGTGAACCTGGCAGGCATCATTGCCCTGTCGGAGCAGCGGGTAGTGCTTCTGGACCTCGACATGCGCAAGCCCAAGGTGAATCTGGCCTTCGGGGCGGAAAACGTTAAGGGCATCAGCACCATCCTCATCGACAAGCATTCCATTGCAGAGTGTATTCAGCATACGTCCATTCCAACGCTGGATTTTATTTCGGCCGGCCCGACACCGCCTAATCCGTCGGAGCTGATTCTCAGCAGCCGGTTTGACGAGTTGTTGGCTGAGCTACACAAGCTGTACGATGTTATTCTAATTGACACGCCGCCGGTAGGGCTGGTGACGGACGGCATTTTGATCATGCGCAAGGCCGACATTCCGATTTATATCGTGCGGGCCAATTACTCGAAAAAAGCTTTCCTGAAGAATATCAATAAGCTGGTGCGGGCCAATAATTTCACACGCTTAAGCGTCATCCTCAATGATGCCACTGCCAGTGGCTTGTATGGCTACGGCTACGGCTATGGTTATGGTTATGGTTATGGGCAGGGCTATTACGAAGAAACCAAGCCAGCCGACGGCAAGCTTACGCGCCTGCGCAAGCGTTTTTCTTAACTCCGGACAACGGCTATGGCATCCTTCTTTCAGAAGCTCTTTGGCAGTGCGGCTACTTTGCCGGCTTTGGCTGCCGATGGGCTTGCAGAATTGGGTGCCGACATGCACTCGCACGTGCTGCCCGGCCTTGATGACGGCGCCGAAAACCTAGACCAGTCGCTAGAGTTGCTGCGGGAGTTGCGCGCTTTGGGATATCGTAAGCTGATCATGACGCCCCATATCATGGGCGACTTTTACAAGAATACGCCTGACGGTATCCGAGGGGCGCTACGGGCGCTGCGGCAGGCGGCCAGCGCTGCCGGCCTGGAGGATATGACGCTGGAATGTGCTGCTGAGTATTACCTCGACGAATGGTTCGGGCCGCGGCTTGAGCGCGGCGACGAAATGCTGACCTTTGGGGGCGAGAAGCGCTACATTCTGGTGGAAACCAGCTATATCAATGAGCCGCTAAACCTCGCTGAAACCATCTTCCAGCTGCAAAGTATGAACTACCAGCCCGTGCTGGCCCACCCCGAGCGGTACACCTATTTCTATGGGCGGTTTGAGGACCTAGTGAAGGTGCGCGAAACCGGGGCCATGCTGCAGGTTAATCTGAACTCGCTGGCTGGCTACTACTCGGCTGGTGCGAAACGGGTGACGGAGAAGCTCATTGATGCCGGTTTGGTGGATATGGTCGGCACGGACGCGCACAACCTCAAGCACACCGCTACGCTGCGCGACAAGGTGTTGCCGGCTGAATACATGCGCAAATTGCTGGCGCTGCCGCTGCTCAACAACACGCTGTAACGGATTGAAGAACTGCATGATTTTCGTGACCGGCGGCAGCGGCCTTGTAGGAAGTTTTCTGATTCCGGCGCTGGTAGCCCGCGGCCTGCGGGTGCGCGCCCTCTACCGGCAGCAAATACCGGCTTTGGCTGGTGCCGAAGGAGTAGAATGGGTGGAAGGAGATCTGCGGGATACGACCTTGCTGACCACTGCGCTGGAGGGCATCACCCACGTATTTCATTGCGCCGGGCTGGTGTCCTACGCTCCGCAAGACGAGGAAGCGCTGCTGCAGGTGAACGTAGAGGGCACAGCGGCCATTGTGGATGCCTGCCTGCGCCAGCCGGGCGTGCGGCTCTGCCAGGTATCGTCGGTGGCGGCGTTGGGTGGTGGCGCTGCCGAGACGAGCGTGGTGCCTAGCATCCAGCCCCAGCTGCTGGATGAAAACACTAAGTGGGACCTGGGCGCCGAGCACGGAGCTTACGCCACGTCCAAATACCTGGCGGAGCTGGAGGTGTGGCGCGGCGTGGCCGAAGGGCTGCAGGCCGTAATCGTGTGCCCGTCGGTGATACTGGGGCCGGCCGACTGGGAGCGGAGCAGCACCCGGCTGTTTCGGTATGCCTGGCAGCAGCACCGCTTCTACACGCCGGGTAGCGTCAATTTTGTGGATGTGCGCGATGTGGTGGATTGTATGCTCTATCTCACGCTCGATACCCAGCTGACGGCGGAGCGCTACGTGCTGAGTGCTGGTAGCCTGCCGCTGCAGGAGTTTCTGGCCCGCGCGGCAGCCTGTTTCGGGCGCCGGCCGCCTACCGTGGCCGTCCCCGACTGGGCGGCGGAAGGCATCTGGCGGCTGGAGCATCTGCGCTCGGTGCTGACCGGCGCCCGGCCGCTCATCACCAAAGACACGGCCCGGGCTGGCCGCCGCCCCGTTCTGTACCGCGCCGAAAAGGTGCAGCAGGCCACCGGACGGCCCTTCCGGCCGCTGCAGGAAACCATAGCGTGGTGCTGCGAGCAACTGCAGCGCCGCCAGCAGCCAGCCCACACGCAGGGTAGCGGCCAGTAAACCGGCAGCCGCTGGCGACTATTTTTCACGTGGTATGACGCCATGCGAACCTGCCCGGCTCCGGTGCGGTTGTTGTATATTAGGCCTTAACCCGTACTGAAGCGGGTTTGGCCGGAGGGAAGCCCGCTGGGGCTGCCGTTTTGACGGATAACCGGCACTTGATTGTAGCTGCATGAGAATGAATGAAAATTATGAGGACCGGGACGAAGTATTGGACACCGTGCGCCGTTTCGAGCGGATGGTGGCCCAGAACGAGCCCGTCTTTTTCGACCTGGCCGATTTTGAGAACATCATCGACCATTATACCACCAACACGCAGTACGACAAGGCCTTGCAGGCCTGTGAGGCTGCCATTGCCCAATACCCATTCAGCACTGAACTTCTGATTGACCGCTCGCAGGTGCTGGCCATGAAAGGCGAGTACTTGGAAGCCAGCAGCCAGATTGAAAACGTAGCCCACCTCGACCCCGACAACCCGGACGTGGCGGTAACGCGCGGCATCATTGCCACCCAGAAAGGCGAATTCGCGGAGGCAGTGGCCTTCTTCCTGCAGGCCGCTGAGCGCGCGCCCGACCGCGACGACATCTTCTTCAACCTGGGCCTGGCTTATCAGAGCTGGCAGAAGTTCAAGAGTGCGGCCAAGTATTACAAGAAAAGCCTGCGCATCAACGCCGACAACGATGTGGCGGTGCAGGAGCTGCTGTACTGCCTGGAGGTGAGCGAGCGGCTGGAAGAAAACCTGCCGTTTTTCCAGCGCTTCACCGACGACGACCCCTACTCGGCCATTGCCTGGTACAACCTGGGGCAGGCGTACTACCGCTTGGAGCAGCTGGACAAGGCCGTGGCGGCCTTCGAATACGCCATCTTGGTTGATAGCAAGTTTCTGGAGGCGCACGCCTATCTGGCCAGCGTGTACGTCAGCCAGGAGCGCTACCGGGAGGCCATTGGGGAGTTTGAGCTGAGCTACCCTGAAGGCCAGCCGACGCCGGAGGCGCTCTGCAACATTGGCGAGTGCCACGAGAAGCTGCGCGAGTGGGACGCCGCCCGCCGCTTCTACCAGAAGTCCATCGACCTGGAGCCGGAGATGGATGAGGCCTGGTTTGGCATCGGCATCATCATGAACGAGCAGGAGCGCTACCTCGAGGCCACGCATTTCTTCCGGAAGGCCGTGGGAATCTACGCCGAAAGCGTGGAATACTGGATGGCGCTGGCGGCGGCCGAGTACCAGGTCGGCAACGTGGTGAGTGCGCTGGATGCCTACGAGAAGGCAGCCGAAGTGGCCCCCGACAGCAAAGACGTGTGGCTGAACTGGAGCATCATCCTCTACGAGCAAGGCAATTTTCAGGGCGCCATTGACCTGATGCGCAACGCCGTGGAAGTGCAGCCGCTGGAAGCCGAGCTGCACTACCGGCTGTGCGCCTACCAACTGGCGGCCGGCCGCTTCCGTGAAGCTTATGAAACGCTGGAAAACGCGCTGGTGCTGGATTTCGACAAGCACAAGCTGCTGTTTGAGTACTTCCCGGAGCTGGAGTCGCAGCAGGCGCTGGCCCGCCTGATCGACCAGTATCGGAAATAAATAAGCCGCAAGCCGGGTGCCGAAGGCCTGGGAAGAGGATGGGTTTGCGCTGCCGCCCGACGTCTTCTCAGGCCTTCTGTTATAAAATTCGGGCTTACTTTTGCCGCATTGCCTTCATCGGGCCGGGAGTGTTGCCTGCTGGTCAGGCCCTCAAACCCAATCTAACTAAGACCCTTCAGCATGAACTACAACCTCTCACAACTTCCTGAACGCACTGCCAAGCCCCGCGAGCAAGGCTTTACCATGGTAATGGACAAAGGCCTGAGTGTGCGCGAAGTAGAAGACTTTCTGGAAGTGGGCGCGCCCTACACCGACATCGTGAAACTGGGCTGGGCCACGTCCTTCGTGACGCCCAACCTTAAGCGCAAGCTGGCCGCCTACAAGGAAGCCGGTATTCCGGTGTATTTCGGGGGCACGCTGTTCGAGGCGTTCATCATCCGCAACCAGTTCGATGACTACCGCCGCCTACTGGAAGAGTACGGCATGGAATACGCCGAAGTATCGGACGGCTCCATTGACCTGGTGCACGACAAAAAGCTGGAGTACATCCGCACCCTGGCCCAGGATGTGCAGGTGCTGAGCGAAGTAGGCTCCAAGGATGCCGAGAAGATTATTCCGCCCTACAAGTGGATTTCGCAGATGAAAACGGAGCTGGAAGCCGGCGCCGTGAAGGTGATTGGCGAAGCCCGCGAGGCCGGCAACGTGGGTTTGTTCCGCAGCACTGGCGAGGTGCGCTCGGGCCTGGTTGAGGAAATCCTGACCCAGATTCCGTTCGAGAAAATCCTGTGGGAAGCTCCGCAGAAAGCGCAGCAGGTGTGGTTTATCAAACTGCTGGGTTCCAACGTAAACCTAGGCAACATTGCGCCCAACGAAATCGTGAGCCTGGAAACCATCCGCCTGGGCTTGCGCGGCGACACGTTCACCGACTTCCTCGACATGGACAACGTGGACGATATGTTCAAGCCCGAGGTGAAGCCGGTCGGCCGCCCCGGCACGTCGATGCCACGCGGCTAGGCGTTTTCGGGCTGCCCAACGCAACTTACAGGTGGCTGTTTCCGGCAACGGAGGCAGCCACCTGGCGTTTGGTGGCAATCGGGGCGGGGCTTGTGGTTATACTTGCGGCATGAATCTGCGCCTGTTAGTGCTGCTGCCGCTGTTGCGGCTGGCTTTTTCCTCCTCGGCCCAGCCCGCCACCCCTTCGCCGGCCCGGCTGGAGCAGCTTGGCCTAGTGACTTCCCGGTTTGTGCAGCCCCGCCGCGTGAGCGTGTGGCTGCCGCCCGGCTACGAGCAGGGCCGCCGCTACCCCGTGCTGTACATGCACGACGGCCAGAATCTCTTTGAGCGCGCCACGTCCTACGGCGGCACCGCCTGGGAAGTCGACAGCGTGCTTACGCAGTTGATTGGGGCCGGGCAGGCGCGGGCTTGCATTGTGGTGGGCGTCTGGAACACCGACCGCCGCTTCCGCGAGTACGCCCCGGCCAAGCCCTACGCCGCCATGCCCGAAGTCCGCCGCGCCCGGCTGGCGCAGGAGCGCCCCGGCACCCCGCTTTCCGACGACTACCTGAAGTTTCTGGTGCAGGAGCTGAAGCCGCGCATCGACAGCCAGTACCGCACCAGCCCGCGGCGGCCCGATACGTTTGTGGCCGGCAGCAGCATGGGCGGGCTGATTTCGCTGTACGCGGCTATGGAGTACCCGCAGGTGTTTGGCGGCGCGGCCTGCCTCTCCACGCACTGGCCCCTGAGCCTCAAGGAAAGCACGCCCGATTTCACCACGGCCATGCTGGCCTACCTGCAGCCCCGCCTCACCGGCCGGTTGCGCCCGCGCCTCTACTTCGACTACGGCACCACCACCCTCGATGCCTGGTACGAGCCCCACCAGCAGCGCGTAGACAGCCTGTTGCGGGCCATGCGCTACCCGCCCCGGCGCTGGCTGACCCGCAAGTATGCCGGCGCCGCCCACAACGAAGCCGCCTGGCAGCAGCGCGTGGCCGTGCCGCTGCGGTTTCTGCTGGGCCAGTAGCCGGCCGGCCAGCTCCCTATCCTAACGCCTACATCCTCGCCGAATGCCCGTTGCACAGCCCGAGCCCAAACAATACTTTCCGGCCCTGACGGGCCTGCGGGCCGTGGCGGCGGGGCTGGTGTTTGTGCACCACTTCAACCCGTTTTCGGCGGAGAAATTCGGCTGGACGGTGCATACGCTGGCCGCCGAACTGCACATCGGCGTCACCATTTTCTTTGTGCTCAGCGGCTTTCTAATTGGCTACCGCTACCTCGGGCAGGAGCGGCTGCAGCTGCGCACGTACTTCGCCAATCGCTTTGCCCGCATCTACCCGCTGTACTTTCTGCTCACGACGGCCACGTTCATTCTGTTCTACTATCTGGGGCGCGACACGGCCGACAACCTGCTGGAGCAGTACGTGCTCAACATCACGTTTCTGCGGGGCCTGTTCCAGCAATACCTCTACACCGGCATTGCGCAGGGCTGGTCGTTGACGACCGAGGAAATGTTCTACGTGTCGGCGCCGCTGGCTTTCTGGCTGGTGCGGCGCAGTGGGCACTGGCTGTGGGCGCTGCCGCTGGTGCTGCTGGCGGTGGGCGGGGCGCTGGTGCTGGCCGGGCGGCCGCAGCCCTGGCACGGCTTCTTCGATTCCTTCGATTTCCTGCTGCAGTTCGTGTACCTGGGCCGGGCCGCCGAGTTTTTCACGGGCGTGGCATTGGCTTGGTGGCTGCGGCAGCGCAGCGGGCAGCTGCCGTTCCGGGGCCTCACCTACGTGGGCCTGGCTGGCATGCTGGCCTGCGTGGCGGCCCTCAGCCGGCTGCACGGCCCCGAGGAGTATGCCTTTGGGGTGATGACCTGGCCGGGCATGTTTATCAACAATATTGTGCTGCCGCTGGTGGGCATCGGGCCGCTGCTGTCGGGGCTGGTGCAGGAAGATACCTGGCTGCGCCGGCTGCTGGGCAGCGGGCCGCTGGTGCTGCTGGGCAAAAGCTCCTACGCCTTCTACCTGATCCATATGGGCGTGTTTCAGCAACTGCTGTATGAAGTTGTTGGCAATCAACTAGTGTGCGTGCTGCTGCTGTATGCTGGCTCCGTGCTGCTGTACTGGCTGTTAGAAGAGCCACTCAATCGGTGGCTGCGCCGGGTATTGGAGCGTCCTGCACGCCTGGCGAAGGCTGCCCAAAACACTGCCGACGTAACTATATCAGCCTAAAGCAGGTAGAAACGGTTTCCGTATTCTATCCTGACATGAAACACCTGACTTTTCCGGGGCCGGTAGCGGCTCTGCTGCTGCTGGCATCCTGCAACCAGGGCCAGCCCGCCACCGATACCCCCGCCAACACGCCCGCCCAGACGGTAGCCACGCCCGATTCTGCCACCCAACCCGCTGCCACCGCGCCGGCTTTGCCCGAGCCCTACGCCACCAAATCGGCTACCAAGCGCAGCAAGGTGATTGGCTGGCCGGCCGGCAAAACGCCGGTAGTGCCCGCCGGCTTCGTGATTACGGAGTATGCCGGCAGCTTCAACAGCCCGCGCTGGGCCTATATCACGCCCAACGGCGACGTGCTGGTAGCCGAGTCCAACACGGTGCCGACTTCCTTCAAGAAGAAGGTGGCCGCCAAGCTGGAGCTGGATACCTCGAAATCTCTGAAGGAAACCAGCGCCAACCGCATTACGCTGCTGCGCGACACCAACAAGGATGGTAAGCCAGACGTGCGCGAAACCTTCCTGGCCAACCTCAATCAGCCGCTGGGCATGCTGGTGCTCGGCGACTATTTCTACGTGGCCAACACCGACGGCGTAGTGCGCTACGCCTACAAAGCCGGCCAGACGAAAATCACGGGTCCGGGCCAGAAAATATTGGAACTGCCCGCCGGCGGCTACAATAACCACTGGACCCGCAACCTGCTGGCCAACGCTGACGGTTCGAAAATCTACGTGAGTGTGGGCTCAGGCTCCAATGTGGCCGAGCATGGCATGGAAAACGAGCAGCGCCGCGCCAATATCTTGGAGATAAACCCCGATGGCAGCGGCGAGAAAATCTACGCTGCCGGCCTGCGCAACCCCGTGGGCATGGACTGGGCGCCCGGAACCAAAACGCTTTGGACGGCCGTGAATGAGCGCGACGAACTCGGCGACGACCTCGTGCCCGACTACCTGACCAGCGTGCAGCCCGGCGCCTTCTACGGCTGGCCCTATGCCTATTTCGGCCCCAAGGAAGACCCGCGCCGCAAAGGCGAGCGGCCCGATCTGGTGAAGAAGACGCTGGTGCCCGAAGTGGCGCTGGGGCCGCACACGGCTTCGCTGGGGCTGGCGTTCTACAAGGGCCAGACGTTCCCGACCCGCTACCAGCAGGGCGCTTTTGTGGGCCAGCACGGCTCCTGGAACCGCTCGGAGTTTACGGGCTACAAAGTGGTATTCGTGCCGTTTGCGGGCGGTAAGCCAGCCGGCAAGATGGAAGACTTCGTGACCGGCTTCATTGCCAACGCCGGCGAAAAGGAAGTGTACGGCCGCCCGGTAGGCGTCACGACGATGCCCGACGGCTCGCTGCTGGTGCTCGACGATGCCGGCAACAAAGTGTGGCGCGTGGCGGCCAGCAAAAGCTAGCCGGCCTGCGGCCGAAATCCGCGCGCTGAAAAAAAGAGGGGAGATGCTGTAATGAATGGCCCGGTTAGGCGATTCAGCCAGTATCTTCCCTCTCTTATTTTTCTCCTCATGCGTCTGTTTCGCAAAACCGCCTTCGCCGCTGCCCTGCTGCTGACTTCGCTCACTGCTTCGGCCCAGAAAAAAAACACCAAAGCGCCCGCCAAGGCCCAGCCTGCGGCTACGGCTGCCACGGCCAACTCGCTGCTGTGGGAAGTATCAGGCAAGGGCCTGAGCGCGCCTTCCTATGTGTTCGGCACCATCCACATGATTTGCCCGGCCGACATGCAGATGCCCGAAACGGTGAAGCAAGCAGTGAGCAGCAGCAAGCAAGTGGTGCTGGAAATGGACATGGACGACCCCACGATGGCCCAGCAGGCCCAGGCCGGCATGCTGATGAGCGGCGGCCAGACCCTGCAGACCCTCATGTCGCCGGCCGACTACGCCGCCTTTGGCACCTACCTGCAGGCCAAAGCCGGCTTGCCCATCGACAAGGTGGGAGCTATCAAGCCGTTTTTCCTAGGTTCGATGCTGATGCCGGCCGTGATGGGCTGCCAGCCTGCCAGCTACGAGGCCGCGTTCATGAAAATGGCCCAGGAGCAGAAAAAGGAAGTGCTGGGCCTGGAAACCATGCAGGACCAACTCGGCGTCTTCGACAAAATCCCGTACGCCGCCCAAAGCAAGATGCTGACCGATATGGTAACCCAGGAGGCTGCCATGAAGCAGGAAATGCAGCAGATGGTGGGCCTCTACAAAACGCAGCAGGTGGAAGCCCTGCGCGAAATGAGCAGCAAAAGCCTGTTCGGCTTCACCGAGTATAACGGCTTGCTGCTCGATGACCGCAACCAGCGCTGGATTGCCAGCATCGAGAAAATGGCAGCCAGCCAGCCCACGTTTTTTGCGGTAGGCGCAGCTCACCTCGGTGGCCCCAAAGGCGTGCTGGCGCTGCTTCGCCAGCAGGGCTACCAAGTGAAGGCCGTTCAGTAGGCAGCGTAGCCCTGGCCTGATAAGTCCGAGCCCCGGCAGGCAGCACAGACCCGTGCTGCCTGTCGGGGCTCGGACTTTTGTGCTTCCAGAGGTGGCCGGCTTACCTTGCGCCACCATGCTGACCTTCCTTCGCCGCTACCTGAGCTACCTGATTCCCCTGACCCGCATTACCACGTCGGCCATCAACGGGCCGCTGGAAGTGACGTGGTACCGGGGCCGCAAGCTGCTGGACACGCGCCACGCCAACTACTCCTACGGCTCGCTGCAGCGGGTGCTGCGCTACGGGCTGCTGTTTGTGGCGCCCGAAACGGCCCAGCAACTGCTGCTGCTGGGGCTGGGCGGCGGCTCCGTAGTGGAAACCCTGCGCAAGGAGCACCCCGCCGCCGGCCACCTCACCGCCGTCGAGCTCGACCCCACCATCATCCAGCTGGCTGATACGGAATTCGGTATCCGCCCGAGCCCCGACCTGGCCATCGTGTGCGCCGATGCCTTTGCCTGGGTGCGCACGGCCCCGGCCACCGCCTTCGACCTGATTATTATTGACCTGTTCATTGACCTCGACCTGCCCGCCGGCCTCCGCACCGAGGAGTTCTGGCAGCAGATCTGGCGGCTGCTCACGCCTGGCGGCCGGGTGCTGGCCAATACGCTTACGGCTGCGCACCTGCAGGTGGCGGGGCAGGAATTAGCCGAGTTTCTGCCGCAGCTGGGCTTTGGGGTGAAGGAAGTGGAAGTGGAGCTGCTGAACCGCTTATTGATTCTGGAAAAGCCGCTGGCGTAGCGACCAGGAAGGCGTCGTTGCCGTATCAGGCGCGGCGCCGTGGCCCGGCGGCCGGCCCAAAACCCGGGGCGGCCGCCGGGCCACGGCGATACTCCGGTGGCTTTCCGCTTTCTTTGTAGTTCTATTCTACCACCTCGCCCCTCCGCATGGAAATTCTGAAGCATCTGCTCGACTTCATTCTGCACCTCGATAAGCACTTGGCTGAAATCATTCAGGACTACGGCGCCTGGACGTATGCCATCCTGTTCCTCATCATCTTCGTGGAAACCGGCGTGGTGGTGCTGCCCTTCCTGCCCGGCGACTCGCTGCTGTTCGCGGCCGGCTCGCTGGCCGCGCTGCCTGGCTCGCCCCTGAACGTATGGGCCATGATGGGCCTGCTCATCGTGGCCGCCGTGCTTGGCGACACGCTCAACTATCACATCGGCGACTATCTGGGGCCGCGTGTGTTCCGCGAAAACTCCCGCTTCCTGAAACGTGAGCACTTGGAGCGCACCCAGGCGTTTTATCAGAAGCACGGGGCTAAAACCATCATTCTGGCCCGTTTCATCCCCATCATCCGCACGTTTGCGCCGTTTGTGGCGGGCGTGGGCACCATGAGCTACACCAAGTTTCTGAGCTACAACGTAGTGGGCGCGGTGCTGTGGGTGTCGCTCCTCACGCTGGCCGGCTACTTCTTCGGGCAGATGGAAATTGTGCAGAAAAACTTCTCGCTGGTGGTGCTGGCCATTATTGCGCTGTCGGTGCTGCCGGCCGTTATTGAGTTCTTCAAGTCGCGCCGGGCTGCTGCCTAGCACGGTTTCTTCGGATTCTCTGCGCTTTGCAGGATGCGCGCACCCCAAATGTCATTGGGTTCGTGCTAGCAAAAAACAGCGGCTTGCCACGTGGCAAGCCGCTGTTTTTGTTTGGCTGCCGTTGTTGTCGGCGATGCGTGGCAGCCAGATAATCCGGAAAAAAGCCGTGCTAATTCGGGTGCTTTTTTGTTGCTTACCGCCCTCAACTTATTCTTGCTAGTATGCCTGCCTTCGGACTCATCGGCCTGACCCTGAAGCATTCTTTCTCTCAAACCTATTTCAGTCAGAAATTCGCAAACCTCGATTTATCCGACCACCGCTACGAGCTGTTTGAGCTGCCGGCCATTACGGCTCTGCCGGCCCTGCTGGCCCGCGAGCCGGAGCTACGGGGGCTCAACGTCACGATTCCATACAAAGAGCAGGTATGGCCGTTTCTCAACGAGGTGGCGCCTTCAGCGGCGCGAGTGGGGGCCGTCAACGTCATCGAATTTGCCGCCGAAGGCCGCCTGATTGGCCACAACACCGACTACATCGGCTTCCGGGACTCGCTGCGTGGGTTTCTGCCGCGGCCAGTGCCGCCGGGGCTGCGGGCGTTGGTGTTGGGCAGTGGTGGGGCATCCAAAGCCGTGGAGGTGGCTCTGCGCGAGTTGGGCATCAGCTACTGGGTGGTGTCCAGAAATCCTATGGGCAGCGGCCTCACGTATCAGGAGTTGACCCCCACCGTGCTGGCCGACCATCCGCTCATCATCAACACCACTCCGCTGGGCACCTACCCCGATACCGAACAGTGCCCCCCGCTCAACTACGCGGCCCTCACGCCCCGCCACTACCTCTACGACCTCATTTACAACCCCAGTGAAACCGAGTTCATGAAGCGCGGTCAGGCGGCAGGAGCACACACCAAAAACGGCTTCGAAATGCTGTGCATTCAGGCCGAGGAAGCCTGGAAAATCTGGAACCGGTAAGTGTTGGGTTGCTGGATTGGCGGGTTGGTGGACTAGCGAGTTGGTGGCGTGACTGTCATGCAGAGGCGCAGCCGAAGCATCTCGCGTGCTGATGGTGCTTCACTAGCCCAGGGTTTAAACCCTGGGCTACGGAGCGGTTGCCGTTCCACGATCTGGCAACGTCAGCACGCAAGATGCTTCGGCTGCGCCTCTGCATGACAGTCACGCCACCAGCCCGCCAACCCGCCAACCCAACAAGCCACCTACTGCTGGCCGCCGCCTTCGCCTTGTTTGGCGTCGTCGTTCTGGATGCCTTTGCGGCGCTTGGGGGCCTGGGTGGATACTTTGCCGAAGCGGTAGTTGAAGGCCAGGCGCACCCCGCGCAGGTAGATGTAGTTGTTGCTTTCCTGCGTGAACTGCGGCGTTTCCAGGATGGTGTTCAGGTTGCGGGTGGCCTGCAGGAAGTTGTCGGCGTTCAGGGTGAGGTCGGCTTTGTCCTGGAGCAGGCTTTTGCGCAGGCCCATCGAGTAGAACGCCCAGGCCCGCTGCTGGCCCTGCAGCTGAATGCGCGGTGAGTTCAGACCCGCGTTGAGCTGAATGCTCAGGCCGCGCCGCCACGGCGTGGCGGTGTCGTCGCCGGTCTTGGCGAATTTGTAGCTGGAGTTGATATTGATGCTGTACATCAGGCCGCTGTTGCGGAAGGCCGTGCTGGTTACGTCCAGGGCCGGACTGTTGAGCGAGACGTAGTAGAAGTTCAGGTTGCCGCTCAAATCCCAGAGCGGCACCGGCTTAAACGAGCCGAACAGGCTGGCCCCGTAGGTGGCATTGCGCCCGATGTTGCGGAACGTCTGGTTTTGCACGCCCTGCTCATCCACAAACCGCACCGTTTCAATGGCGTTGCCGGTGCGCCGCGTGTACACCGAGCCGTTGAGCACCACGCCCTTCACGAACGTCGTGTAGTTGAGCTCGTAGCTGTCCGTGAATTCGGGATTGAGGCGCGGGTTGCCGTAGCTGATATTGAGCGAGTCGGAGGCGTTGATGAATGGGTTGAGGTAGAAAATCTGGGGCCGCTGGATGCGCCGCGAATATGCCAGCCGCACCGTCTGGCCGGGCTTGCCGGGCTGGTAGCTTAGGCTCACGTTGGGCAGCAGATTGGTGTAGTTTTGTGTGAAGCGGCTGGCTTCGCCCTGCGTGAAGCGGCCCGTAATGTCGGTGCGCTCCAGGCGGGCGCCCAGCCGGGAGGTCAGCTTCTTGCTCAAGCTGAAGCCGTAGGTGGCGTAGGCGGCCAGCACGTCCTGGTCGTAGTCGAAGGTGTTGGAGCGGGCGGCGCTGCGCACCAGCGGGCTGTTGCCGGTGGGGTCAATCTGGACATCGTACTGGCTGCTCACGCGGCGCAGAATGCCCTTGGCCCCGGCTTCCAGGGTGGCGGTTTCCGAAAACGGGTGTGTGTAGTCGGTCTGGAGCGTGGTTTCGAGGTTGCGGCTCAGGTTGTCGCTGCCTTCCCGGTAAGTCCGCTCGCCCTCGGTGGCCCGGCCCGGAAACTGGTCGAGGTCGTAGCGCTGGGTGTTGCGGTTGCGGGTGTGCTGCCCCAGCACGCTCCACTCGCGCTTGGGCTGCCCCTCGAAGGTGCGGGTGTAGGAGCCGCTGGCGTCGTAGCTCTGGGTGCGGAAGGCGCGGTCGGTGGCGCGGGTGAAGTCGGGCAGCGCGGCCGGCTGGTTGAACTGGTCGTAGTCGCCCTGGTTGCGGAACAGGTTGCCCTGCACGCTCAGGTTGAAATTGTGCTCCTTGCTGGGGTCGTAGTCGAAGCCCAACCGCCCGAAGCCGCCGCCGCCTATCGTGAAACCGTCGCCTTCCTGCCGCAGCGAGGGCACCAGCGTGCCCTGCGCGTCGCGCACGCTGCGCGTCAGGTCGTTGCGGTTGGGGCTGTAGAAGGCGAAGCCGCTGGCCGAGCTGTTAAGCCCGATTTTGCCCCGCCGCACGTTCAGCGAGGCGTTGGCGTTGGAGCTGCGCGTGCCGGCCGCCACGCCCACGCTGCCGTTGGTGCCTTCGAGGTTGTTTTTCTTGAGCGTGATGTTGATGATGCCGCCCGTGCCTTCGGCGTCGTACTTGGCGCCGGGCGTGGTAATCACCTCCACCGTCTTAATCTGGTCGGCCGGAATCTGCTTCATGGCATCGGCCACCGAGCCGGCCACGATGCCCGAGGGCTTGTTGTTGATGAGCACCCGCACGTTGGAGGTGCCGCGCAGCTCCACGTTGCCGTCGGGGTCCACGCTAATCAGGGGCACTTTGCGCAGCACGTCGGCAGCGGTGCCGCCGGTGTTGGTCAGGTCGCGGTCGGCGTTGTACACGAGGCGGTCGGGCTTGGTTTCCACCACGTCCCGCTCGCCGGTCACGGTCACCTCGCCCAGCTTCTGGGCCGTGGACGTCAGCAACAGACTGCCCAAATCCACGGGGCCGTCGGCCACCGTCACGTTCTCCACCCGCACGCCGTAGCCCAGAAAGCTCACCTGCACCCGGTAGGCGCCGGCCGCCAGGCCCTTCAGCACAAACCGGCCCCGCTCGTCGGCGGCGGTGCCGTCCAGGGGCCGTTCGCCGGTGGCGGGCAGCAGGGCCACGGTGGCAAACTCCACGGGCTTTTTGGTGGCGGCATCCAGCACGGTGCCCGTAATGCGGCCCGCGCCTTTGGGCGTTTCGGGCAACGCCAGGCGCGGCGCGGCGACGGGTGGGGTAGCACCGGCCGGGCGGTTGCCGGTAGGAGGGGCGGCCGGCGTCTGGGCCAGGGCCGGCGCGGCAAGCAGCGTGCTCAGCAGCAGGGCTAGTGCGTGTTTCATAGTGTAGGAAGAATATACCGACGGGTGTGTATAAGCAACAATGCCGCAAAGTCTGGCCTGGCCGCAGAAGGTTGCATCTGGTAGCTGCCTTGAAGAAATAGTAATCTGCCCCGACAGCAGATCAGGGAATAAAAAAAGCCAGCCGCTCATTTCGGAGCGGCCGGCTAATGTTGCAGAGGTGTGCGGAACAATTTCTGTTACAAACGTAACAAGAAAAAGTCTATTATTTCACGCTCAGCTTTTTGGCAATTTCGGCGGTGTGGCGGCCCTGGTAGCGGGCACCTTCCAACTCGTTGCCGCTGGGCTGCCGCTCGCCCTGGCCACCGGCCACAGTGCTGGCGCCATACGGCGTGCCGCCCGTCACTTCATGGTGGCCCATCTGGCCCTGCCACGCGTAGGGCAGCCCTACCAGCACAAAGCCGTGGTGCAGCTGCATGGTATGCACCGCCCGGATGGTGGTTTCCTGGCCTCCGTGCTGGGTAGCGGTGCTCACGAAGGCGCCGCCCACTTTGCCTACCAGCGCTCCTTTGGCCCAAAGTCCGCCCGTAGAATCCCAGAAGGCCTGCATCTGGCCGCACATGTTGCCATAGCGCGTGGGTACGCCCACCAGAATGGCGTCATAGTCGGCCAGTTCCTCGGGAGTAGCTACTTCGATATGGGCAAAGGCCTTCTGCGCCTCGGTGGCCCCAATCTGGTCCAGCAGTTCTTTCGGCAGCGTTTCCGGCACCTGCTTGATGACTACTTCGTTACCTTCCACTTCGCGGGCACCTTCGGCTATGGCTTCGGCGAGCTTGAACACGTGGCCATACGTGGAGTAGAACAGAATTAGGGTTTTCATGGGCAGTAGGGTTAAGAGAATGAAGTAAATTACGGGGGTAGAAGCAAGTAGAATGCAGTACACATGTAGCTACATGCGAGCAAGCTAGCCAGTATACTCGCTTCCGGAAAGCAAGGTTATCAGGCAGCGGGCAGAGGGCCAGTAACTTTTTTTACAGATATCTGCCCCAGTATGCAACCGCGCGGTGGCCCCGGTAACTCTTGTGTGTGTTGCGGCCCTGTGTTGCTGCTGGCTATCTTTCGATTCTCTGTTCCCGACTTATGCTCTCCTTATTTACCCAGCGTACGCTACCTCAGGGCCTGCTCGCTATCCACGGCACCGGCGCCGCTGGCCGGCAAAGCAAGTGAGGGCGCTATCGTCGGCGCTGCAGCCCATGAGCGGGCTGCGGAGTTTGCTGGCCGGTGCGCCGGCTTCGTCCCCTGAAGCTCTCACGCCTCCCCCCGCTGCCGTGCGCCCACTTATCCCGCCTGCCCAACTCAGCGAGGCTGAGCTGCTCGACGGCTGCCTGGCTGGCAGCCGGCTGATGCAGAAGTACCTCTACGAGCGATTCGCGGGCCGCATGATGGCCGTGTGCCTGCGCTACGCCCAGACCACGTTCGAGGCCGAGGACGTGCTGCAGGAAGGATTCATTACGGTATTCAAGAACCTGAGCAGCTTCCGCCGCGAGTGCCCGCTAGAGTTCTGGATCCGCCGCATTATGGTGAATGCCGCGCTGCGCCAGCACCGCCGCAACGCCCCGCTGGTAGCCGTCAGCGACGGCGACTACCCCGAGGAGCTGGCCGGCGAGGAGTTCACCCTCTCCAACTACGGGTTCGAAGACCTGCTGGCCATGGTGCAAGAGCTGGCCCCCCGCTACCGGATGGTGTTCAACCTGTTTGCCATCGAGGGCTACGGCCACAAGGAAATCGGCGAGATGCTGGGTATTTCCGAAGGCACCAGCAAGTCGCAGTACTCCCGCGCCCGGGCAATTTTGAAGTCTAAAGTCGAGCGTCTTGACGCGCAATCCAAGAATGGCACTTTCCGATCCTAACCACACCCCCGACCCACGCCCCACCGGCGACCTGGAGCACCTGTTCCGGCAGAAGTTTGCCGAGGCGGAGGTGACTCCGCGGGCCAGCCTCTGGGAGCAGCTCGACCACGAGCTGCTGGTGCAGCAGAATGATACCTACCGCCGCCGGCTGCTGGGTTACCGCTGGGCCGCGGCGGCCTCGCTGCTGCTGCTGGCTGGCGGTGGCACCTGGCTGACGCTGCAACCGAATGCTCCCGGCGTGGCTTCTGCTCCCGCCTCGGCGGCTTCCGACCTCCGCAACAGCGGCACCCCGGCTGGCACAGCCGGTGCCAGCCGTTCGTACGAGGCCGGCAGCTATGGTTTGCAGCCCAGTCTGGCTGGCGTGGCCGCCAACAGCTTCCGTCAGCCCACCGCCGACCCGGGTGCCGCCCCGGCCACTGGCGCCGCGTCGGCCACCGATTATACGCTGGCCAGCGCGTCGGCCGCTCCGCAGGCTGCCCCGGCAGCCGACCGTGCCAGCACCTACCTGCCTGCCTCCTTCGGGCAGCGTTTCGGGCTGTATGAGGGTCGGCAGCCCGCTGCCACCCTTTCGGGCTCCTCGCTGATGCAGGAAGCGGGCTACACGGTGGTTGTGGGTACTGCGCCCTGGTCGGCGGGGCGCAACATCGAGTCGGTACTGAGCCGGGCGGCGGGCTTTGGCAACACTACCGCCACTGGCTTCGGCCGCCCCGATATGCTGACTTCCATGGCCGCGGCGCCGGCGGCTTCCAGCATACTGCTGGCTGCCGCTGCACCCCGAAAGCAGGTTTCGCCGGCCCAGCAGCTAGAAGAAGAGCAGCCCGCGCCGGCCCGGCGGCGGCGCTGGAAGCTGAGTGCCGGCTATGCCGCTTCGGCCTTCAACCCCAACATCGACTATTCGCGGGCTTCCGCCATCAGTGCGTCTAATTCTGTAAGCTTTAGCCCGGCTACCTTCCAGGTGCAGGCCTACGAAATGGCGGCTTCTGAGTACCGCTCCACGCTGCAGTCTGGCCTAGGGCAGCAGGTGGCCGTGCTGGCCAGCTACCCGCTCAACAACAATTGGACCGTGGAAACCGGCCTGGCGGCTGGGCAGCAGGAGGCAACGGCGGCCAGCTCGTGGGCATTTCTGGACGGCAAATCCACGCTGGCCTCTACGCTCACCGCCGACCGTAACCAGAGCGGCGCCGTGCGGCCCAACGCCGACTTGTCGTTGCGCAACGTGCGCTACCGCTACCAGACGGCCAGCGTGCCGGTGAATGTGCGCTACGCCACCAACTCGAAAAAAGGTTGGGCACTGTACGCCAAAGTAGGGGCCGCCGTGAACGTGCTGCTGAAGTCCCGCACCGAGCTGGAGGGCGTGCCCGAAGCTACCACCACCTACACGCTGGCGTCCACCAACTCGCCTTACCGCAAGGTCATGGGCTCGGTGCAGAGCGGTGCCGGTGTCCGGTATCAGCCCGCCAACGCCACCTGGCGGCTGGCCCTGGGCCCGAAAGTGGAAGCCGGCCTCAACAGCCTGAATGACCGCCCAACCGGCAGCTTCACGCGCCGCAGCCGCCCGTATTCAGTGGGTCTGGAAGCCAGCGTGGAGTTCGGCAACACTACCTCTACAGCAGTTGCCCGCCGCTAACCTCAGGAGTAAGAACCATTCAATTTATGCTTGCTATGCGCTACCTCTACTTGCTTTTGTTGGCCGGGGCCGTGGCCTCGTGCAACCGCCAGGAACCCGTGGAGCCGGAAATTCCGATCTGCCCACCCCTGGAGTGCTCCGACGGCACGTATGTGGCCGGTGAGCTGCTGGTAGGCATGCACGAAACCACCACGCTTCCGCAGACTTTCCAGCTCTTCAACAGCAATAGGTTCGTCATTAAATCGGTGATGGGGCCGGTGTACATCTCCGCCCTGCCCGCCGACAGCATCGACTATATGGTGCGGGAGCTGAACCGCAAGCCCTACATCAACACCGGGCCCTGGAAAGCGGTGAAGGACGGCAACGTATATCTGCACTACCAGACCCGCGCCCTTACCGTCATTCCGCGCCTGATGGATATGACCGAAGCCAACCAGCAGGACTGGCTGGCCACCGTGCAGCGGCTGGCGCTGCAGGAGCAGCCAACTATGGTGAAATCGTGCCACCTGGGCGTGTCGCTCTGCGCCGAGAAGTTCTGGGCGCAGCAGCTGCCTCAGAACAGCCTGGTGAAGTGGGCCGAAATCAACAAAATTGTGCGGGTGCAGCCCGGCGGCTAGCCGCTGGTGCCGTATCATGTGAAAACCTGTTCGCCCGTCGGACAGGTTTTTTCGTTTGCCGGGAAACCTACACTTTGCTAACGCAGTTATGCTAGGCTGGCTTTCTGGCCGGCGGCCGGGCGTTCCGGTGTCCTCTTTTCCTGTTGCATGAAGTATCAACTCACCTCGGAATTCCAGCCCACCGGCGACCAGCCCAAAGCCATTGCCCAACTGGTGCAGGGCGTGAACAACGGCGAGCCGGCGCAGGTGCTGCTGGGCGCCACCGGCACGGGCAAAACCTTCACCATGGCCAACGTCATTGCCGAGACCGGCAAGCCGGCCCTGGTGCTGTGCCACAACAAAACCCTGGCCGCCCAGCTCTACGGCGAGTTCAAGCAGTTCTTCCCCAACAACGCCGTCGAGTACTACATCAGCTACTACGACTACTACCAGCCCGAAGCCTACATTGCCAGCTCCGACGTCTTCATCGAGAAGGACCTGGCCATCAACCAGGAAATCGAGAAGCTGCGGCTGCACACCACGTCCACGCTGCTCTCGGGCCGCCGCGACGTGATTGTAATTGCCTCGGTGTCGTGCATCTACGGCATCGGCAACCCCGAGGAGTTCAGCAAAAACGTCATTTATCTGGCTCCCGGCCTGAAATACTCGCGCAACAACCTGCTCTACCAGTTTGTGCAGATCCTGTACTCGCGCACCGAAATGGAGTTCACGCGCGGCACGTTCCGGGTGAAAGGCGACACCGTGGACGTGTATCCGGCCTACGCCGACCACGCCTACCGGCTGTTCTTCTTCGGCGACGAAATCGAGGCCATCCACAAAATTGACCCGCAGAGCGGCAAGAAGCTGGCCGACGAGAAATCGGTGACCTTGTACCCGGCCCAATTGTTCGTGACCGGCAAAGACACGCTCAACCAGGCCATCAAGGAAATCCAGTTCGACCTCGTGCAGCAGCACGCCTACTTCGAGAAGGAGGGCCGCGACTCCGAAGCCAAGCGCATCATGGAGCGCACCGAGTTCGACCTGGAGATGATTCGGGAGCTGGGCTACTGCTCGGGCATTGAGAACTACTCGCGTTACTTCGACGGCCGCCAGCCCGGCACCCGGCCCTTCTGCCTGCTCGACTACTTCCCCGACGACTTCCTGCTGGTAGTAGACGAAAGCCACGCCACCATGCCCCAGATCCGGGCCATGTGGGGCGGCGACCGGAGCCGCAAAACGGCCCTCATCGAGTACGGCTTTCGCCTGCCATCGGCTTTCGACAACCGTCCGCTTACGTTCAACGAGTTTGAGAGCATGTACCGGCAGGCGGTGTACGTGAGTGCCACGCCCGCCGACTACGAGCTCACCCAGGCCAATGGCGTGGTGGTGGAGCAGATCATCCGGCCCACCGGCCTGCTCGACCCCGAAATCGACCTGCGGCCCAGCGTCAACCAGATCGACGACCTGCTGGACGAGGTGGACAACCGCGTGAAGATGGGCGACCGGGTGCTGGTGACGACCCTTACTAAGCGCATGGCCGAGGAACTGCAGAAGTACATGGAGCGCCTGGGTATTAAGTCCAGCTACGTGCACTCTGATGTGAAAACCCTGGACCGGGTGGAAATCCTGCGCCAGCTGCGCCTCGGCGAAATCGACGTGCTCATCGGCGTGAACCTGCTCCGTGAAGGCCTCGACCTGCCCGAAGTGAGCCTGGTAGCCATCTTGGATGCCGATAAGGAAGGCTTCCTGCGCGACCAGCGCAGCCTGATCCAGACCATGGGCCGCGCCGCCCGAAACGACCGGGGTAAGGTGATTATGTACGCCGACCGCATGACCGGCTCTATGCAGCGCGCCATCGACGAAACCAACCGCCGCCGCGCCACCCAGCTGGCCTACAACCAGGAACACGGCATCACGCCGCGCACCGTGCGCAAGAGCCGCGAGGCCATCATGGAGCAGACTTCGCTGTCGGACTACCGCATTCAGGAGGGCACGGCCTACGTGGGTCCCGAGGCCGACGGCGGACTGGCCATTGCCGCCGAGCCGGTAGTAGCCATGATGGGCCGCACCGACCTGGAAAAGCTCATCAAGCAAACCGAAAAGCAAATGGAAGCCGCCGCTAAGGACCTGGACTTCCTCACCGCCGCCAAGCTTCGCGACGAGTTGGCCGCCCTCAAGCAGGTGCTCAAAACAAAGCGCGAATAAGCGCCGCGCTTCAGAAGGTTATAAAACAAAGCAGCCCCGTAGCAGAGATGCTACGGGGCTGCTTTGTGAATGAGCGAGAAACGAGGCCCGAACGCGCGACTCTCAGCTTATGAGGCGATAATCTTGGTTCGAAGGAAAAACAGGTAAAGAGAGTACAGCTCTGCCAGCAGCGGCGGCGGCAGTTCTCGCGGCAGCCGGCTAAGCATAAGCGGTAGGTTTTGCCTTGGTAGGCTAGGGGCAGCGCATTTTGGTCGGTCACCGTCACTTGGCAAACGGGGTACCGGTCGGCTTTTGTTTGTTGGGCCAGAACGGGGCAGGCAAAACCACCATCAACTTGTTTCTGGAGTTTCTGCAGCCCACGGCTGGCCAAGCGCTGCTGGGCGGGTTAAGCGTGGCCGAGCAGCCGCTCGAAACCCGGCGGCTGCCGCGCCTCAAGCAGAAAAGCCCCCTCGTTCCAACCGGCGGAACAAGGGGGCTTTTCTGCTTGAGGCGCGGTTTGTCAGGCCGCCTGAGGCCTAGTGGCCGTCTTCGCTGTCCACGTCGGCCCCGATGAGCGCCAGGCGCAGCGGCTGGCCAGCCACGCTGAAAGTCTGCTTGTCGGCTAGGTCTACCTTGCGCAGCATATGCACCTTGCCCTGCGGCGCGTTGGACACATACACGTAGCGGCGGCTGGCAGCCAGATACGGGGTGGCCGTTTTAGCATCGAGCACGCTGCTGAGCGAGCGGCTGGCCTTGCGCGTGCCGGTGGCCGCGTCGTAGAGGCTCAGGGTGCCGTCCTCGTCCAGAATCATCACGTTTTCGCCTTCCTCATCCAGCGCTACCCGAATAAACTTGGCGGTGCTGCCAACCTGCGTCATGGTGTTGCTGGCGGGGTCGATGCGGAACACGCCGTAGTTGTTGCGCGAGCCCAGGAAAGTGCGCGCCTTTTTGGCGTAGTAGATGGTCGAGAGCCAGTTGGAACCCGCCCCGGCCGGGTACGGAATCAGCCGCTGCTCGCCGGTCTGCCGGATGACCAGCACCCCGTCCGGCGCCCCGAACAGCGCCTGCTGCCCGTCGCCGGCGTCACCATGGATGCCTTGTGTGGCGATGGTGGGGGCGTTGACCACGGCGCCCTGCACATTCACGATTTTCACCTGCTCGGGCAGCGAGCCGGCCACCGTGTTGTTTTTGTGCGTCACGGCGTAGTTGCCGTTATCGAACAGAATCATGGCGCCGTGGTGGGCGGCCCCGGTAGCGAAGTTGGCCGGAGCCGGTAGCGTGTGCAGCTGGCCTTCCTCCACGTAGCTGATGGAGGCGTTGCCGTCGTTGAAGAGGCTGAACTTGTTGTGCGAGGCCAGCACGTGGCTGGGCGTGGGTGCCGTGGATTTGGTCAGGCCCCATTTGGGCGTGCCTTTCACGTGCACGTGCTCGTCGTGGCGCTCAATGCCGGTGTCGAAGAACTCCACCAGGCTGTTGGCGGTGCTGACCACTGCCGCCCAGCGCCCCGAAGACGAGGCGTACACGGCGCTGCCCCCGAACGAGGACGTAAAAGCGCTCTGCTCGTTTTTGGCGGGGTCGAGCAGGGTCACGGCCGTGCTGGTTTTGTCGGTGACGAGCACCCGGGCAAAGGCACTCTCGGTTTCCGGCTTGGCCGGCTCATCGTCCGACTTGTCGCAGGAGGTAAATGCGCCGGCCGAGAGAACGGCCAGCAAAGGGTAGAGCAGTTTGTGCTTCATAGCGCCGCAGCTGAAAGGATGAATGATGCTGCAAAACTATTAAACGAAACATTGTTGCAAAATATAAAACATGAAAATTAGTGTCTTTTTAAATTCAAGAGATGTTTATGCTCCTATTTTACTGATAGGTAATCGTCAGTTAAGTTAATTATATTGAAGCAATGTTTCAATATAAGAGTCGAGCATAAAAGCACCGCGCCGACTGCGGGCCGGCACAGGGTTATCTGGCACATATTGAAATGTTTACCGCCGGCTATTCACCGCGCGGCATCTGCCGCCGGCGGCCAGGTGGTTTAGGAAGGCTGGCACTCGCGGCAGGTGCCGGACAGCAGATAGTCGCGGGTCTGGGCCTCGAACTTGGCTGGCAGCGTCACGGCCGGAATGGCCACTTGGTTGAGGCAGAAGATGTGCTGGCAGGCCGTGCACTTGAAGTGCACGTGGTTGTCGAAGTGGGCCTGGGCGCTGCACTCAATGGAGCAGGAAGCATACCGGATGATGTCGGAAGCGTCAATCACGCGGTGAATCAGGCCGCTTTCCTCGAACGACTTCAGCGTCCGGTAGAGCGTGATACGGTCGGTATCGGGGGGCAGCAGCTGCTCGATTTCCCCGCCGGACAGCGCGTACGTAGCCTCCGAGAGCACCTGTAGCACCGCTTTGCGCACGGGGGTCTGGCGAAGGCCGTGTTTGCTTAACGTCTGGGCAAGGCGGTCGGGGGAGGTCATGGGCAGGGGCAGCGGAGGCAAAGAGGCGCAACGGTGCGCCCCGGTTACAACAGCGTAACCGCCACAAAAGTAACGAAGTTGGAACGGGCCGTATGCCGATGCAGCACGATAGGGTAGAACGCAGGCTGCAGATTAGTAGCAACTCTTGGCTTACGATTGTACCAGCAAAGCTGATTCTATTACCAGAGCAGCATACGTCACGCTGGTTAGCCCGACATTCCCGCAACGCAGCTGCATCATCGGCTCATTACACCAGCCAGCAAAACACGCTGCCTCCCCGGGGCTGGAAGGCAAAGTAGCATGTAGGTGCATTAGGCAACGGCTGCCGTAACAGCAGCTTTTCATCCGAATAACAATCCATCTGAGGCCAGCAATGATGAGGAGGCGGAAGTACACCCCGCTTTTCTCGCGCACGTTGTTCCTCCAGGCAGGTTGGAAGAGGCTGCTGTCGATGCTCACCCCCAGCAGTGCGGTGATGAGGGCTTGGTAAAAGAGGCGGGACGTTGCCTGACTAGCGGCTGGCACTTCCTAAGAACCATAGACGGATGTTGGCCATAAACTCGACAATATCCTTCCCGTCCAATTTCCAGTATAGCGCCCAACTACGGTTTTGCTATGCTCCCATCCAATACCCTTACGGCTACTGCCAACCCCTCTGTTGCCACGCTCATTCCTTTGCTGCACACGCTACGGGGAGAGTTGCTGCAACTGCTTCCATTGCATCCGTACCGGCTTGCCCGCCTGAACCGGATAGCGGACTAGCTAACGTACATCGTGGAAATGTGGCCGCCGGCGCAGTGGCCTGCCCGCTCTACCCGAGGTGACGTGGTGCCATCGGCAACGGAGTTGCTCACGTACTTGACAAAACTACCGGCCGAAGCGGGTGTTCGGCAGCAGGAATTGCGCCGGATCCTGACCTTGCTGCTCTAACCTTGCCCATTCTCGTGCACCACAAAATGGCGGCAATGAGATGAGGAATGTGCCCTATCCGGGTTATTGCGCACGATATGCTGGCTGCATTGCCCGTCGTGGAGAAGGCGCCTTACTCCCTGGCTCGCGCCATCCGCTGTCAAACAGCCTTTGCTACTTGCCATACAGCTACTTTTGGTGAAATTCATACTGCCCGTTGAACTCTCTGCCTGCCCTGGGGCTTTTCGCCAAAAATTGGTTTGGCAAGCTCCCTGCGCGGGCTGCTTGTTTCTGTCCATTCACCATTCGCGCTGTTCTTGGTGACGTATTCTCTACCTGACACTGTTTCTTCGGTCGACCTGCTTCGCGACGTACTGGCCGTCTCGTTGACTGGCATGAACCTGCTGCGGCCGCTCTACGGCCCTACGGGCGAGCTAGACGACTTCGCCCTGGAATACCTTAACCCGGCCGCGCAGCGCATGACCGGCCTGCCTGAGCAGCCCGGCGGCACGACCCGCACCCGCTTCCCCGACCTCTTCGTTAACGGCACATTTGAGTTTTACCGGCAGGTATTCGAGACGGGTGAGGCAGGTGTCTACCACTTCAACTACCAGGCCGACGGCTTCGACAACTACTTCCACGTGGCGGCCCGGCGCAGCGGGGAGATGCTGGTCGTCAGCTTCACCGACACGGCCGACCAATCCCGCAGCCCGGTGGAGCAGGCCTTGCGCGAAAGCCAGGCCGAGGCGCTGGCGGCCCGTGCCGAAGCCGAGCAGCAGCGCCAGCGCTTTTACGAGGTGCTGCAACAACTGCCCGCTCAGGTAGCAACCTACCACGGCCCCGAGCACGTGTATCACTTCGTTAATGCGGCCTACCAGCGTTATTTTTCCCAGCCGCCGCGGCTGCTGGGGCATCCTATTCGCCAGGTGTTGCCCGAGGCCGAGCAGCAGGGCATCCTGGCCCTGATGGACCAGGTGTACCAGACGGGTGAGCCCCACTACGCGCCCGAGCAGGAACTGTGGCTGGATTTCGCAGGCCAAGGGACACCCCCGCAACAAGTGTTTATTAACCTGCTGTATCATCCGTTGCGAGATGCCCACGGCCACGTCACCGGCCTGCTGGATTTTTCTACCGACGTAACAGAGCAGGTGCTGGCCCGCCGGCAGGTGGAGCAACTCAACCAGGAACTGGAGGCCCGCGTGCAGGCGCGCACCCAGCAGCTGGAACAAGCCCGCCTGGCCGCGGAGCGCCAGCGCCGGCAGGAGGAGCAGCTGCTCTGGCAGGCCCCGGCCGCCATCTGTATCTTCGACGGGCCGGAGTGGGTCTACCAGTTCGTCAATCCGGGCTACCAGGCCATATTTCCCGGCCAGCCGCTGCTGGGCCGGCCCTTGCTGGCGGTCTTTCCTGAGCTTGCAGACCAACCATTGCTCGACATTCTGCGCCGGGTATACGACACGGGGGAGCCGTTTCAGGGCACCGAAGTGCTGGTGCCGTTGGCCCGCACGGCCGATGGCTCCCTCGAAGACATCTATTTCGACCTGACCTACCTGCCCCGCCGAAACGAGCAGGGCGAGATTGACGGTTTCATCACCTATGCCTACGACGTAACGGAGCGGGTGCGCGCCCGCCAGCAGGCCGAAGCCGATGCCCAGCGGCTGCGCCTGCTCACCGACGCGCTGCCCGTGCTCATCGGCTACCTCGACCGGGAAGAGCGTTATCGGTTCACCAACGAGGCGTACCGCGCCTGGTTCAACCAAGACCCTCAAGCCCTGCTGGGGCACGCCGTGCGCGATATTGTCGGCGAGGCCGCGTATGCCAACGTCAAGCCCTACATTGACCGCGCCCTGGCCGGTGAGCGGCTCGATTTCGAGTCGCGCATGCCCTACCGGGAGGGCTTCGTCAAGTACATCCGCACCAGCTACGTGCCCGATGTGCAGGGCGGCGAATTGCGGGGCTTTTACACGCTGGTCACCGACATTACCGAGCAGGTGCTGGCCCGTCAGCAGGTCGAGCAGATCAACCAGGAGCTGGAAACCCACGTGCAGGTGCGCACCCAGGAAGCCCAGGAGGCCCGGGCCGCGGCTGAGCGCCAGCGTGGGGAGCTGGAGCGGGTCTTCGAGCAAGCCCCGGTCGCCATTGCCGTGTACCGGGGGCCGCGCTACGTCATTGAGCTGGCCAACGCCACAGTGGCCCGGCTCTGGGGGCGCACCCAGGAGCAGCTCATCGGCAAAGGTCTGTTTGAGGCCTTGCCTGAAGTAGCCGGGCTGGGCTACGAGCAACTGCTTGACGGGGTGATGGCCACCGGCGTGCCCTACGTTGCCCACGCCATGGAAGCCCAGCACGAGCGGGATGGACACCTGGATACCGTTTACTGGGACTTTGTTTACGTGCCCCTGTATGCGGCCGATGGTCGAATTGACGGGGCTATGGTGGTGGCCACCGAAGTTACGGACCAGGTGCTGGCCCGCCGGCAGATGGAGCAGCTCAACCAGGAGCTAGAGGCCCGCGTGTTGGCCCGCACCCAGGAGCTGGCCGACAACCAGCGGCTGCTCAACCAGATTTTGGCGCAAGTGCCCGCCGCCATTACCACGCTACAAGGGCCAGAGCACCGTTTCACGTTCGCCAATAACCGCTATCAGCAGCTGGTGGATGGCCGCGCCACCGTGGGCCGGACGGTGGCGGAAGTACTGCCCGAGGTGGCCGAACAAGGCTTCACCGAGCTGCTAGACAACGTGTACCACACCGCCCAGACATTTGAGGGCAAGGAAATAGCCGTGCTGCTGGCTCAGTCCGGCCAGCCGCCCGTGCAGCACTACCTCGACTTCACCTACCAGCCCATGCCCGACGAGCACGGCCAGACCCGGGGCCTGCTGGTATTTGCCGTGGATGTGACCGAGCAGGTGCGTACCCGTCGGCAGGCCGAGGCCATGCAGGCGCAATTGCTGGCCGTCGCCCAGCACCAGGCGGCCGAGCGCCTAGCCTTTTACCAGATATTTGAGCAAACCCCGGCGCTCGTGGCGTTGCTGCGCAGTCCCGGCCACCGCTTCGAATACGTCAACCCTGCCTACCAAGCGCTGTTTCCGGGCCGCCAACTGCTGGGCCGCGACCTGGCCGAGGCCGCACCCGAAGCCCAAGCGCAAGGCTTAGTCACCCGGCTGGACCACGTTTATGAAACGGGTGAAACCTACGATGTGAAGGATGTACCCTTCACCACGGCATCCGCCGATGGCCAGTCGGCACACACGGTCTACTTCACCTTCACCTACCAGGCCTACCGCGAAAACGGCCAGGTAGCGGGCATTTCCATCTTCGCCTTTGATGTCACGGCCCAGGTGCTGGCCCGGCAGCAGGTGCAGGCGCTCAACGAAGCGCTGGCCGCCAGCAACCAGGAAATGCAGGTAACCAACGAGGAGTTGCATGACGCCAACACCCAGCTCACGCGCACCAACGCCGACCTCGATACGTTTGTATACGCTGCCTCGCACGACTTGAAAGCGCCCATTGCCAACATTGAAGGCCTGCTCGATGCCTTGCGGGACTACCTGCCCTCGCACGAGCAGGAGCCGATGGTGCCGCGCTTGGTGGGCATGATGGAAGGGGCCATCCGGCGCTTTCAGCAGACGGTGGCCCACCTCACCGATGTGGCGCGCCTGCAGCACAGCACGGGGCCGATAACCGAGGAGGTGGACGTGGCCGACATTCTGGAAGATGTGCGCCTGGACCTGTGGGCCCTGCTGGAAAGCACGCATACCGAGCTGCACCTGCACGTGCCCGCCTGCCCCGGTGTGCGCGTGCCCGCTAAGCACCTGCGCAGCATTCTCTTCAATCTGCTCAGCAATGCAGTCAAGTACCGCGCCCCTGACCGCGTGCCGCACGTGCAGGTGCGGGCGCAGTGCGCGGCGGGCCGTTTCGTGCTCGCTGTGCAGGACAACGGCTTGGGCTTGAGCGCGCAGCAGCAGGGGCAGCTGTTCACCATGTTTCGGCGGCTGCACACGCACGTTGAAGGCTCGGGCGTGGGCCTCTACCTGATTAAGCGCATGATTGAGCTGGCCGGGGGCACCATTACTGTCGAGAGTCAGCCCGGCGTCGGTTCTACTTTCACCGTGACTCTGCCCGCAGCCTAGCGCCGGGCATTTCCTCTTCCTACTACTCTGCAAATGGAAAAACTACCGCACATCCTACTGGTTGATGACGACGAAACCACCAATTTTGTCAACGAAATCCTGCTCACTAAGCTGCAGGTAAGCACCCAGGTCCAAATCGCGACGAGCGGCGAACAGGCGCTGGCTCTACTCACACAGCCCCCGCCCTACGTGCCTACGCTGCTGCTGCTTGATGTGGCCATGCCTGGCATGGGCGGTATTGCGTTTCTGGAAGCCTACAGCAAGCTCCCACAAGCCCAGCAGGACGCCACGGTCATTGTGGTGCTGACCACCTCCATGGATTCGCACGACCTGAGCCGCATCAACGAGCTGCCCATTGCCGGACTTGTCAGCAAGCCCCTGAATCGGGACAAAATTGACACGCTGCTTCAGCTGCATTTTCAGCGCCAACTGCCAGAGGCCTAGCAACTGGTGGGACGGCCGTAACCTTCACATCTGGAGAGGTCCGAAGAACACAGAGTGAAATGCGCGTTCCTGCACAATAGCCTCAGCTAGCCAATACAAAGCTAAGTAGTCGGCTGCCCGGTGAGCATGAGGGTGGAGCACACCACGAAGCCAGGGCCGCCAAGACCACGGTGCACGGAAGCGCAGGCAAAGTTGCCACTAGGTAGTTGCAGCGCAGGCGGTAATGGTGGCGCCGTTCTTAGAATTTGCTTTAAGCGCCCTACTGCTTAAACCGAAAACAAAACAGCCACTCAGACTTGTGTCTAAGTGGCTGTTTTGCAATGAGCGAGAAACGAGGTTCGAACTCGCGACCCTCAGCTTGGGAAGCTGATGCTCTACCAACTGAGCTACTCTCGCTTGATGCTTGGTGAGGCAAAAATACGCGGCAGAAATCAAATTGCAACCGCTGGCCGTGGCCGCTGCTACGGCTGGCAAAGTGACTCAGGCCGGAAACGGCACTGAATCGGCACAGGCGCTGTTATTGTTCGGAATGCCGGTGCGGAATTCTTGTTTATCCAGTTTGATTCCGGCTGTTTATCTTCACTTTACCGCCCTGTAAATTGCCTATGCCTCCGTTGCCTCCCGTTACGCGCCGCATTGTGGGTATGATGACGGTGCTGGCTGGTTTTATGCTGCTGGTTGCGTTTTTCCTGCGAATGGGTATCACCTACTATGCCTACAAACAGGCCGGTACCGCCGCCATCTACAACCGTGAATTGCTGATGAGTATGCTGTTGCTGGTGGGCAGCGGACTGCTGCTGCGGTATGGCTGGCACACCTGGCGTCCGGAAAACGACAGGCAGGGCTAGCCCGCGGGGCCGGCTGGTAGCGGCCCGCAATTCCGGCCGGCGTACCTTTGCCGTCTTCCTGAATCCAGCCCGAATCCAGCCGCCATGTCTTCGCCGCTTACCATCACCGTTGCCAAACGCACTGCCGAGGCTGCCGCCCAGCTCGCCAGCCTGGGCCGCCAGACCTTCCACGACACCTTCGCCGCCGCCAACGACCCCGCCGATATGGCGTCTTACCTGGATGCTACCTTCAGCCCCGAGCTGCAGTTGGCCGAGCTGAACGACCCCGATACCATCTTCCTGCTGGCCCGCATGCAGCAGCAGCTGGTAGGCTATGCCAAGCTGCGCCTGCACTCCACGCTGGGGCAGGTGGAAGGCAAAGTGCCGGAAGAGCGCCTGGAGATTGAGCGCCTCTACGTGCTGGAAGACTGGACCGGCACCGGCCTGGGCGCCGCCCTGATGCGCCGCGCCATCGAGGAAGCCCGCGAGCAGAAGTGCCGCGCCGTGGTGCTGGGCGTGTGGGAAAAGAACGACCGGGCGCTGGAGTTCTACCGCCGTTTCGGCTTCAAGGCCGCCGGCCAGCACGAATTCCGGCTCGGTAACGACGTGCAGAACGACCTGATTCTGCGCAAAGGCCTGTAAACTGCGCGCTGCGCATTTGGCTGCCTGCCGGCAGAAAACAGGCCGGCAGCGCCTGCCGAAAACCGAATGCCGACGCTGCTCTACCTTTGCCTATCTGCTACTTAGTTGTTCGCGTGAACCTTCCTCTGCCAGCCACCGCTTCTTTCTGGTCCCGACTCCTGCTGTGGGCTGCTCCCGTGGCCCTGCTGGCGGGCTGCTCGTCGGATGCGGGCAGCGGGGCCGCCGTGGCCCTGCCCACCGGGCATTACGAGGGCACCGTGGCGTACCAGGGTACCGAGCTGGCGGCCGTGCTGGAGCTGCGCGAAACCGGTGCCGGCCAGCTGGAAGCCGATATGCGCTTTCCGCAGGAGGAAGGGCTGAGCTTTCCGGTGGAAACGGCGCGCTACGCGGAGCCCCAGCTGCTGTTTGAGCAGGATGGTACGCCCGGCGGCATGCAGGTGTCGGCGGTGCGGGAAGGCGATTTTCTGCGGGGCGTGTTCACGCTCGACAGCATCCGGACGGACTTTGTATGGGTGCGCCGCGGCAAAGCCCAGCCGCGCCCCTACCAGATGGATACGCTGCAGGTGCCCGCCAGTCGGCTCGCCCTGCTGGTGCTGGTGCCCACCGATACGCTAAGCAACCACCCCGCCATAGCCCTGTTCGCCGACGACACCCACCAGGCCGCTGCCCGCCTCCGCGCCGACCAGCTGGCCCGCCAGGGCTTCGTGACGACAGTAGTGGCCGTAGCCGCCGGCTCGCCGGCCGACTCAGTGGCGCTGCAGGCCGCCGCCGCTACCGTGCAGGCCCTACGCCGGCACCCGGCCGTGGATACGCTGCGGGTGGGCATGTGGGCCCGGGGCGCTGCCGCTGCCATCGCCGTGCCGGCCGCCACGCTGGCCAAGCCGCGGGCCGCCTTTTTGGTGCTGGAAAACGTGTCGGTGACGTCTGCCGACGAGGCCCGGCCGCTGCAGCAGCTCGGCCAGCGTCGGGTGCCGGTGCTGGGTCTCTACGCCGCCGCTGATACCTCTCTGAACGTGAAAGACAGTGCCCGCCGTCTGCGGAACGCCGTGGGCGGGCGCCGCGGTACCCAAGTGCGCATCTTCCCGAAAGCCAACGCCCGCTTCGTGCTGCCCGGCCGCACCAGCCCCGACGGCAAATGGACCTGGCCCGCCGCCGCCCCCGGCTACCTCACCGCTATTGAAGACTGGCTGAAATAGCCGGCCACACAGTAGCGCGAACTTTGTAGTTCGCGCCCCCACGCCGCTGGAACGGCCCTATTGATACGAAGACGCAACACGCAAGCCTGCAAATGGCGCGAGGACGCGAACTACAAAGTTCGCGCTACTACAGCACTAGCAGCCCCTTCTCGCGCAACGTCAGCCACGCCGCCGACTCCAGAAACCGCTCGAACGAGTGGCCGGCCGGGAAGCTCTGGGTTACTTCCTTTAGCAGCACTTTGGTGTCGTAGTCGGTGGTGAGACGGGTGAGCAGGGCGTGCAGCCAGGGGCCGAGGGCGGGCGGTACGGACACCTCGAAGTCTTCGGCCTGCTCGTAGAAGGTGAGCACCGCGCGCGGGCCTTTCTTGATGTTTTCCTGCCGCAGCTCCGGCGCGTTGCCCAGCCAGAACAGCCGCTGATTCTGCTTGGCGAAATCCGGCTTGCCGGGCTCCTGCAGTGCCTTCTGAATCAGCTGGCGCGGCACCGTGGACTTAGGCACCCGGAAATCAAACCAGAAGCTAAGCGGCTCGTGCAGGGCCACGCCGTGCAGGTAGTTGTAGAGCGCCTTGGCCAGGCCGGGGCCGAACTGCTCGTGGTCGGTGCCGGTGGGGTCGTCGTGCCAGAGGTCGTTCCAGGCGAAGGGGCCGGGCTCGGGGCCGGTGGCGGCCACCTGGTATTTCGCGGGGTTCTTGCCTACGGGCGAGTGCGCCGTCATCGAAAACCGGTGCCAGTAGCCGCTCTGCACAATGCCGGCCTCGAACAGCTGCCGCACCACTTCCAGGCTGTCCACGGTTTCCTGGGCGGTTTCCGTTGGGAAGCCATACATCAGGTAGGCGTGCACCATGATGCCGGCCTGCGTGAAGCCGTCCGTGACGCGGGCCACCTGCGCAATGGTGACGCCCTTTTCCATAAGGGCCAGCAGGCGGTCGGAAGCCACTTCCAGGCCGCCGCTCACCGCAATGCAACCCGAGGCGGCCAGCAGGCGGCACAGATCGGGCGTGAAGGTTTTCTCGAAGCGGATGTTGCCCCACCACGTAATGTTCACGCGGCGCTTGAGCAGCTCGATGGCCAAATCGCGCAAAGCCAGCGGCGGCGCGGCCTCATCCACGAAGTGGAAGCCGGTCTGGCCGGTTTGGGCAATGATCTGCTCGATTCTGTCCACCAGCAAGGCGCTGGGCGCAGTTTCGTAGCGCGAAATGTAGTCCAGCGTCACGTCGCAGAACGAGCAGCGCTTCCAGTAGCAGCCGTGCGCCACCGTGAGCTTGTTCCAGCGCCCGTCGCTCCAGAGCCGGTGCATGGGGTTCAGCACCTCAATCACCGACAGATACTCGCTTAGAGGCAAATCCGAATAGTCCGGCGTGCCCACCTCGGGGTGCGGAATATCCGGAAACGGCTGGTTGATGTACTCCACCTCGCCAGCCGCATTGCGCAGGAAGGTACGCTGGAAGGGTAGGGGATGGAACTCCGGAACGTCCGTCTGCTCTCTCGGACTGTCATGCTGAGCTTGCCGAAGCATCTCTACCGCTTCGTTGCCAAACGATAGATTAGCCAGCGGTAGAGATGCTTCGGCAAGCTCAGCATGACGTTCTTCTTTTCTGTTCAAATACTCCAGCAGCCGCAGCCACGGGCCTTCGCCGTCGTCAAGCGTCAGGTAGTCGATGTAGTCGAAGAAGCGCGGCTCCCGGATCTGGCGCAGCTCGGTGTTGGGGTAGCCGCCGCCCATCAGGGTGCGGGTGTGGGGGCTGAACTGCTTGATGCGGCCGGCCAGCCGCAGGGCGCCGTAGAGGTTGCCGGGGAAGGGCACCGTGAAGCCGGCCACATCAGGCTGCACCCGCGCCACCAACTCATCTACTAACTCCTGCAGCATCTGGTCGAGCAGGTTGGGCGGGGCCTGTAGCGCCTCGTGCAGCGCATCAAACGTGGTGGCCGACATGGCCAGCTTCTCGGCGTAGCGCGAAAAGCCGAACTGCGGCCCTACGGTTTCCTTGATCAGGTCGCCGAGGTCTTCGAGGTAGAGCGTGGCCAGGTGCCGGGCCTGGTCGGTGAGGCCCATGGTGCCGAAGGCCGTTTCCAGGTCGGCGATGTTGTCGAAGCGGCTGGCTTCGGGCAGGAAGCGGCTGTGGCAGATGCGGGGCGCGAGGGTGTTATCCTTGTTCTGCAGAAAGCGCACCACCGGCTCGATGGTGCTCAGGTAGCTCTGGCGCAGACGCAGCATCCGGCGGGCGTTGTCGGAAAGCGAAAATGAGCCGGCTGCAATGGCGTCGAACACCCGCGTCAGGCCCGGCTTCGAAAACAGCTTTAGCACCAGCTCCAGGCCCAGGTCGGCCTGCGTGACGCTGTAGCCGCGCGCGCCCAGAAACCCCTTGATATAGGCCGTGGCCGGGTAGGGGGTGTTGAGCTGCGTGAGCGGCGGCGTAATGAGCAGGATGCGGAGCGAAGAAGTAGGCACGGGAACAACAACCGCCAACCGGCAGCAAAGGTGCCCGCAAAGGTACGGCCCAATGCGTTGTGTTATTTTGCTGACCGACCCGCACTTTATGGCTCCCATATCTTCTCCAGACTTACTGCCGAAGCTCCCGGCTGCCGCCGCGCTTGAGTGGCTGCAGGCCGGGCGCCCGGTGCGTGGCTACCACATTGTGGGCACGCTGGCGCTATGCGAATATCAATACATCGACTATCCGGTGGAAATAGCAAACTGCTGGGTGGACGAGCTGTCCGGCCCCGCCATGAGCTACCGGCAGCCGGTGCGGCTGCTAAACTCCCGATTCGGGCGCTGCGAATTCCTGTTCGCCTACTTCCTGCAGGGCCTGACCATGGCAGACTGCACGTTCGATCATTACCTAGATTTCCATGCCGGAGGCCACAATAAACCTGGTTTTCAGGTATTGCTGCAAAACAACATCTTCAACGGCTTCGTCAATTTCTTCGACTGCTGGTATGAAGCCGAAGTGCAGGTGGAAGGCAACGACTTCCGCCAGGGAAGCAACCTGCTGGGAAGCCCGCAGGGCTACCCCGTTGAATTCGACGTTTCGCCCATCATTCAGAATAATACCGGCGACCTGACACGCAACGATGAAGGGGAAGCCGCTGAACCTACGCTCCAATAAACCGGGTCTGCATCTTCGGGACCAAACGGGCTGCTGCTCCGCACAAGCCACAAAAAAACCGGGGTATCGAACAGAAGCCTGTTCGATACCCCGGCTATAAAAGTCATGTAGCTATAAAGCCGCACCGCAACGGGGCGGCACGAGGCGCTAGGCCAGCTGGTCGAGGGCGATGCGCTTGGGCAGCAGCTCGCGGCGGAATTCGCTCACGGAGTAGCCGGTCACTTGGCGGAACTGGTTGCTCAGGTGCTGGCCGGAGCTGTAGCGCATGTGGTCGGCAATTTCGCTGAGCGTCATTTCGCCATAGCTCAGCATTTCCTTCACGCGCTCAATTTTCAGACGGATCAGGTACTTTTCAATCGTGAGGTTGGCCGTGCGCGAAAACACCTTGCTCAGGTGCGAATACGTGGCGGCAAACCGGTCGGTGAGGAAGGCAGAGGTGGTGAGGGGCATGCGCGCTGTGCGCAGATGCTCCAGGTACTCGCCCAGCGCGGCCTTGATTTGCTCGGTCATTTGTTCAGCCCGGCCCATCAGCACGTCGAAGCCAGCTTCGCGCAGCAAGGGAGCCACGGCGGCGAGGTCGGCCGGGGTGTCTTCTTCCAGCAGCGCCTGGCCCAGCGTAACTTCAGTAGGGTGGTAGCCGGCTTTTTCGAGCACGGTACGAACGGCTTCCACGCAACGTGGGCAAACCATGTTCTTGATATGAAGCAGCGTTGTTTTCACGGGTTATAAAGTTTTTTCTGACCGCGTTACTGTACGCGTAGGTTTACGAACGGTTGTCGAAGCCGGGGCGTTTCGGGGCTTGCGGCTGGCTTCTGCGGGCGGGGTGCCTTCCGGCGGCGCCAGCCACTTGGCCACGGCCCAACTCACAAAGGGAACTACTGCCAGAAAGGTTACGGACAGTAGCCAGAAAAATACGAAAAAAGCACGGAACAGGCGGCTGAAATAATCATCGTCGGCAAACCCGAACAGGTAGCCGACCAACGCCAGCGCCAGCCCGAAGCTCACACCAGCCATGATGCCGGCACGGCGCAACAACTGCGCGGAAAGAAGAGTGGAAAGCGAAGGTTGGGGCATAGTAAAGCGGCAGGAAAGCAAATATACCGTTTCCGGCTCTCACGCGCCAGCTGCAACGCGGGCCCATTGACGCCGTACCAACATTCGCTTACCTTGCATCCGAACCGCTACACCTTCATCCCGTCCTCTATGAAACGCCCTTCGCTCCCCGGCATGCTGGCCGCCGCCCTCCTGCTGGCCACCTCGCTCACTGCCTGCAACACCGGTACTTCCACCGGCGATACCAACGTGGAAACCGGTGCCTACAAAAAGAAAGACCCGGACCCCGGCCAGACAACGACCTCCGACTCGGCTACGGCCGGCCTGCAGCGCGACACCACCGCCAACCCCACCGGCCGCCAGCAGTATGAAAAAGCAGCCGACGCCGTAGACCGCGACAAAGACGGCATTGCTGACTAGCCTGTGCAACGATACACAGCCAAACGGCCGGCCCTGTTCAGGGCCGGCCGTTTACGTGAAAAACAGGCGGTTTATGTGCCGCTTATTTGAACAGGAAGCCGTTGGGCGCAATGCCCACCGCGAATGAATCAACAGGCGCGCCGGTGGCCGAGAAGCGCACCACCCGCCCGTCGGCCGAGAAGCTGCCCGTGCCGGCGTAGATGGTGTTGTCCTGCGGGTCGATGCCGAGGCCGTAGAAGCTGCGCCGGATGAGCGGCGTGGCGGGCAGGCTGGTGGCCGTGATGGGCAGCTGGTACACGCCCGTGGCCAAACCCACGTAGATTTTGTCGCCGGCGCCGTTCACGCGCAGGTTGCCGTTGCGGTAGTCTTCCGGAAACGTGATGCGGATTTGCTGGGTAGGCGTGCCCGGGCTGAAGCGCACCAGCGAAGCCAGCGGCTCGGTGTAGTCGTCGGAGAGTACCCACACGTTGCCGCTGGCGTCGGTGGTTACGTTTTTGGGGCCGGCCGGCACGGTAACGGTGCCTTCCACGGCATCGGTGGTGGGGTTGATGACGGTGAGCGTGTTGCCGTCGGAGTTAGCCACGTACACTTTGCCACCCGCCACGGTCAGCTGTTCGGGGTTGACGCCCACCGGAATGGTTTTCGTGACGGTGTTGGTGGTCAGATCCAGCACCGACACGCGGCCGGCCGTGTAGCCGCTTGTGAAGTTGCCCTGCCACTCCGTGAGGTAGGCCTTATTCGGCGCCACCTGCACCAGGTAGCGCGGCTGCGAGAGGCCCGTAATCTTCTTCACCGACTTGAAATCAGCCAGCGTCACAACTTCCACCCAGTTGCTGTTGTTGGCCACCAGGTAGGCGTTGTCGCCCACAATGGTCATCGACTGCAGCACGTTGCCCACACCGCGGCCATTGGCGGCCAGGAACGGGTCTTTCTGCACCGCTTTGGTGGCTTTGCTGAACACGCTCACCGAGCCGCTGCCGGTCAGGAAAGGGCCCTCGTTCACCACGTACACCGTCTGGGTAGTAACGGGCGGCGTAAAGGGCGTTACCTCGTCGTCCGGGTCGCAGGACGTAACGGCCAGAGTTAGGAAAGAGGCGGCGCCGAGCAGCGCGTAGCGGCGCGTAGCCATAGGAAAATGGAACATGGATAAGGGAAAAATGGAAGATGAAAACAATCGCAATCAGCGCCATGCCACGCGCAGGCTGGCCACCCACGAGCGGCCGGGCATGGCGCGGCTCTGGTAGCTCTGGTAGCGGAGGTTGCCGAGGTTGAAGCCCTGCACCAGCGGCGTCAGCCGGGCCCGCCCCACCCGAAACTCGTGGCCCAGCTGGGCATTGAGCAGCAGGTAGGAGGGCAGGAAATCGGTGCCGGAGGCGGTGGTGTAGCGGAAGCCCGTGAAGGTGAGGGCGCTGGTCAGCAGCCAGCCGCGCCAGCTGTGGTCGGTGCTGAAGGCGGCGGTGTGCAGCGGCACGTAGGCCAGCTGCTGGCCCACCGGGTCTTCGTCGAGCGCATAGCCGCGCACTTTGCGGGAGCTGGTGTAGGCGTAGGCGGCGCGGGCGGCCAGGGTGTAGCGGCCGGGCTTCCAGCTCAGCTCACTGCTGGCTTCGAGGCCTTGGGCCAGTACCTGCCGCAGGTTGTTGGGCGCGTAGCCTAAGTCGGTGGGCAGCCATTGCACCCAGTCGTCTACGCGCTGCCGGAAGGCGGTTAGCTCGGTCTGGAGCAGCAGGGTGGGAGTGGGGCGCACCTCGTGGCGCAGGCCGGCCTCGTAGCCCAGGCTGGTTTCGGGGCGCAGGTCGGGCTTGCCGGTGGGGTACCAGAACCGCTCGTTGAGGGTGGGGGCGCGGTAGCTGCGCGAGGCGCTGGCTTTCACGCTGAGTTGCTGGGTACCGCGCTGCCAGGCCAGCCATTCGGCGCCGGCTGTGGGCGTGAGCGGGGGCCGCCGGCCGCTGATGAAGGCCTGCCGCACGTTCAAACTGAGCTGCAGGCGCGGCAGCGGGTCGTAGTGCAGCAGCCCGAAGCTGCTGAACCGGTTTTCGGTCACGGTAGGCGCCTCGTAGCCATCCACGTGGGCCACGAAATGCTGTGCTTCGCCTCCCAGCCGCAAACTGAGCGTGGGCGCAAAGCGGAACGTGTGCTCGGCCTGCGCCTGGCTGGTCTGCACCCGCGAATCACTGCGCACGCCGTCGTCCTGGTAGTTGATGATGTCCTCAAACCAGGCGGCGCGCACGCTCGTTTCGTGGCGGCTGCTCACGTGGCGGTAGCCAGCCAGCAGGCGGCGGCTCTGGTCCCGCTCCCGGGCGTGGCGGTTCACCGAGCCCAGCGCGGCCTGAATCTGGCGGTCGGCATCCGTGAGCCAGACGGCGGCCGTGAGTTCTCCCTGCTCGCCTACCCGCAGCGTGGCATCCTGGGCCACACTCCACTGCCGCAGCGCGGCGTTTTGCTGGCGCTGCGTCGGGCCGTACACCAGCCGGCCGTTTTCGCGGCCCACCGGCTCGCGGTACGGGAAGTCGTTCTGGGCGGTGCGGTAAGAGGCGGCCGTCCGGATGGAAAGTTTCTGGTTGCTGAACGTAGCCTCGCCCGAGCCGGCGGCCAGCCCGAAGCTGCCGCCATCCAGCTGCACGCGGCTCTGCAGCCCCTGCCCCCAGCGCACCGGCGAAGTCAGTAGCACTGTGCCGCCAATGGCGCCGGTGCCATAGGTGGCGCCGGCCGGCCCGTGCTGCACCGCCACCTGCGTGGCACCGCTCACCGGCAGCAGCGCAAAGTCGGCTTCGCCCAAGGAAGGCAGGTTGATGTTGAAGCCCTGCCACAGCACGGCCGTATGCCGCGCCGAAGTGCCGCGCAGCGTGATGCTGGCCAGTTGGCCCGGGCCGTAGTTTTTCAGGTAAAGCGGCGTGCGCAACGACAGCGCATCGGCCAAAGTGCCGGCTCCGGCCTGCCGGAGCGCCAGCGTGTCGAGGGTGGTGCGGCGGGTGCCGGTAGCAAAGCGCGTGGCCGGCAGGCCTTGCACGCGCACCGCCGGCAGCATCTGCACCGAGTCGAGGGCGTACGGTGTCTGCTGGGCCGTGGCGGGCGTGGCCCAGCAGGCTGCGCCAAGCAGCAGAAAGGGCACTGGCCGGAGCCGTGCCGCAAAAGGAAGGTTGATTAGCTGAACCAAATTTTCGGACAAGGAAAATTCAGTTCAGAACTCCGACGCCAGCTTTCGTTGCCGAAAACCGGGCCGCAGCCGAGGCCGAAAACAGGAAAATCCGGCGGCCCGAAAGCCACCACTGCTATCATTCTCCGCCCTTCCACCGAGGGCGCTGAACATGGGGAAATGCAAAGGCAGGTCTCCTGGCTTGCTTCTGGCGCGCCGCCTTCCCATTTCTCCGGCAACTCCGGCTGGAGTTACCTTCTCAGAAACAGTGGCAGCTGAGGCGCGCCGATTCGTGAAGCGTACAGTTGCGGGGACAGCTCCGGCTTTGAACCGGATTCCCTTTTCAGCCTCGCCCCGCAATCGGGGTCCGGCCACCTCTACGCCCCAAAGGTAGCAGATTGTAGCATAGGCTTCAGCCTGTGCCCCCAGCCGGCCGCCACAATTCCCGCAGAAAACGTATCAGCTCAACCGTAAACCGAAACCACTCCTGCGCCGCTGCCGCCGCCCGACGCAGGCTGAATCCTATGCTACATCGAAATATGCTACATCCCAAACTCCCGCCCGACTTCTACCGCCGCCCCGACCCCGTGCAGATTGCCCGCGACCTGCTGGGCAAGCATTTGTTCAGCTGCCTCGACGGCGAGCTGACCGGTGGCCGCATCGTGGAAACCGAGGCCTACTCGCACCACGGCGACCAGTCGATGCAGCTGCACCTGAAGCGCCGCGGCCCGCACGGCCGCGCCCTGCACGAGCCCGGCGGCCGCGCCTACCTGTACCAGGTGTATCAGCGGCACACCCTGTTCAACATCAGCACCAACGACGCCGACAAGCCCGATACCGTCCTGATCCGCGCCATCGAGCCGCTGGTGGGGCTGGATATTATGCTTCGGCGGCGCGGGCTGGAATCGGTGTCGGCCAAGCTCACAGCCGGGCCCGGCCTGCTCACCCAGGCGCTGGGCGTCACGCCGGCCCTCTCCGGCACCGATTTGCAAGGCGAGACGCTCTGGATTGAAGACCACGCCGAACAGGTGCCGGAAGCCGACGTGCTCAGTAGCCCCCGCGTGGGCCTCGCCTACGCCGGCCCCGAAGCCGCCGGCCTGCCCTGGCGCTTCCGCATCAGCGGCAGCCCCTGGACTAGCAAGGCCAAGTGAAGCACGGATTACAGCGGATTAGCCGGATTTCACGGATGTTGTGAACGACTTTTAGCGCGTATCTAAAAGCCGTTGTGCTTCTCTGTTACCAGTACCATCAGCTTGCCTTCCAGATTGGTGGTGGCGAACAGGTACAGGTCGCCGCCTTCGCGGATGCCGGTGCGGTGGCGGAATTCGGCCACGGTGTCGGGGAAGTTGCGGGTCGTGACATGGGCGCGGACCTCGGGGCCGAGGTGGGCGCGCAGGGCCTGGGCGTCGTACTTCTCGGTAGCCCGGATGCGGAAGATGCGGCCCGGGAAATCGGGGTGCAGCGTGTCGGAGGTGTAGAGGTGGCTGTGCTGGTGCAGCTTCAGCAGCTCAAACGCCGTACCGATGCTGCGGAAGCCGCCCGCCTTCAGGATGGCCACGTTGGGCTCGTAGAGATATTGCTGCGGCTCGGCGTAGCGCGGGATGGCGCGGGCCTCGCGGGCCCGGTTCAGGCGGAAGTCCTGCTGCTGGCCGGTGCGGAGCAGGTTCACAGTGTGGCGCTCGGGGTCGACGGCCGGCTCGGGGCCCAACTCGTACAGCACTTCCTTGCACTCATTGTCCACGGCCACCACCCACAGCTGCCGCACCTGCCGCAGCTCCAGAATGGCCTGCTCGATATCGAGCATGGGCGAAGTTTTGAGCAGCACGCGGCGGCCTTTGTGCAGCAACAGCGGCATCAGGCGCAGAATATCCGGCTCGCAGTCCTGCAGCCGGAAAATCTTGCGGGCGGCCGTGTCGCGCCGGGCCGGGTCGAGGTAGATCCAGTCGAACGTGTCGGGCGTGTTGCGCAGAAACTGCACCGCGTCAGCCGTATGAAACTGCACGTTTTCGATGCCCAGGTGCGTGAGGTTGAAGCGCACCACATCGGCCAGGGCCGCGTTGCGCTCCACGTAGTGCACTTCGGGAATCCGTTCAGCAAAATACGACACGTCTACGCCGAAGCCGCCGGTGAGGTCGGCCAGGCGCTGCCCGCTCACCAGCGCCGCCTTGAAAGCGGCCGTGCGGGCAGACGAAGCCTGTTCCACCGACAGCGTCGGCGGGAAAACCAGGTCAGGGTTGTCGGCCCAGGCGGGCACTTTCAGGCGGGCTTTCTGGCGGGCCTGAATCTGGCGCACCAGCTCCGGAACGGGCAGGCCAGGGTGTTTGCGGGCTTGCAGCGCCAGCTGGGCGGGGTCGTCGTGCAGGTGCTTAGCCACATACTGACGCGACGCCGCGGGAAGCGGAAATTCCATGTGGTACTCCTACGAAACTAGTAAACAGGGGTTGGCCCACCGGGCCGGCACCTAGCGCAGCTGCCAGCGCAACGCCAGCAGCGGCTGGCCCGTGGCCGATGCCGCCACGCCCACGCCGGCCGGCGCCAGCCGCTGCCACACGCCAGTATGCCCTGCCGTCGACAGGCCGGCGTTGTTGGCTTCCACGGCGCGCACGAAATGCTCGTTGGTGTGGCGCGTAATGAAGATGTTGGCCAGCAGGCTGCCCGCCACCACGCCCAAGGTCACTTTCTGGGCGTTGTCGAAGTAGTGCTGGTCGCCGCTGCCGCTGAAGGTCTGGGAGCCATACACTGCCACCCCGCCCACAAATGTGAGGCGTTCGGCCAGGAAAATCCACTTCTGGCGGCGGTAGCGGTTGAGGTTGTCCAACGCTTCCTGATTGCCGGCCAGATAGGGGCGCAGGCGCTGCCCGAAGTACCCGGCGTTCTGGTAATCGTCGTCGGTGGGCTGCTCTTTGGTGGTGAAATAGAAGTTCTTCTGCACCCCGTTGCGGCCCCGCCCTTGGTCTTCCGGGCTCAGGCGCACTACCGTGCCCGACTGCCCAAAAGCATTGCCTGCCCACAGGCCTAAAAATAACACTAGAGAAGGGCGGAATACTCCAGCCAACGAAAGTTCGGAACGGTGCATGAAAGCAAATATAACAGTCTGCATCATAGCTATATCAACTATGTGCCGGGTGGTATTTCAGAGCCAACTCAACAAAAGCACTTGCCGATACGTTCTGTCCGCAGTGCAATTAGCTTTCACTCAACCCGAAACCGACTATGAAAACCGCTGTTCCTTCCCTGCGCCAGCTATTTTTAGCTTCTATGCTGCCGGCCGCGCTGGCTTTTTCTGCCTGTGGCAACGATGACGAAGACAGCACGCCCGCGCCTGAGCAAGGCAAGGTGCTGGTAGTACACGCAGCGGCTGTATCCAACGTGCCCATTACCGCCTTCGTAGCCGATCAGCAGGTGGCCCAGCTCAACTACGGCACCAACAGCTCTTACTTTACCGTAAATGCCGGCTCGCCTACTCTGCGCATCAACAGCGGCACTCAAGTGCTGACTTCGGCCCCACTTGCCGTTTCCAAAGACCAAAACTACTCGTCATTCGTCTTCTCGCCTACTGCTACCATCGGCTCCACGCCCACGGTACTCACCGTGCCCGACGACCTGACGGCTCCGGCCGCCGGCCAGGCAAAAGTGCGCATCGTACATCTGGCCCTGAATGCCCAGACGCCGGTTCGCCTCACGGTGCCTTCGGCTCTGCCCGGCACTGCCGGCACCGATGTCACAACGGATGTGCCTTTTGGGGCCGCCTCGGGCTTCATTGCCATCAATGCTGCCTCCCTGAACCTATCGGTGACGGCTGGCACGCCTCGTACGCAGGTAATTGCTGTCGGTGATGGTAGCGGAACGGGAACGGGCGTCAAGAACTATGAGTCAGGCAAAATCTACACCGTATTGGTGCGTGGCATTGCCGGATCCGGGGTGCCAACGCCGCAGCAGCAGCAGGCAGTTATCATTCAGCACAACTAATTCTGGCTGCTAGCCGCCTGATCTGCAACGCCTGCCCCATCGGGGCAGGCGTTGTTGTTGTATAGCGCCACTAACATTTTGGTTACCTTTGTAGTTGTCTAGCAAAAAAAATCAGCATCATGGTGGAGACCAAGACTACGGCCTACGTTCCGTACAAAGTAAAAGACATGAGCCTCGCTGAGTGGGGCCGCAAGGAAATCCGTCTGGCCGAGGCTGAAATGCCGGGTCTGATGGCTCTGCGCGAAGAATACGGTACCAGCCGGCCGCTGAAAGGCGCGCGTATCGCCGGTTGCTTGCACATGACCATCCAGACTGCCGTGCTTATCGAGACGCTGCAGGCCTTGGGCGCTGACGTGACGTGGTCGTCGTGCAACATCTTCTCCACCCAAGACCACGCCGCTGCTGCCATTGCGGCTGCTGGTACGCCGGTGTACGCCTGGAAAGGCCTCAACGAGGAGGAGTTCAACTGGTGCATCGAGCAGACGCTGTTCTTCGGTGAAGACCGTCAGCCCCTGAACATGATCCTCGACGACGGCGGTGACCTGACCAACATGGTGCTGAACCAGTACCCTGAGCTGGCCGCTGGCATCAAAGGCATTTCGGAAGAAACCACCACGGGCGTGCTGCGCCTGCTGGAGCGCGTGAAAAACGGCACCTTGCCGTTGCCTGCCTTCAACGTCAACGACTCGGTAACGAAGTCGAAGTTCGACAACAAGTACGGCTGCAAAGAGTCGGCCGTGGATGCTATCCGCCGCGCCACCGACACGATGATGGCTGGTAAAGTAGCCGTAGTAGCCGGCTACGGCGACGTAGGAAAAGGCACGGCCGCCTCGCTGGCTGGCGCTGGTGCCCGCGTTATCGTAACCGAAATCGACCCAATCTGCGCGCTGCAGGCGGCGATGGACGGCTTCGAGGTGAAGAAGATGGAAAACGCCATTCCACGCGCCGACATCGTCATCACCACCACCGGCAACTGCGACATCATCCGCGAAGAGCATTTCCGTGCCCTGCGCGACAAAGCTATTGTCTGCAACATTGGCCACTTCGACGATGAAATCGACATGGCCTGGCTGAACAAAAACTACGGCCACACCAAAGACACGGTGAAGCCGCAGGTTGACATCTACACCATCGAAGGCAAAGAGGTGATTATCCTCGCCGAAGGTCGCCTCGTGAACCTGGGCTGCGCCACCGGCCACCCTTCGTTCGTAATGTCGAACTCGTTCACCAACCAGACTCTGGCGCAACTGGAGCTGTGGCAGAACGCCGATAAGTACGAAAACCAGGTGTACACCCTGCCTAAGCACCTCGATGAGAAGGTGGCCCGCCTGCACCTCGCCAAAATCGGCGTGGAGCTGGACGAGCTGACGCCTAAGCAGGCCGACTACATCAAGGTGCCCGTAGAAGGCCCATTCAAGTCGGATCTGTACCGCTACTAAGCGGCTCCGGCTTCCTGAATAGAAAAACCCCGCCCGGCATTGCGCCGGGCGGGGTTTTTGTTGTGCTCAAGAGCGGCGAGTTATTTTGCAAGGGGCGCCATACCGGTGTATTCTTCGCTGCTTACATACAAGCCAATGCCCAGTAGCTTCCATTCGTGGCTAAGAATACCTCGTAGGAAACGCCCTGCTTCCTGGTATGCGCCATACCGGCCAGCGGTTTCCATTCGTGGCCCAGCATCAGGCCCGAAACGCCGCTGTACATTTCATGAACCCGTAAGGTGGAATCGGTGCGGATGCCCTCAAACCGCAGGTGCAACTCGTTGTTGGGGTTGAGCGGAACACTGGCGCTACTGCCCCAGTTGCCTATCGGATGCTCCAGACGCCCGTTTTCCAGCAGATTTCTGGCTCTGGTGTCCGATGTGGAGCTACTGCCTCTGAGCGTCAGACTCAACATGAACAACACTGCCAGCCCTAAGCCGATTTGCCGGCGCAGCACCCTGAGCACCCGGAACTAGGCGTATGCAATCAGCAGTAACAGGAAAATATTCAGACCAGTCCAGAGTAGCGAAAGCATAGCGTAAAGCAGGATATAAGTTGGTGTCAAATTAGCAGGAAAAGGCTGCCCGACCACGCGCGGTGTTAGCTACCAGTTGCCGCACGCCACCACACTCAACAAAAACGGCCAGCTCCGTAGGAACTGGCCGTTTACATATCGTGAAATTCAAGCGCTATTCCGCAAAGAACGGCTGCCCTACCATCTGCTCCGACTGCTGCCAGAGCTGCTGCACGTTTGCCGCGGTATTGAAGTCCGATTTCACGGGCTCCGGCTTCTTCTTGGCGAAGTAGCCGCCGCTGATGCTGGCTACTTCGGGCGAGGTGGCGAGGTAGATGCTGGTCTGGGCGCCGTCTTCGGAAGTCGTCATGAACGGCGCGGCGGCCTTGTAGAAGGCCCGCGTAAGCCACGTAGAGTTGCTGCCAAAATTGCTGGCTACCACGCCCGGGTGCAGGCTGTTGGTTGTGATGTTGGAGATGCCGCGCTGGCGCAGCTGCCGGGCCAGCTCCTGCGTGAACAGGATGTTGAACAGCTTGGAATTGGCGTAGGCCCGCATGGGCGAGTAGCTGCGGGTGGCGTCGAGGTCGGCCAGATCGGGCTTGGCGAACTTGTGGGCCATGGAAGCCACATTCACGATGCGGGCTGCCGGGCTTTGGCGCAGCTTCGGCAGCAGCAGGCTGGTAAGCAGAAACGGGCCGAGGTGGTTGGTGGCCAGCGTCATTTCGTGGCCATTGACCGATTCATCCCGCTCGGCCCCGAATACCAGGCCGGCATTATTCACCAGCACATCCAGCCGGGCGTAGCGCTGGTTGAACTCCTCGGCTGCCCGCCGCACTTGGCCCAAGTCCGACAGGTCGCAGAGCAGCACGTCTACGCGGGTGCCAGGGCTGGCGGTTTGCTGCAGCTGCTGGCGGGTGCGGGCGGCTTTTTCGGCGTTGCGGGCCAGCAGCACCACGTGGTAGCCCTGCCGGACCAGCTCGCGGGCGGTTACTTCACCGATGCCCGACGTGGCACCCGTAACAAGGGCAATTAGCTGCGGTACTTCGCTCATAAGAAAAGGGCTGAATGGCTGAGCGGCTATACGCAGGCCTGAAGGCGAAGTTGAAGCCGTAGCAGCTAGCGCGCCACCAGCAGCCGAAGTGTGGTCGGCCGGGCCTGCCTGGAGTCCTGCACGCGCACCAGATAGGTGCCATTGGGCAGGTCGGCCACCGGTAGAGCCAGCTGCGAAGCCGCAACCGTGTACGACTGTAGCAGCCGACCTTGCTCGTTGCAGAGCTGCACCTGCCGGGCGGCGGCTTCCCCGAAATCCACAGTAGCAGCCGCGGCCAGGTAACCCACAGCGGCCACCACCACGGCAAAACCCCGATATTTGCCAGCCTATGCCTGCCGTTCCGCTCTCCATCGTCATCATCACCTTCAACGAAGAAGCCAACATCGGCCGCTGCCTGGAAGCCGTGCGCGGCCTCTCCGACGATGTAGTGGTCGTGGACAGTTTCTCCACCGACGGGACCGTGGCCATTTGCCAGCAGCTGGGGGCCCGCGTGGTGCAGCATGCCTTTGAGGGCTACGTGCAGCAAAAAAACTACGCCACCGCTCAGGCCCGCCACGACTATGTGCTGCAACTCGACGCCGACGAAGTGCTGACCGAAGAGCTCCGCCAGAGCATCCGGCAGGCCACCGCCAACTGGCAGGGTGGCGGCTATACGCTGGCCCGCCTCACCAACTACTGCGGCAGCTGGGTGCGCCACGGCGGCTGGTACCCCGACCGTAAACTGCGCCTCTACGACCGGCGCCTGGGCCGCTGGGAAGGTTTATTGCTGCATGAGCGGTATGAAATGCAACCCGGGCAGCCAATTTCGGCTCTGCAGGGCGACGCCCTGCACTACTCCTACACCTCCGTCGAGCAGCACGTGCAGCAGCTCAACCGCTTCACCAGCATTGCCGCCGACGAGTTGTGGCTGCGCGGCCGGCGCCGGGTCACGCTGTTTCACCTGCTGTTCAAGCCTTGGTGGAAGTTTGTGCACGGCTATTTTTTTCGATTGGGCTTCCTCGATGGGTTTGCCGGCCTGAGCATTGCCATTATTTCGGCCTGGGGCGTATTTCTGAAGTTTGCCAAGCTGAAAACCAAAGCCGCCGCATGAGTCGCACCTTCCTTGTTAGCCGTACCGATGCCATCGGCGACGTGGTGCTCACGCTGCCGGTAGCGGGCCGCCTGAAACAGCTGTATCCGGGCTGCCGGGTGCTGCTGCTGGGCCGCACCTACACCCAGGCCGTAGCCGATGCCTGCCCCTGGCTCGACGGCTTCCTCAACCTCGATGAGTTGCTACAGCTGCCCGCCGCCGGCCAGGTAGCTGCCCTACGCGCCACCGCTGCCGACACCATTCTGCACGTCTTTCCCCACAAAACTATAGCCCGGCTGGCCCGCCAGGCCGGCATCCGGCACCGCGTCGGCACGCGCAGCCGCTGGTTTCACTGGCTCACCTGCAACCACCTGGTGGCCCTCAGCCGCCGCCACTCGCCGCTACACGAGGCCCAGCTAAACCTGCAGCTGCTACAGGTCCTGAAGACATCTGCTGCGCTCAGCCTGCCGGAAGTCGCACAATTAGTGCGGCTGCGGCCCGCTGTAGCGTTGCGTCCGGCTCTGCAGGAGTTGCTGGCGGTCCGTCAACCGGGCCAGCTCAACATCATTTTGCACCCGCGGAGCCGCGGTAGTGCCCGCGAGTGGGGCTTGGCGCACTTCGGCCAGCTGGCCCGGCTGCTGCACCAGGCCGGGCACCGGGTCTTCATTACCGGCACGGCTGCCGAAGGAGAGGAGTTGCGCGAGTGGCTACAGGAGCACCAGCCCTACCTCACGGCCGACCTCACCGGCCAGCTCCCGCTGCCCGAGTTTCTGGCCTTCATTGGCGCTGCTGATGGGCTGGTGGCCGGCAGCACCGGGCCTCTGCACCTGGCGGCCGCGCTGGGCCGGCATGCGTTAGGCCTTTACCCGCCCATCCGGCCGATGCATCCGGGCCGCTGGGCGCCGCTGGGACCCTTGGCCGAATACGCCGTGTTCGACCGGCCCGACTGCCAGGACTGCCGCCAACAGCCCGCTGCCTGCACCTGCATCAAGGCACTGGCCGCCGCCGAAGTGGCCGGCCGGATTCTTGCCTGGCAGCCGCTTATCTTGTCAAGCTGAGGGAGTGCTCTGCACTTCACTCATTTCATTGCTTATGACTGCAACCTCCATTCCACCCTTTTCATTGCGCCAGCTCTACGCTGATGGTCGTTTGTCGCAATACCTGTTGCTGCTGGGTAGCCTGGCCGCTGTTACGGGGCTGTTTGCGTCGCGGGCCCTCGTAGCGCTGAGTTCGGTGGTGGGGGTGCTGGCCGTGCTGGCCCAACCGCAGCTGCGCCAGCAGCTTCGGGCCTGCACCCGCCTGCAAACCGTGCTGGGCATGGCCCTGATGTACCTGTTCTGGCTATTGAGCGTGGTCTACACCTCCGAAACCGACATCTGGCGCCATGAGGTGTACCGCAAGCTGCCCTTGGTAATCGTGCCGCTAGCCTTTGCCGTGGCCGTGCCCCTAAGTCTGCGGCAGCGGTTTGGGGTCGGGCTCCTGTTCGTGGGGCTGGGCACGCTACTGGCGCTGGGCACGCTCGGCCGCTACCTGCTCGACCCGGAAACGGCCAACTACGAAATCAGCATCGGCCACAATGTGCCGGCCATTACCGGCGTCTTTCACATCCATTTCAGCATCATGCTGGCGCTGGCCTTCTTTTTTGCGCTCCTGATGCGGCGCAGCGGGCTGGCGCTGCCCGTCGTGCGTAAGGCGCTGCTGGCGTGCTCAGCTATCCTGTTCGTGGTGATGCACGTGCTGGCGTATCGGACCGGGCTGATGGTGCTCTACGGCATGCTGCTGCTCGATGTGGGCCTACTGATTGCGCTGCAGCGCCGTTATGTGCTGGGTGCCTTATTGCTGCTGGCGCTGGTGGGCGTGCCCCTGGTCACCTACTACACGCTGGAGCCCATCCAGCAGCGCGTCAACGTCACCCTCGACGACCTTGACCAGTACCGCACCGGCCGCGACATCAACGACTACTCCCTGGCCAAGCGCTTTGCCGCCTGGAAAACGGCTACCGTCATTATCGGCCAGCACCCGGTTGCGGGCGTGGCCCCCGCCGATGTGGACGCCGCCATGCTGGACCAGTACAGCTACCAGGACTACGGCCTGCTGCCCAAAAACTGGGTGATGACCCACAACCAATACCTGGAAGCACTGGTTGGCGGCGGTATTATCGGCCTGGTACTGTGGCTTTTCGTGCTATTCGGTCCATTTTTGCAACCTGCCATCCGCCAAAACGCGTACGTTGTACATTTCCTGTTGATGATGGGCATCGCCAATTTGGTCGATTCCTTGTTACAGATGCAGATCGGCTTCAGTATGTTCGTGTTCCTCTACGGCTTTTTGGTTGTAGCCACCGAGCGGCAGGCCCGCAATACGCTCCTGGCACAAGCTGCTTGAGCGAGATAGGATAATCAGTACATTTGTTTACATGGCGGATTTTTTTCACCCCCGCCGTACTTTGCCGCGCCCCCCTTATGAGCGACTCTCCCGAACGGGTTCCGAAGCTTAGTAAAGAAGAAAAAGACCGCCGGTTTCAGGCCGAATTAATGCCTGTAATCGACTCTCTGTACAATTTCGCGTTCCGTCTGACCCTCGACGAGGACGACGCCAACGACCTTGTGCAGGAGACCTATCTGAAGGCGTACCGCTTCTTCGAGTACTTCGAGCAGGGAACCAACGCCAAGGCATGGCTGTTTCGCATCCTGAAAAACTCGTTCATCAACGACTTCCGGAAGAAGAGTAAACAACCCGCCAAGGTCGACTACAGCGAAATTGAGGGCTACTACAATTCGGAAGACGTCGAGTCCGACAGCGACGCGGGTGGTACCTCGTCTGATATGCGGCAGCAAGCCGTGCGCGACCTCATCGGCGACGAAGTGGCTAGCGCACTCAACTCGCTACCCGTGGATTTTCGCACCGTCATTATCCTCTGCGACCTGGAAGGGTTCACCTATGAGGAAATGGCCAAAGTGCTGGACATCCCTATCGGTACGGTACGGTCCCGTTTGCACCGGGCCCGCAATTTCCTGAAGGACAAGCTTGAAAAGTACGCCCAATCGATGGGCTACGGTGCCGACTCCGGCAACACGGAGGCAGAGCCGGAGGACGATACCGACAATTACTAACCGCTAACCGCAACGGGTTGCATCATGGAAAACACCTCTACCCAATCCCCATCCTCCACCCAGCAGGCGTCCGCGCCCGTTGCTGACTGTGACCGTGTGAATACGATACTTGACCAGCTAGTTGTGGGCCAGCAGCCCACCGAAGCCGACGAGCAGTACATCGTGCACCACGCCGATGATTGCTCGCCCTGCTTCGATAGCATCGAAAAACAACGGGTGTTTATTGGGTTTCTCATGACCCATGTTGGCCGCAAAGGCGCCCCAAATTCGCTGCCGCAAACCATAATGTCTCGTTTGCAAACAGAAATGGCCTAATTTTGCCCGATGCAGGGTAAAATCATTGCCTTTTCAGCTCCTTCCGGAGCCGGCAAAACCACCATCGTCCACCGCCTGATGGCGGCCATTCCAGACCTGAGCTTCTCCATTTCGGCCTGCACGCGCGACAAGCGCGGCCGCACCGAAGCCAATGGAAAAGACTACCACTTCATCTCCGTCCAGGAATTCCAGGAGAAAATCCGTCACGACGAGTTCGTGGAGTGGGAGGAAGTGTACGAAGGCGCGTTCTATGGCACGCTGAAGTCGGAGATTGAGCGCATCTGGGAAAGCGGCAAGCACGCCGTGCTCGATGTAGATGTGAAAGGCGGCTTGAGCATCAAGGAGTTTTACAAAGACCGCGCTTTGGCCGTCTTCGTCAAGCCACCTTCCATTGAAGTACTGGAAGAGCGGTTGCGCCACCGCGCCACCGATTCGGCCTCCAGCATCTCAGCTCGGCTCTACAAAGCCAACTTCGAGCTGACGTTTGAGGACCGTTTTGACGTCACCGTCGTCAACGACGACCTCAACGAAGCCACCGCCCAGGCCGAGAAGCTGGTGCGCGACTTCATCACGGCCGAATCGGCTATCCTGTGAGTCTGAACGCGGGTGCTTCCGGCAAGATCGGGCTGCTGTTCGGCTCGTTCAACCCCATTCACGTCGGCCACCTGATTCTGGCGCAGCACATGGCCACGCATACCGATTTGTCGGCGGTGTGGCTGGTGGTGTCGCCGCAGAGCCCCTACAAGGTGGGCCAGGATCTGCTGCCGGAGCAGGACCGGCTGGCGCTGGCCCAGGCCGCCGTGGCCGACAACGACCTGCTGTCCGTCACGGATATCGAGTTGCGCCTGCCCAAGCCTAGCTACACCATCACCACTCTCGACGAAATCCGGCGGCTGCACCCCGGCCAGGAGTTTGTGCTGCTCATGGGCAGCGACAACCTGCTGGGGCTGGATGGCTGGCGCGACGCCGACCGTATCCGGCAGGAATTTGCCATTTACGTCTACCCGCGCCCCGGCCACCCGGTAGAGGCCATTACCGTAGCTGGCTCAACCATCAAAGTGGTGGAAGCGCCGTTGCTGGACATTTCGGCCACGTTTATCCGGCAGAGTTTGCGCCAGGGGCAGTCCATCCGGTATATGGTGCCCGATGCCGTGCAGCAGCTGATTGCCGCGAAAGGCTACTGGCAGTAGCCGCTAATCATCAAAAAAGGAAGCCTCCCATTCTGTCGCCACATTGGGCCAGCAGAACGGGAGGCTTCCCTTTTGATAAGCTACAGTACCGGATCAGATGGTCATGATTTCCGATTCCTTCTTGCTGGTCAGGCTGTCAATCTGCACGATGTAGCTGTCGGTGGCTTTCTGCACCTTGGCTTCGGCATCCTTGATGGCATCCTCGGCGGCGCCATCCTTCTGCAGCTTCCGCAACGACTCGTTCACGTCTTTGCGGATACCGCGGATGCGCACCTTGCCGCTTTCCGATTCCTGCTTCACCTGCTTCACCAGGTCGCGGCGGCGCTCTTCCGTCATGGGCGGAATGTTGAGGCGCACGCCCTCAGCATCCGACTGCGGATTCAGGCCCAGGTCGCTGTTTTTGATGGCTTTCACCACCTCAGCAATGATATTTTTCTCCCAAGGCTTGATGAACAGCGTGCGCGCATCCGGCGTCGAGACGTTGGCCACCTGCGAAATGGGGGTAGGCGTGCCGTAATAATCTACGCGCAGCGAGTCGAGCATTGCCGGCGAGGCCTTGCCAGCCCGAATACGGCTGAGTTCCAGGCCGGTGTGCTGCAGCGACTTTGCCATCGATTCCTCGGCTTCGCTCAGGTAAAACTGAATTTCTTCGTCCATGTGTGTGAGGGAATTAAGAATTGAGAAGTAAAACGTAAAAACGGCACGCGTGGCCAACGCAAAAGAGTGAGTTGAACGCGGCGGGTGTACTTTTTACTCCCGTTAAGCTTGTTCAGAAGGAGTGTCCAGAGAAGGCTGCAGGCCGCTGGTTTTGGCGTCGGCTTCCGTCGGGCGAGGGTGGTCCATCGTCACCAGCGTACCTACCGTTTCGCCCTCAATGAGGCGCTGCAGGTTGCCTTCCTTGTTCATATCAAAAACGATGATGGGCAGGTTGTTTTCCTTGCAGAGCGTGAAGGCCGTCATGTCCATCACGTTCAGGTTTTTGGCCATCACCTCATCGAACGTGATGGTAGGGTAGCGGACAGCGTTAGGGTCCTTCTCCGGATCAGCCGTGTAAATGCCGTCCACGCGGGTGCCTTTCAGCACCACGTCTGCTTCAATTTCGATAGCCCGCAACGATGCGGCCGAGTCGGTGGTGAAGTACGGCGAGCCGATACCGGCTCCGAAAATCACGACGCGGCCTTTCTCCAGGTGGCGCAAAGCACGCCGCCGGATGTAGGGCTCGCACACCCGCTGAATGGTAACGCCCGAGAGCAGACGCGTATTCACGTCGAGCTTTTCGAGGGCGCTCTGCAGGGCCATGGAGTTGATGACCGTGGCCAGCATTCCCATGTAGTCGCCCTGCACCCGGTCGAGGCCGAATGCTTCGGCCTGCACCCCGCGGAAGATGTTGCCGCCGCCAATTACTACCGCTACCTGCGTGCCGGTGGCAGCTACTTTCTTGATTTCCTCGGCGTACTGCATCAGCCGGGTGGCATCGATGCCGTATTGCTGTTGGCCCATCAGGGCTTCGCCGCTTAGCTTAAGCAGAATTCGGGTGTACTTCAACGTCGGAGGAATTAAGTGTAAAAACGATGTGAGGTGCGCCCGGCCAGCGGGCGCAAAACCCGGAGCCCAGCGCCGGCTAGCTGAACTGAATCAGGACCTGTCCTTTGGTTACGTTGTCGCGCAGGCCAATCTTGATGGCCCCTACGGTGCCGTCGCCGGGGGCTTTCAGGATGTTCTCCATTTTCATGGCCTCCAGCACCAGCAGCGGGTCGCCTTTCTGCACCTGCTGCCCCGGCGCCACCCGGATATCAACAATCAGGCCCGGCATGGGCGCTTTCAGCTCGTTCACTTTGCTGGCAGCAGCATTGCTCATGCCCAGCTTGTCGAGGAGCAGATCGAACCGGTCTTTGGCGCTCACCTCCACCAGCTGCCCGTTGAGCTTAAGCTGGAACGACTTGGTAGCGTAATCGGCGCTAACTACTTCGGCTACGTACGAGCGGCCCTCGTGCAACACGTGGAAGCGGCCCGGTTCTAGCTCCACCAGATCCCAGGCAAACGGCTGGCCGTCTAGGGTGATGGCGCCGGTGGCACGATAGTCTACGGCCCAAGTCTGGGTGGGGCTGGTGCTAACCTGTAGCATAGGGAAGGGGGAGGAGGGGGGCGGAAATGGGCTTAAAGATAGGCCAAATCTCAAATAATTTCGGAACTTGAGGACCCATATACCTATCGCATCAACGCATGAAATATTCGGTTCTCAGCATTCTGGGACTGGTCCTTGCGTGTCAGTTTCAAGCTCCTGCACAGGTTGTTAAGGTCACGAAGCCCGCAGGCAGCAAAGCAGCCACGCACAAGAAATCCGAATCGACTCCGGCCCCTGAAGCGGCACCGTCTATTCTTGTAGTACCCTCGTGGCTGCCTCCTACCAACCCGGTGCAGCCGGCCGCCACTATCCTCCACGACCTGCTCGATACCAAGCTTGACGTCCGTTTCGACTGGGCCAAACAATGGTTGCTGGGTACGGCTACGCTTACCGTAAAGCCCCATTTCTACCCCCAAACCCAGCTCGTGCTGGATGCCAAAGGCTTCGACATAAAAAGCGTGAAGCTGGTGAATGGCGGGAAAGAGAAGAACCTGACCTACACCTACGACAAGAAGAAGCTCACCATTACGCTGGACCGGACGTACGCGCGCACCGAGCCCTGCCAGGTGCGGATTCAGTACGTGGCCAAGCCCAACGAGCTGGAAGTGGGCGGCAGCGCCGCCATCACCCAGGACAAGGGCCTGTACTTCATCAATCCTCTGGGCACCGACAAAACCAAGCCCCGTCAGCTCTGGACCCAGGGCGAGACGGAAGGCAACTCCTGCTGGTTTCCGACCATCGACCGGCCCAACCAGCGCATGACGCAGGAAATCAGCCTTACGGTGGATTCGGAGCTGAAAACCCTTTCCAACGGCCTGCTGACCTCCTCGCGCAAAAACAGCGACGGTACTCGCACCGACACCTGGAAGCAGAGCCTGGCGCACGCGCCCTATCTCACCATGGTGGCCGTGGGCGACTTTGCCGTTATCAGCGACACCTGGCGGGGCAAGCCGGTAGACTACTACGTCGATCCGAAGTTCAGCAACACGGCCCGGGCCGTGTTCGGCAACACGCCTCAGATGCTGGATTACTTCTCCAAAAAGCTGGGAGTCGACTTCCCGTGGGAGAAATACACCCAGGTGGCCGTGCACGATTTCGTGTCGGGCGCGATGGAAAACACCACGGCCGTCACGTTCGAGCAAAGCTTGGTGCAGTTTGCGCCCCGTGAGCTGGCCGATGTCGGCTACGATGCCGAGTCTACGGTAGCGCACGAGCTATTTCACCACTGGTTCGGCGACTACGTAACCACCGAGTCGTGGGCCAACCTGCCACTCAACGAGTCCTTCGCCGACTATTCGGAACTGCTTTGGGCCGAGCACAAGTATGGCGCCGATGCAGCCGGCTTGGTGCAGCAGGAAAAGCTAAACCGCTACCTCGAAGAAGCCCAGAGCAAGCGCGAGCCGCTGATCCGCTACCGCTACGCCAAGCAGGAGGACATGTTCGACCGGCATTCCTACGACAAGGGTGGCCGCGTTCTGCATATGCTGCGCAATTACGTTGGCGACGACGCCTTCTTCGCGTCGTTGAACCGCTACCTCACCCAGAACAAGTTTTCCACCTCCGAAATAGCCAAGTTGCGCATCGCCTTCGAGGAAACGACCGGCGAAGACCTGATGTGGTTCTTCGACCAGTGGTTTATGCAGCGTGGCCATCCCGAGCTGAAAGTGACGCACAGCTTTGCCAATGGGCAAGTGAGCATGCGCGTGCAGCAGCTGCAGGACTCCACCTTCACGCCCATCTACCGGCTGCCCGTCACGGTTACGGTGTGGGCCAACAACCAGCCCACTGACCACCGCATCACCGTCACCAAAGCCGACCAGACCTTCCGGCTGCCTTCCTCCCAACGCCCCGGCCTAGTAAAATTCGACAGCCAAGCGCAACTGTTGGCTGAAATTGAAGAGGAGCGCACCCAAGACGAGCTGATGTACCAGTACACGCACGCTAAAAACTACCTGCAGCGCTACGAGGCCGTAACGCAGCTGAAGGCTAAGAGCGCCGAACTTTCGGTAAGCACGCTATTGCGCAACGTCCTCAACGACCCTTTCTGGGCCGTGCGTCAGGCCGCCGTGCAGGCCCTGCGCCGCTACAAAGGCCCCGAAGGCAATGCCGTGCGCCAGGATCTGCAGCAGGTAGCCATGAAAGACAAAAGCAGCCAAGTCCGCGCTACTGCCCTTAATGCGCTAGCCTCTTTCTCCAACGAAAACTACTCCAGCGCCTTCCTGACGGCCCTCAACGACAGTTCGTACAAAGTAGTCAGTGCCGGCATCCAGGCCCTGGCCAAGACGCCAACTGCCGACTCGCAGGAGAAGGTGGCAGCCATGCAGGAAAGCCAGAATGCAGAAGTCCTGACGTCCATCGCTACGTATTATTCGCTCAACGGCAGCAGTACCGAGCAGTACCAGTGGTTCATGCGGCGCCTGCCCGACGTCAGCGACGCCGACCTCTACCGCAGCTACCTGCCCGACTTTGCCACCTTCATGCTCCGCATGCCTCCCATCGAGCGGGATAAGGGCATTCAGCGCCTCGAAAGCCTCGCCCGCACTGCGCCCAGCACCTTTGTGCGGTTAGGCGCCTACCGGGGGCTGAGCATTCTGGCCTCCAGTATGCCCACCCTCAAGGCCACACTGCAGGACATCCGGAGCAAAGAGAAAGACGAGCAGGTGAAGGCCTACTACGCCATGATGCAGTAGCCACCGAAAAAAACGTGAAAATTTCTTCAGCTAGCGTGGCTGCCTGTTTCACAAAAGCAATCAGCAGGTTAGAGCCGGATTTGTCCGGATTTTCAGCGGCGGGCAGAAAAAATATTAAACGATTTTTGGGGCAGCGCTTGACTTGCATCAGAAAGCCCCTAATTTTGCAACTCAATTCGACACAGTAGCCAGCCAAGGCAGAAAGGTTGAAGCGAAAATTTCTTCGTAAACGACGATGAAATAACAATCGGGGGGGTTCCAGAGCGGCCAAATGGGACAGACTGTAACTCTGTTAGCGTAAGCTTTCGAAGGTTCGAATCCTTCTCCCCCCACGATTGCTGAATAGAGAAACCCGGAAGACAACAAGCGTATCGGCCGCTTACGGGTTTCTTTATTTACACTACGCGGGAGTAGCTCAGCTGGTAGAGCGGCAGCCTTCCAAGCTGCAGGTCGCGGGTTCGAACCTCGTCTCCCGCTCAACATTCGCAGAGCTGCGGAAAACAGATACAGCCGCAACGGCGATTGTACTTCTCCCGTCGTATCTTTGTTTCGAATTACAGTATCAGCCGTTTTAGCTCAGTGGTAGAGCACTTCCTTGGTAAGGAAGAGGTCATGGGTTCAAATCCCATAAATGGCTCACATTATACCGGCGGTGCAGCGCGGCTGCTCTGTTTGGGCCAGTCTGAAAAGAAAAGCGACGTGCAGTCCCCACTAAGCGGAGCTGCGTTTCGCTTTCTTTCAGTATAAGCAAGTCGCGTTTTCCTCCTCACAACACAGTTCTTTAATCTCACTTACAATGGCCAAAGAAAATTTTGATCGTTCCAAGCCGCACGTGAACATCGGTACGATCGGGCACGTCGACCACGGCAAAACCACCCTGACCGCTGCTATCACCATGGTACTGGCGAACAAAGGTTTGGCCGCCAAGCGTGACTTCTCGTCGATCGACAACGCTCCCGAAGAAAAAGAGCGTGGTATCACGATCAACACCTCGCACGTAGAATACGCTACCGAAAACCGTCACTATGCTCACGTTGACTGCCCCGGTCACGCTGACTATGTGAAGAACATGGTAACGGGTGCTGCCCAGATGGACGGTGCTATCCTCGTGGTAGCTGCTACCGACGGCCCAATGCCTCAGACGCGTGAGCACATCCTGCTCGCTCGCCAGGTAGGTGTTCCTCAGTTGGTAGTGTTCATGAACAAAGTAGACATGGTGGATGACCCCGAGCTCCTCGAGCTGGTGGAAATGGAAATCCGCGAGCTGCTTTCGTTCTACGACTTCGACGGCGACAACATCCCAGTTATTCAGGGCTCGGCTCTGGGTGGCCTGAACGGCGACGCTACTTGGGTTCCCAAGATCGAAGAGCTGATGGCTGCTGTAGATAGCTACATTCCAATCCCAGCTCGTCTGACCGACCTGCCCTTCCTGATGCCAGTAGAGGACGTATTCTCTATCACGGGTCGTGGTACGGTAGCAACCGGCCGTATCGAGCGTGGTATCATCAACTCGGGTGAGCAAGTTGAAATCCTCGGTATGGGTGCTGAGAACCTCAAGTCGACCGTAACGGGCGTTGAGATGTTCCGCAAAATCCTTGACCGTGGTGAAGCTGGCGACAACGTAGGTCTGCTGCTCCGCGGTATTGAGAAAGAAGCCATCCGTCGTGGCATGGTTATCTGCAAGCCAGGCTCAGTTAAGCCTCACACCAAGTTCAAAGCTGAGGTGTACGTGCTGTCGAAAGAAGAAGGTGGCCGTCACACGCCGTTCTTCAACAACTACCGTCCTCAGTTCTATTTCCGCACCACCGACGTAACCGGCATCATCACGCTGGGCGAAGGCGTGGAAATGGTAATGCCCGGCGACAACGTAACTATCTCGGTTGAGCTCATCAACTCGGTAGCTATGGAAAAAGGCCTGCGTTTCGCTATCCGTGAGGGTGGTCGTACGGTAGGTGCCGGTCAGGTAACCGAAATCACCGAGTAGTTTTCCTTAGATTTTAGGAAATCAATGCAATCCGCCTCTGATTTTTTCAGAGGCGGATTTGTTTTGTAAAGAGAGTTCCATACATTTGCAGTCCCAATCCAGTAGCAAGCTGGTGACGGACGTATACACGGGCGTAGTTCAAGGGTAGAATAGAGGTCTCCAAAACCTTTGATGGGAGTTCGAATCTCTCCGCCCGTGCATTGGATACAGGTTGCTAGGTCCGCAGCCTGCGAGTAATCAGAAGCCACTAACCAGGCGACGAGCAATGGACAAGAAACCGAATTACTTCCGCGACACCGTCGAGGAGATGCGCTACAAGGTAACGTGGCCTTCCTTCGAGGAACTCCAGAAGAGCGCTGGCCTGGTGCTCATCGGTTCGCTGGTATTCGCTGCTGTTGTTGGGTTGATGGACGTGGCTTTCAAAACTGGTCTGGAAGCGTTTTACAACTCATTCCGTTAATCGGCAGCGAAGATGGGAGAGTTGAAATGGTATGTGGTCCGCTCGGTGAGCGGACAGGAGAAAAAGGCCAAGACCTATCTCGAAACGGAAATCGGCCGGCACGGTCTTTCTGATCTGGTACCCCAGGTACTGATTCCGGCCGAGAAGGTGTACGAGATGCGCAACGGCAAGAAGCGCGTACGGGAACGGAATTTGTATCCCGGATACATCATCATCCACGCCGATCTGTCGCACGGTGAAGTTGACCACATCATCACCAGCACGCCTGGTGTATTGGGTTTCCTGAGCGACAAAGAGGGCAAGGCTGCCAACCAGAACACCAAGCCAATTCCGCTGCGTCTGTCGGAGGTAAACAATATCCTCGGCATTGTAGACGAAGCAGAAGAGCAGACGGCCACGCTCGAAACGCCATTCGTGGTAAACGAGCTGGTGAAAATCGTCGACGGTGGTTTCGCCGGCATGCTGGGTACTGTTTCGGAAGTATTCGAAGAGCGTAAGAAGCTCAACGTAATTGTGAAAATATTTGGCCGTAGCACGCCCATGGAGCTGAGCTACACGCAGGTCGAAAAAGAGTCATAGTAGATAGAGCGAACTTGAGCTAGGGACAGTTGGATGCCACGCTTCTGACTGTCTCTAGCTCAAGTTTCACCTACTGTCAAGCAAACGTCATCGGTTATCCGCTCCGGACCGGTGGTGCTTCCACTTCGGAGCAATCAAAAAACTGAGGGCAATGCGTGTTACGATGCAGCGCCCGAAGCCTTACAAACCAAATGGCCAAGGAAATTAGAGGTTATCTGAAGCTTCAGATAAAGGGAGGCGCCGCAAACCCTGCGCCGCCGGTTGGACCTGCACTTGGTAGCAAAGGCCTTAACATCATGGAATTCTGCAAGCAGTTCAATGCTCGCACCCAGGATAAGGCCGGCCAAGTTTGTCCTGTACTCATCACCATGTACACCGACAAGTCGTTTGACTTCGTTGTGAAGACCCCTCCGGTGCCGGTTCTCCTGATGGAGGCTGCCAAGCTCCAGAGCGGTTCGAAAGAGCCTAACCGTAACAAGGTAGGTTCCGTGTCGTGGGACCAGGTGCGCACCATCGCTGAAACGAAGATGCCAGACCTGAATGCTTTCAAAGTGGAGTCGGCAATGCTGCAGGTAGCCGGTACGGCTCGCAGCATGGGCATCACTGTGTCGGGCACTTCTCCTTTCGCTGAATAATCTAACGACGGAGTAGACATGGCACAAGTAAGCAAAAAGCGCAAGGAAGCCCTTGCTAAGCATGACCTGACCGAAGTTCGGAATCTGGTAGAAGCGGCCAAAGTGGTAAAGGACATCACCTATACCAAATTTGACGCCTCGGTAGATATCGACGTTCGTCTGGGCGTGGATCCCCGCAAAGCCGACCAAATGGTACGTGGCGTAGCTACGCTGCCCCACGGTACCGGCAAAACCGTTCGTGTTCTGGCCCTCGTTACGCCCGACAAAGAAGCCGAAGCTACTGCAGCTGGTGCTGACTACGTTGGTCTGGACGACTATATCGCCAAGATCGAAAAAGGCTGGACTGACATCGACGTTATCATCACCATGCCGGCCGTAATGGCTAAAGTGGGTCGTCTGGGCCGCGTGCTCGGTCCCCGTGGTCTGATGCCTAACCCGAAGTCGGGTACGGTAACGACGGACGTAGCCAAAGCGGTGCAGGAAGTGAAAGCTGGTAAAATCGACTTCAAAGTTGACAAAACCGGTATCATCCACTGCTCGGTTGGTAAAGTGTCGTTCGATGACCAGAAGCTGGCTGAAAACGCCATCGAAGTAATTCAGACCCTGATTCGTCTGAAGCCTTCGTCGGCCAAAGGCACGTACATCAAGAGCATCACGCTCTCGAGCACGATGTCGCCTGCTGTTCCGGTTGACACGTCGGTAACTTCCGCATAATTTAAATCAACACGACGATATGATCCGGGAAGAAAAACAAGCCCTCGTCGACGAGTTGAGCGAGAAGTTCCAATCGCACAACGCGTTCTACATTGCCGATGCTTCGGGAATGTCGGTGGCGAAAATCAACGAATTCCGTCGCCTGTGCTTCAACCGCGGCCTGGAGTTCAAAGTCTACAAGAACACGTTCATCCGCAAGGCACTCGACACCCTCGGTGGCGACACTTCGGAGATGGACGCGGCACTGGTTGGCCAGTCGGGCATCCTGTTCTCGAAAGAGTCGGGTAACGCTCCTGCCAAACTGCTGCAAGACTTCTACAAGGCGCAGAACTACGGTAAGAACGTAGAGCCTAAGCCCGCCTTCAAAGGTGCCTACATTGATGCTGGTGTGTACGTTGGCGCTAGCCAGTTGAGCACGCTGAGCACGCTGAAAGGCAAAAACGAGCTTATCGGTGACGTTATCGGTCTGCTCCAGTCGCCTGCCAAGAATGTTATTTCTGCTCTGTCGAGCGGCGGCAACAAACTGGCTGGCATCCTCAAAACGCTTTCCGAAAAAGAAGAGGTTGCAGGCTAACCGCTGCTCATCTTTTTCAACTTCAATTTCCTCCAACAACCCCCTTTTTAACAATCTACAGAAATGGCAGATTTGAAAGCATTCGCCGAGCAGCTCGTTAGCCTGACGGTAAAAGAAGTAAACGAACTGGCTACCATCCTGAAGGACGAGTACGGCATCGAGCCCGCTGCTGCTGCTCCCGTAATGATGGCCGGTGGTGGCGCTGCCGCTGCTGACGCTCCTGAGGAGAAAACCACGTTCGACGTGATCCTGAAAGCTGCCGGTGGCCAGAAACTGGCTGTTGTGAAGCTGGTGAAAGACCTGACCGGTCTGGGCCTGAAAGAAGCCAAAGAACTGGTTGACGGTGCTCCTAAGCCCCTGAAAGAAGGTGTTGCTAAGGATGAAGCTGAGTCGCTGAAGAAGCAACTGGAAGAAGCCGGCGCTGAAGTAGAAGTTAAGTAATTTCTGCTGCCTGCTCTTAAAACCAGCAAATATGGAGAGGCCTGGCAACTAAGCCAGGTCTTTTCCTGTTTGTAGGCAACAAACTAGCCGGAAGTTCGTTTGCACGCCGCTTTGCGGCTTTTCGTGCCTACGGACGCCACAAGCGCAAGGTTCTGCTTTGCGCTTTCGTGCGCCCGCAACTTTTGAAATTTTTCAAGGCCACTGCCCTGTGGTGGCCCTGTACCGGATTCTCCCAGTGTCCATTTCCTAACCCCACATACATTGGCTACACCGAAAGCACAGTCAGGTCTGCAAAAGCTGCAAGCTGCTGACGAGCGGATCAACTTCGCCAAGATTAAAAAGGTTATTGAGTATCCGGATTTCCTGGACGTGCAGGTTCGCTCGTTCATGGATTTCTTCCAGTTGGAAACGGCTGCCGAGAACCGTACCGATGAGGGCCTGTTCAAAGTATTCGCCGAGAACTTTCCGATTTCGGACTCGCGCGAAAACTTCGTGCTGACCTTCCTCGATTACCACGTTGACCCGCCCAAGTACTCGGTTGACGAGTGCATCGACCGCGGCCTCACGTACTCGGTTCCACTGAAAGCCAAGTTGCGCCTGGTCTGCAATGACTCGGACAACGAGGATTTCGAAACGATTGAGCAGGAAGTGTTCCTCGGGAACATTCCTTACATGACCGAAAAGGGCTCGTTCGTTATCAACGGCGCCGAGCGCGTTATCGTATCGCAGCTGCACCGCTCGCCGGGCGTATTCTTCGCCCAGAGCAAGCACACGAACGGTACCAAGCTGTACTCGGCCCGGATCATCCCGTTCAAAGGCTCGTGGATTGAGTTTGCCACGGACGTGAACAACGTGATGTACGCCTACATCGACCGGAAGAAGAAATTCCCGGTTACCACGCTGCTGCGCGCCATCGGTTACGGCACCGACAAAGACATCCTCGACCTGTTCGGGCTGTCGGAGGAAGTGAAGGCCGATAAAAAGAACCTCAAGAAAGCCGTCGGCCGCAAGCTGGCCGCCCGGGTGCTGCGCACTTGGACGGAAGACTTCGTGGACGAGGACACCGGCGAAGTGGTTTCCATCGACCGGAACGAGGTACTGCTGGAGCGCGACTCTACCATCGAGGAAGAGGACATCGACACGATCCTGAACGCCGGGGCCAAGTCGGTGATTCTGCACCGCGAGAACGTAAACATTGCCGACTACGCAATCATTTACAACACGCTACAGAAGGACAACTCCAACTCGGAGAAAGAAGCCGTGGAGCAAATCTATCGTCAGCTCCGGAACACGGAGGCTCCCGACGAAGAGACGGCCCGCGACATCATCCAAAAGCTATTCTTCTCGGATAAGCGCTACGACCTCGGGGACGTAGGCCGCTACCGTATCAATAAGAAACTGGGTATTGACACCGGTTGGGACGCCCGCGTACTGACCAATGAGGACATCGTCCTCATCGTGAAATACCTGATCGGTCTGATCAACTCGAAGGCCATTGTCGATGACATTGACCACTTGAGCAACCGCCGCGTGCGCACCGTGGGCGAGCAGCTCTACGCCCAGTTCGGCGTGGGCCTGGCCCGGATGGCGCGTACCATCAAGGAGCGCATGAACGTGCGTGACAACGAAGACTTCAAGCCGGTTGACCTGATCAACGCCCGGACGCTGTCTTCGGTTATCAACTCGTTCTTCGGCACCAACCAGTTGTCGCAATTCATGGACCAGACCAACCCGCTGGCCGAGGTGACGCATAAGCGTCGCGTATCGGCACTGGGGCCGGGAGGTCTGTCGCGCGAGCGGGCTGGTTTCGAAGTACGTGACGTTCACTACACGCACTATGGCCGCCTCTGCACCATCGAAACGCCGGAAGGCCCGAACATCGGTCTGATTTCGTCGCTTTGCGTGCATGCCCGGGTTAACTCGATGGGCTTCATCGAGACGCCTTACCGCACGGTAGAGAACGGCAAGGTGGATACCACCGAGCACGTGAAGTACCTGACCGCTGAGGAAGAAGACACCCACCACATCGCGCAGGCCAACGCCCGGATTGACGACGAAGGCAACTTCATCAACGATTTGGTAAAAGGCCGTTTCGAGGGTGACTTCCCCGTGGTTGGTCCGGACGAGTACAGCTACATGGACGTAGCCCCGAACCAGATTGTATCGGTGGCTGCTTCGCTGATTCCGTTCCTGGAGCACGACGATGCTAACCGGGCACTGATGGGCTCGAACATGCAGCGCCAGGCAGTTCCGCTGCTGAAAGCCGAGGCTCCGATTGTGGGCACCGGTCTGGAAGGCCGCGTAGCTACCGACTCGCGCACGCTGGTAGTAGCGGAAGGCAACGGCGTAATCGACTACGTGGACGCTAACCGTATCGTCGTGAAATACGACCTGACGGAAGACGATATCCTCGTAAGCTTCGACGCTGAGAAGATTTCCTACGACCTGATCAAATTCCGTCGTACCAACCAGGATACCTGCATCAACCTGACGCCGCTCGTGAAGAACGGCGAGCGGGTGGTGAAAGGCCAGGTGCTGTGCGAAGGCTACGGCACCAACAAAGGTGAACTGGCCCTGGGCCGGAACATGCAGGTGGCGTTCATGCCGTGGCAGGGCTACAACTTCGAGGATGCCATTGTCATCTCGGAGAAAGTAGTGCGCGACGACATCTTCACCTCGATTCACATCGAGGAGTTTGAGTTGGAAGTGCGCGAAACCAAGCGTGGCGAAGAAGAGCTGACCTCGGAAATTCCGAACGTGAGCGAGGAAGCCGTGCGCAACCTCGACGACAACGGTATCATCCGTCTGGGCGCTGAGGTGCGGGAAGGCGACATCCTGATCGGTAAGATTACGCCGAAAGGCGAAACCGACCCGACTCCGGAAGAGAAGCTGCTCCGCGCCATCTTCGGCGACAAAGCCGGCGACGTGAAGGATGCCTCCCTTAAGGCGCCACCGTCCCTGCAAGGGGTAGTTATCGGTACTAAGCTGTTCTCGCGTCCGAAGAAAGACAAAAACCTGCGGGCCAAGTCGAAGAAGGAAGTGGAAGAGCTGAAAGACTCGTACGCCAAGGAGCTCCGCGGCATCAAGTCTATTATGATTGAGAAGCTGATTCAGCTCCTGGAAGGCAAAACCTCCCAGGGTATCAAGCATAAGTTCGGCGACGAAATCCTGACCAAGGGCGTGAAATTCGGGAAGAAGAACATCACGGAAGCACTGTTCCCCGAGAAGAACCCCTACAAGGACGAGAGCAACTACGCCGTGCCCGAGGAGGTGAACATGTTCAAAGACCTCGTGCTGGAAGGCTGGACTGCCGATGCCCGTGTGAACACCATGGTAGCGCAGCTGGTGAAAAACTACGCCAAGAAGCGCAACACCATCACGGCCCGCTTCAAGCGTGACCGGTTTACGCTGGAGGTTGGCGACGAGCTGCCCGCCGGTATCGTACAGCTGGCCAAAGTGTACATCGCCAAGAAGCGCAAGCTGAAGGTGGGTGATAAGATGGCTGGTCGCCACGGTAACAAAGGGGTAGTAGCCCGCATCGTGCGCGATGAGGACATGCCTTTCCTGCCCGATGGCACCCCGATGGACATCGTGCTCAACCCGCTGGGTGTACCGAGCCGGATGAACATCGGTCAGATTTACGAGACGGTACTGGGTTGGGCCGGCCTGAAGCTGGGCCGCACCTACGCTACCCCGATTTTCGACGGTGCTACCGAAGCGGAAGTATCAGCCGAGCTGACGGAAGCCGGGCTGCCGACCTTCGGCCGCGCGTACCTGCACGACGGCCTCACCGGCCAGCGTTTCGACCAGCCGGTAACGGTGGGTGTTATCTACATGCTGAAACTGGGTCACTTGGTAGATGACAAGATGCACGCCCGTTCTATCGGACCGTACTCGCTCATCACGCAGCAGCCGCTGGGTGGTAAGGCTCAGTTCGGTGGTCAGCGCTTCGGTGAAATGGAAGTGTGGGCACTGGAGGCCTTTGGTGCTTCCAACGTGCTGCAGGAAATCCTCACCGTGAAGTCGGATGACGTGGTAGGCCGCGCCAAAGCGTACGAAGCCATTGTAAAAGGCGACGTTCTGCCCAAGCCGAATATCCCCGAGTCGTTCAACGTACTCATCCATGAGCTACGTGGTCTGGCCCTGGAAATCACGCTTGACTAAGGTTTGAAAGAGGTGGCTGCTGATGCGCAAGTATCGGCAGCCACTTTTCAAGTCTTGTATATATAGAGTACCCGCGGTTCGGGCAACCGATAACAGCCGCTGCCGGCGTCGTTCCGAGATATGGTCAGAACGGCATCAACCTCCGGCGGCAACTGGCCGCATCCTGATTCAGCTTGCTGAGTCGCCCGATTACCAGACCTGGCGAAGAACTACTGCGCGGCGTACCTATCCGACCCGCAGAGCACTTTTCGCAGAGTCGAACTGTTACGTTCTTTCCGATCCCTCTTAAGATGGGCGGAACCAACGAACAGAAAAAAGCCACCAGCTAACAACAGCTACCCTACATGGCGTTTGCAAAAAACAAGAAACTGGTACAGGACTTCTCGAAAGTCACCATTTCGCTGGCCTCGCCCGAATCCATCCTGGAGCGGTCGAACGGTGAGGTTGTGAAACCCGAGACGATCAACTACCGGACGTACAAGCCCGAGATGGGCGGCCTGTTTTGCGAGCGGATTTTCGGTCCCGTGAAGGACTGGGAATGCCACTGCGGCAAATACAAGCGGATTCGCTACAAAGGCATCATCTGCGACCGGTGCGGCGTGGAGGTGACCGAGAAGAAAGTACGCCGGGAGCGGATGGGCCACATCGAACTGGTGGTGCCCGTTGCGCACATCTGGTACTTCAAGTCCCTGCCCAATAAAATCGGCTATCTGCTGGGCCTGCCCACCAAGAAGCTTGATCAGATTATCTATTACGAGCGGTACGTAGTCGTTCAGCCCGGCGTATTGGGCGACGAAGGCGTGCAGCAGCTCGACTTCCTCACCGAAGACGAATACCTCGACATCATCGACAAGCTCCCCCGGGAGAACCAGATGCTGCCGAACGAGGACCCCAACAAGTTCATCGCCCGCATGGGTGCTGATGCCCTGCAACTCCTGTTGGAGCGCATCAATCTGGACGAGCTGAGCTACTCGCTGCGTGACTCTGCCGCCCACGAAACCTCGCAGCAGCGTAAAGCTGAGGCGTTGAAGCGTCTGCGTGTAGTAGAAGCGTTCCGCGACGCCTCGACCCGCATTGAGAACAAGCCTGAGTGGATGGTAATCCGCATGGTGCCGGTGATTCCACCGGAGCTGCGCCCACTCGTTCCACTGGACGGTGGCCGTTTCGCTACCTCCGACCTGAACGACCTGTACCGTCGCGTCATCATCCGCAACAACCGCCTCAAGCGCCTGATCGAAATCAAGGCTCCGGAAGTGATTCTGCGGAACGAGAAGCGTATGCTGCAGGAAGCTGTGGATTCGCTGTTCGACAACTCGCGTAAGGTGAATGCCGTGCGCGCCGAAGGCAACCGCGCCCTGAAGTCGCTGTCCGATATGCTGAAAGGCAAGCAGGGCCGCTTCCGTCAGAACCTGCTCGGTAAGCGTGTCGACTACTCGGGTCGTTCGGTAATTGTGGTAGGTCCTGAGCTGAAACTGCACGAGTGCGGTCTGCCCAAGAACATGGCGGCCGAGCTGTTCAAGCCGTTCATCATCCGCAAGCTCATCGAGCGCGGCATCGTGAAAACGGTGAAGTCGGCCAAGAAAATCGTGGACCGCAAGGACGCTGTTGTTTGGGACATCTTGGAGAACGTGCTGAAAGGCCACCCAGTGCTTCTGAACCGGGCTCCTACGCTTCACCGTCTGGGTATCCAGGCCTTCCAGCCGCGCCTCATAGAGGGCAAGGCTATCCAGCTGCACCCGCTTGTTTGTACGGCCTTCAACGCTGACTTTGACGGTGACCAGATGGCTGTGCACGTTCCCCTGGGACCGGCCGCTATCCTGGAAGCCTCCATGCTCATGCTGGCGTCGCACAACATCCTGAACCCCGCCAACGGCGCGCCGATTGCGGTACCGTCGCAGGACATGGTTCTGGGTCTGTACTACGTGACCAAAGGCAAGCGCAGCACCGACGACGAGAAGATCCAGGGCGAAGGCCGCATCTTCTACTCCGACGAAGAGGTGGTGATTGCCATCAACGAAGGTCAGCTGTCGAAGCACGCCTACATCAAGGTGCGCACGCAGGTTCGCGACGAGGACGATAACCTCGTAACGAAGATCATCGAGACGGTAGCCGGCCGCGTGCTGTTCAACCAGCTCGTACCAACCGAAGTAGGTTTCGTGGATGAGCTGCTGACCAAGAAAAAGCTGCAGCAGATCATTTCGATGGTGTTCAAGCGGACCGGCATGGCCCGCACCGCACAGTTCCTCGACGACATCAAGACGCTGGGCTTCCAGTCGGCTTACAAAGGTGGTCTGTCGATGGGTCTGGGCGACATCCAGATTCCGAAAGAGAAGGATGCCCTGGTTCTGCAAGCGCAGAACGACGTGAAGGCCGTTACTCAGAACTACCAGATGGGTCTGATTACCGACAACGAGCGTTACAACCAGGTTATCGACATCTGGACCCGCATCAACAACCAAATCACCGAAACCCTCATGGGTCGTCTTGAAAAAGAAGACCAGGGCTTCAACTCGATTTACATGATGATGCACTCCGGTGCCCGTGGTTCGCGTGAGCAGATTCGTCAGCTCGGCGGTATGCGGGGTCTGATGGCCAAGCCACAGAAGTCGCTGCAGGGTTCGGTAGGTGAGATTATCGAAAACCCGATTCTGTCTAACTTCAAAGAAGGCCTCGATGTAATCGAGTACTTCATCTCGACCCACGGTGCCCGTAAGGGTCTGGCCGACACCGCGCTGAAGACGGCTGACGCCGGCTACCTGACGCGTCGTCTGGTAGACGTATCGCAGGACGTAATCGTAAACGAAAACGACTGCGGCACGCTGCGGGGCATCGAAACCTTCGCGTTGAAAGACAACGAGGACGTGGTAGAGCCGCTGGCAGAGCGTATCTTGGGCCGCGTAGCTGTTCACGACATCGTGGATCCGCTGACCGACGAAGTAATTCTGACGGCCGGTACGGAAATCACCGAGGACATCACCCGTCGCATTGATGCTACGGCTATCGAGTCGGTGGAAATCCGTTCGGTACTGACTTGCGAAAGCAAGCGCGGTATCTGCGCCAAGTGCTACGGCCGCAACCTGTCGTCAGGCCGCATGGTGCAGAAAGGTGAGGCTGTTGGCGTAATTGCTGCGCAGTCCATCGGCGAGCCTGGTACCCAGCTCACGCTGCGTACCTTCCACGTAGGTGGTACGGCTTCCAACATTGCCGTTGAAGCCAGCCTGAAAGCCAAGTTCGCCGGCGTAATCGAGTTCGAAGACATCCGTACCGTGGAAACCGCCAACGCCGACGGCGAGATGGTGAAAGTGGTAATGGGTCGTTCGGGCGAGATTCGCATCGTGGAGAAAGGCACTGGCAAGGTGTTCATCTCCAACCACGTTCCGTACGGCTCGTTCCTGCTCGTGGACGAAGGCCAGGAGGTGGAGAAAGGCGCCGAGCTGAACAACTGGGACCCCTACAACGCCGTTATTCTGGCCGAGTTTGATGGTACCATTCAGTACGATGCCATCACCGAGGGTATCACCTACCGCGAGGAGTCGGACGAACAGACCGGTCACCGCGAGAAAGTGATTATCGAATCGAAGGCTAAGGATCAGAACCCGGCCATCATCGTTCGTCCCGGCAAAAAAGGGGATGTGGAAGGCCAGAAAGCATACAGCATTCCGGTAGGCTCCCACCTCAACGTCGAGAACGGCGAGAAAATCAAGGCTGGTCAGATTCTGGCCAAGATTCCGCGTGCCGTGGGCAAAACCCGCGACATCACCGGTGGTCTGCCCCGCGTTACGGAGCTCTTCGAAGCCCGTAACCCTTCGAACCCGGCTGTAGTAGCTGAAATCGACGGCGTAGTAACCTATGGTACCGTGAAGCGTGGCAACCGCGAAATCTTCGTGGAGTCGAAAGACGGTGTTAAGAAGAAGTACATGGTGCCGCTGTCGAAGCACATTCTGGTGCAGGACAACGACTTCATCCGCGCTGGCTCGCCGCTGTCGGATGGCGCCATCACGCCTTCCGACATCCTGAGCATTCAGGGCCCCGGCGCCGTGCAGGAATACCTCGTGAACGAGATTCAGGAAGTATACCGCTTGCAGGGTGTGAAAATCAACGATAAGCACATCGAGGTGGTCGTTCGCCAGATGATGCAGAAAGTTGTGATTCTCGACGCCGGCGACACGACGTTCCTGGAGCACCAGGTAATCGACAAAATCGTGTTCATGGAGGAAAACGATACCATCATCGACATGAAGGTGGTAACGAACTCCGGCGACTCGACCAACCTGAAGCCCGGCCAGATTGTAACGGCTCGTCGCCTGCGCGACGAGAACAGCAGCCTGCGCCGCCGCGACCTAGCCCTAGTGGAAGTGCGCGACGCACAGCCTTCGGTATCCCGTCCAACGCTGCAGGGTATCACCCAGGCGTCGCTGGGCACCCAGTCGTTCATCTCGGCTGCCTCCTTCCAGGAGACGACCAAGGTGCTGTCGGAAGCCGCCATCCGTGGCAAGGCCGACGAACTGCTGGGCCTGAAGGAGAACGTAATCGTAGGTCACCTCATTCCGGCCGGTACCGGTCTGCGCGAATACACGCGTCAGATCGTGGGCTCGAAAGAGGAGTTGGAGGCCCAACAGGCCGCCAAAGCCGACGAGACGCCTGCGCCTACCAAGCGCCCCGCCCGTGCCTCGCGCCGCGAGTCCGTTTCGGAGTAAGTTCGTAGTTGCTTAAGTAAGAGAAGCCGGCCGGAGAAATCCGGCCGGCTTTTTCTTTTTCGGTAGTTTTAACCATTCGGCCCACTAACACGGCAGCCGTTCCCGTAAACTCTTCCAATGAACCAACCCAACCACCCCGACGCCGACGCGGCCCAGCCGCAAGACCCCAACGCCATCAACATCGAGCTGTCGGAAGACATTGCCGAGGGCGAGTACGCCAACCTGGCCATGATTGCGCACAGCAGCAGCGAATTCGTCATCGACTTCATCCGGCTGATGCCGGGCGTGCCGAAGGCCAGAGTGAAGGCGCGCATCATCCTCACGCCCGAGCACGCCAAGCGCCTGCAGGCCGCTTTGGCCGAAAACCTGGAGCGCTACGAGCAGGCCAACGGCCCCATCAAGCAGCAAAACGACTCGCCGATGTACCCGATGGGCTTCGGTGGGAAGATAGGGGAGGCGTAATAATTCGAATAGTACCACGTAGGTCAGGGCTTTTATCGGGAAGATAGAAGCCCTGGCTTTTTTAGGTGCAATTGGTACGCCGTGGAATCCGACGGACAACGGGAATCCACGACTGGCAGCGGCTGTTGGCGTAGGAAGGTGAATTTTGGGCTTGCAGGGCGCTTAAAACCGCACCGGACGATTACCTAAAACAAACTATTCCAACTCGTTTGCTATTTCACCCTGACTTTTCTACCTTTGCAAGCCTAATTTTTGGGAGAGAACCCTCCTTGACAAAACATTCCGTAGATGCCTACCATCAACCAGTTAGTACGAAAAGGCCGCGAGAAGCTGACGACGAAGTCGAAGTCGCCGGCTCTTGACTCGTGCCCGCAGCGCCGTGGCGTTTGCACCCGTGTGTACACCACCACGCCTAAGAAGCCGAACTCGGCTATGCGTAAAGTGGCCCGTGTGCGCCTCACCAACGGCAAAGAAGTTAACGCCTACATTCCCGGTGAAGGCCACAACCTGCAGGAGCACAGCATCGTGCTGATTCGTGGTGGTCGTGTGAAAGACCTTCCCGGTGTGCGTTACCACATCATCCGTGGTGCTCTTGACACCGCTGGTGTTAACGGCCGTACGCAGCGCCGCTCGAAGTACGGTGCCAAGCGTCCGAAGCCAGGCCAGGCTGCTCCAGCCGGCAAAGGCGCTCCTGCTAAGAAGAAAAAGTAATTGAAACCGAGTGAGGTAGCGCGCAGTGCTGGATAGCACATGGTTCTTATCCCACTTGCCCGCTGCCTCAGCTCATTTCTACACCCATGAGAAAGTCAAAACCAAAGAAGCGCATCCTCCTGCCCGACCCCAAGTTCAAGGAGACGCTGGTTACCCGTTTCGTCAACTACATGATGTACGACGGGAAGAAAAACCTTGCCTACACCATTTTCTACGATGCCTGCGAGCTTGTTGAGCAGCGCACCAAGGAAAGCGGCGTGGAGATGTGGCGCAAAGCCCTCAACAACGTAATGCCGACCGTAGAAGTGAAGAGCCGCCGCGTAGGTGGTGCTACCTTCCAGGTTCCGATCGAAGTACGTCCTGACCGTCGTATTGCTGTTGGCTCGAAGTGGCTGATTCAGTACGCTCGTCGTCGTGGCGAAAAGACCATGAAGGACAAGCTGGCTGGCGAAATCATCGCCGCTGCGAAAGGTGAAGGTGCTGCCGTGAAGAAAAAAGACGACACGCACCGGATGGCTGAAGCCAACAAGGCCTTCTCGCACTTCCGCTTCTAAATAAATGAGTGCCTAAGTGAATGGGCCGCCCCTTGATTTGGTTAACTCCACACCTCGGTAGCTGCCTGTTCACCAAACACACATTCACTCATTCAACTAGACATGGCTGTTAATAAAGATCTGCAATACCTCCGGAACATCGGGATTATGGCGCACATCGATGCTGGTAAAACCACCACGTCGGAGCGCATTCTCTACTATACCGGTAAGACCCATAAAATCGGGGAAGTGCACGAAGGTGCCGCCACGATGGACTGGATGGAGCAGGAGCAGGAGCGTGGTATCACCATCACGTCGGCTGCTACTACCACCTTCTGGAACTACCCCACCGATGCCCAGGGTGATCCGACTGCTGACACCAAGCAGTACAAGATCAACCTCATCGACACCCCCGGCCACGTTGACTTCACGGTAGAAGTAGAACGTTCGCTGCGTGTGCTCGACGGCGCTGTGGCCCTGTTCTGCGCCGTATCCGGCGTAGAGCCCCAGTCGGAAACCGTATGGCGTCAGGCTGACAAGTACAAGGTGCCCCGCATCTGCTTCGTCAACAAGATGGACCGTGCCGGTGCTGACTTCTTCAAAGCTGTAAACGAAATCAAAGAGAAGCTGGGCGCTAACCCCGTTCCTCTGCAGATTCCAATCGGCGCTGAAGACACGTTCAAAGGCGTAGTTGACCTGCTCACTGGCAAAGCCATTGTGTGGGACGACGCTACCCAGGGCAAATCGTACCACGAAATCCCGGTTCCCGAGGATCTGGTGGATACCGTAGCCGAGTGGCGCGAGAAGCTGGTTGAAAGCGTAGCTGAGTACGACGATACGTTGATGGAGAAATTCTTCGACGATCCGGACTCCATCACCCGCGAAGAAATGATGGTCGTAATCCGCAAAGCGGTTATCGACATGAAGTTCTCGCCCGTAATGTGCGGCTCGGCCTTCAAAAACAAAGGTGTACAGTCGATGCTGGACGGCGTAATGGCCTACCTGCCGTCGCCGCTGGACATGCCCCCCATCATCGGTACCGACCCCGACACGGGCGCAGAAATCGAGCGTCACCCCGACAACTCGGAGCCTTTCACGGCCCTGGCGTTCAAAATTGCTACCGACCCCTTCGTGGGCCGTCTGTGCTTCTTCCGCTGCTACAGCGGCGTGCTGGACGCTGGCTCGTACGTGCACAACAACCGCACGAACAAGAAAGAGCGTATCTCGCGTCTCATGCAGATGCACTCCAACAAGCAGAACCCGATTGACAAAATCCAGGCGGGTGACATTGCTGCGGGTGTAGGCTTCAAAGACATCAAAACCGGTGACACGCTGACCGACGAGAAGTCGCGCGTAGTACTGGAATCGATGAGCTTCCCTGAGCCGGTAATCGGTTACGCCATCGAGCCTAAGACCCAGGCCGACATGGACAAGATGGGTATGGCTATTGCCAAACTCGTTGAGGAAGACCCAACGCTGGTAGTACAGACCGACCCCGAGACGGGCCAGACCGTACTGAAAGGCATGGGCGAGCTTCACCTCGAAATCATCATCGACCGGATGCGTCGGGAGTTCAAGGTGGAAATCAACCAGGGTGCTCCTCAGGTAGCCTACAAAGAGATTCTGACCAAGTCGGTAGAGCACCGCGAAACCTACAAGAAGCAGACCGGTGGTCGCGGTAAGTTTGGCGACATCGTGTTCGAACTCGGTCCGAAACTGACCGACCCAGAGAAACCAGGTCTGGAGTTCGTAAACGATATCACCGGTGGTGTTATCCCACGCGAATTCATCGCACCAGTTCAGAAAGGCTTCGAAGAAGCTATGAAGAACGGTCCGTTGGCTGGCTTCCCCATCGAAGGCATGCGTGTGCGTCTGTTCTACGGTTCTTACCACGATGTTGACTCGGACGCCCTGTCGTTCGAACTCGCTGCCCGTGGTGGTTTCCGTGAGGCTGGCAAGCAAGCTGGTCCGAAACTGCTCGAGCCAATTATGGCAGTAGAAGTAGTTTCGCCCGACGAGTACACGGGTTCGGTAACCGGTGACCTGAACCGTCGCCGCGGCATCATGAAAGGCATGGACACCAAAGGTGGCGCCAACGTAATCAAGGCTGACGTTCCGCTGTCGGAGCTGTTCGGCTACGTAACTACGCTGCGTACCATCTCGTCGGGTCGGGCTTCGGCTTCGCTGACCTTCTCGCACTACGACCAGGTACCAACCAACCTTGCTGAAGGCATCATTGCCAAGCAGAAGGGCAACGCCATTCGCTAACACCGCTTTCATTCAATAGACATGAACCAGAAGATTCGCATCAAACTCAAATCCTACGACCACAATCTGGTGGACAAATCGTCGGAGAAGATTGTGAAGGCGGTGAAGGCTACGGGCGCTATCGTAAGCGGTCCGATTCCCTTGCCGACCATCAAGGAAAAATTCACCGTGCTCCGTTCGCCCCACGTGAACAAGAAGAGCCGGGAGCAATTCCAGCTCTGCACCTACAAGCGTCTCGTTGACATCTACTCGACTTCGTCGAAAACCGTAGATGCACTAATGAAGCTGGAGCTGCCAAGCGGCGTTGACGTTGAAATCAAAGTCTGAGGACTGATTTAGTCAGCTCATTACCGAAACACCCCACTGGTTCTGCGCAGCCGGTGGGGTGTTTCACTTTATGGCGGATGCCGGAAATGGTAAAAGCCAATTTCTGCCGCGCGGGTATCGGGTAGGAGAGGGGGTAACAAGGGCTAAAGCGGTGACACTGAAAATATTTCAGAAGGTAGCTATTATATAACATAACAATTTCCTAGCTTTGCACTCCCATTCCGAAAACGCCACTCGGGCGTTTTCGTGTGCGTCTTTTACTAAACCCAAACAGAATGCCTGGCATCATCGGTAAAAAAATCGGTATGACAAGCCTCTTCACTCCGGACGGGAAGAACATTCCCTGCACGCTCATCGAAGCAGGTCCGTGTGTGGTGACGCAGGTTAAGACCATCGAAACGGACGGCTACACGGCCATCCAGCTCGGTTACGGCGAGAAAAAAGCAAAGAACACCACCAAAGCACTGGCGGGTCATTTTGCCAAAGCCGGAACTACTCCCAAACGCAAACTCGTTGAGTTCCGCACGGATGAAGTAGCCAACTTCGCTGCTGGCAGCGAAGTAAACACTTCCCTCTTCGAGGAAGGTGAATTTGTTGACGTAGTTGGTACGTCGAAAGGCAAAGGTTTCCAGGGCGTTGTGAAGCGTTACAACTTCGCCGGTGTTGGTGGCCAGACTCACGGTCAGCACAACCGCGGCCGTCACCCCGGTTCTATCGGTGCCTGCTCGTGGCCTTCGCGCGTATTCAAAGGAATGCGCATGGGTGGCCGCATGGGCAACGACCGGGTGAAAGTGCAGAACCTGAAGGTGATGCGCATTGTAGCCGACAAAAACCTCATCGTGGTGAGCGGCTCGATTCCCGGTGCCAAGAACTCTTTCGTGGTCCTGGAAAAATAACCTTGAAGATGGAACTGTCAGTATATAACATCAAAGGCGAAGACACCGGCCGCAAGGTTACGCTGTCTGACGCCATCTTCGGTCTGGAGCCGAACGAGCACGTGATGTACCTCGACGTGAAGCAGTACCTGGCCAACCAGCGCCAGGGTACGCACAAGTCGAAGCAGCGCAACGAAGTGCACGGCACCACCAAGAAACTGAAGAAGCAGAAAGGCACGGGCGGCGCCCGCGCTGGCTCGATGAAATCGGGTGTGTTCGTAGGTGGTGGCCGGATTTTCGGTCCTGAGCCCCGCGACTACGGCTTCAAGCTCAACAAAAAGACCAAGCGTCTCGCTCGTCTGTCGGCTCTCTCGACGCTGGCGAAAGACGGCAAAGTAGCCCTGGTGGAGAATATCTCCCTGTCGGCTCCTAAGACCAAAGACTTCCTCTCCATCCTCGCAGGTCTGAAGCTGAACAACGGCAAGAAGACTCTGCTGGTGACCGGCGAAGTAGACAAGAACGTGGTTCTGTCGGCCCGCAACATCCAGAAGGTAAAAGTGTCGACGCCCGTAGCGCTCAACACCCACGACCTGCTGAACACCGACACGCTGCTGCTGTCGGAAGCTGGCCTGACGGCATTGGAACAACTCTATACCACTGCTGAATAATGAGCACGCTGAAAAAACCCATCGTGACCGAGAAGGCCACGGGCCTGAACGAGCAAGGCAAATACGTTTTCGAAGTAGAGCGTAGCGCCAACAAAGTTCAGATCAAAAAGGACATCGAGCAGTTCTATGGCGTGACGGTAACGGGCATCAGCACGATCCGCACCAATGGAAAAGTGAAGTCCAAGTTCACCAAAGGTGGTTCGGTATCGGGCCGCCGCGCACATGGCAAGAAAGCCATCGTGACGGTGAAGGAAGGCGAGGTTATCGACTTTTACAGCGGCATCTAAGCTGCGCCCTTTTCTGCATAAGAGCATTTCCTAAGCAAGAGTAATGGCACTCAAAAAACTAAGACCAACATCACCGGGTCAGCGCTTCCGCATTGCACCGGCCTTCGACGAGATTACGACGTCGACGCCGGAGAAGTCGCTGTTGGCACCCATGAAAAACTCCGGTGGCCGCAACAACTCGGGCAAAATGTCCAACCGCTACATCGGCGGTGGGCACAAAGCCAAGTATCGTATCATCGACTTCAAGCGTGACAAGGCCTCGGTGCCAGCCACGGTGAAGACGATTGAGTACGATCCGAACCGTACGGCCCGTATCGCCCTGCTTCAGTACGCCGATGGCGAGAAGCGTTACATCATCGCCCCAGCCGGCGTTGAGGTAGGTGCTACGGTCGTGTCGGGTTCGGGTGTAGCCCCCGAAGTAGGCAACGCCCTGCCGCTGCGCGAAATCCCGCTCGGTACCATCGTCCACAACATCGAGCTGATGCCCGGTAACGGTGCCGCTATGGCTCGTTCGGCTGGCACCTACGCTCAGCTGGTGGCCCGCGAAGACAAGTACGCCACGCTGAAATTGCCTTCCGGCGAGATGCGCATGGTGCTTGTTACGTGCATGGCCACGGTAGGCACGGTATCCAACGGCGACCACATGAACGTTCGTCTGGGTAAAGCCGGCCGCAACCGCTGGTTGGGTCGTCGCCCACGTGTTCGTGGTGTAGCCATGAACCCTGTCGATCACCCAATGGGTGGTGGCGAAGGCAAATCGTCGGGTGGTCACCCACGTAGCCGTAACGGTATCTTCGCGAAAGGTCAGAAGACCCGTAACAAGAACAAGTACTCCGAGCAGCTCATCGTTAACCGCAAAGGCAAGAAGTAAGCAATGGCACGTTCACTAAAAAAAGGGCCGTACATTGACTTCCGGCTCGAGAAGAAAGTAACGGCAATGGATGAGTCCGGCAAAAAGTCGGTGGTGAAGACCTGGTCGCGCCGCTCGATGATTTCGCCTGATTTCGTTGGCCACACCTTCGCCGTTCACAACGGCAATAAGTTCATCCCGGTATATGTTACGGAGAACATGGTAGGACACAAGCTCGGTGAGTTTGCTCCAACCCGCAACTTCCGTGGACACATTGCCAAGAAAGATAAAGGCAAGCGCTAATCATGGAAGCAACCGCTAAACTCCGCAACGTTCCCACCTCGCCGCGCAAGATGCGCCTGGTGGCCGACATGGTTCGTGGTCAGAAAGTGACCCGTGCGCTGGGCCTGCTGAAATTCGAAGCCAACTCGGGCGCTGCCCGTGTTGAAAAGCTCCTCCTCTCGGCTCTTGCCAACTGGCAGCAGCACAACGAGGATGAGCGCATCGAAGACGCTAACCTCTACATCAAAGAGATTTTCGTGGATGAAGGCCGTCAGCTGAAGCGTCTGCGCCCCGCCCCTCAGGGCCGTGGCCACCGCATCCGCAAGCGCAGCAACCACGTGACGCTGGTGATTGACACGAAAGTAGAGCGTCTGGGCAGCAAAGCTGCTACCCAGAAAGCTGCTGAAACGAAGACCACCGAAGCCAACGCTGAAGCCAAGCCAAAGACCACGCGTCGTAGCTCGGCTAAGAAATCCACTGAAACCAAGGCAGAAGCCACCGCATAAGCACTATGGGACAGAAAGTAAATCCGGTTGGCTTCCGTCTGGGCGTCATTAAAGGATGGGACTCGAACTGGTACGGCGGCAAGGACTTTGCCGACAAACTGGTGGAGGACGAAAAAATCCGCAAATACATCATGGCTCGTATCCCGAAAGGTGGCATTAGCCGCATCGTGATTGAGCGTACGCTGAAGCGCATCACCATTACCATCAACACGGCTCGTCCGGGTGTGGTAATCGGTAAGGGTGGCGCTGAAGTGGATAAGATCAAAGACGAACTGAAGCAGATCACCAGCAAGGACGTTCAGATCAACATCTTCGAAATTAAGCGTCCGGAACTCGACGCCAAGCTGGTAGGTGAGAGCATTGCTCAGCAGCTGCAGGCTCGTATCTCGTTCCGCCGTGCCATGAAGATGAGCATTCAGGCTGCTATCCGTGTTGGTGCCGAAGGCATCAAGATCCAGTGCGGTGGCCGTCTGGGCGGTGCTGAAATTGCCCGTTCCGAGCAGTACAAAGAGGGCCGTACGCCGCTGCACACGCTGCGCGCCGATATCGACTACGCTTTGTCGGAAGCTCAGACCGTGTATGGCAAAATCGGTATCAAGGTATGGATCATGCGTGGTGAAGTGTTCGGCAAGCCCGACCTGTCGCCTAACCAGGTTCCTGCCAACCAAGGCAACGACACCCGTGGTGGCGACCGTGGCCCACGCGGCGAGCGTGGCGACCGTGGTGGTGACCGTGGCCCGCGCCGCGACCGTAACGACCGTGGTGGTGACAACCGTGGCGGTGCAGGTGCCGCCGGTGGTGGCCAGCGCCGTGGCGGTGGTGCCCCAGGTGGTGCCAACCGTGGTGGTCAGGGCAGTGGCGCTCCGCGTCGCTAGTCGTTTCTTTTCTTCAGAAATTCAATTTCAATAAATCATGTTACAACCGAAAAGGACCAAGTATCGCAAGATGCAAAAGGGTCGCGTATCAGGCCTCGCCTACCGCGGCAGCTCCATTGACTTCGGTTCTTTCGCTATTAAGTCGTTGGAAGTGGCTTGGATTACGGCTCGCCAGATTGAGGCAGCCCGTATCGCCATGACCCGCGCCATGAAACGCGAAGGGCAAGTTTGGATCCGCATTTTCCCTGACAAGCCGATCACCAAGAAGCCGGCTGAAGTGCGGATGGGTAAAGGCAAAGGCTCGCCCGAGTATTGGGTAGCCTGCGTGAAGCCCGGCACTATCATGTTCGAGTCAGACGGCGTTTCGCTGGAAGTGGCGCAGGAGTCGCTGCGCCTGGCAGCCCAGAAGCTGCCGGTTCGGACTCAGTTTGTTGTTCGTCGCGACTACGTAGAAAGCAAGTAAGATGAAGAACGCCGATATCCGCGCCCTTTCGCTGGAAGAACTGAACCAGCAAGTAAAGACCGAAAAAGCCAATGGCCAGACGCTGCGCTTCGCGCACGCCATCTCGCCCCTGGAAAACCCGATTCGCCTGAAGCAAAGCCGCAAGAACGTCGCCCGTCTGTTGACCGAGCTGACCCGTCGCGAGAACGAGCAGGCTAATAACACTGCTAACTAACGATGGCAAGCAACGAAGAACAGCAGGCTACCTCCGCTACGGAAGAGCGGAACCTGCGGAAAGAAATCATCGGGCGCGTTTCCTCCTCCAAAATGGACAAGTCCATCACGGTGATTGTGGAAAGCAAAATGAAGCACCCGATCTACGGCAAGTTCGTTACCAAGTCGACCAAATTCATGGCCCACGACGAGAACAACGAATGCGGCGAAGGCGACACGGTACGCATCATGAGCACGCGTCCGCTGAGCAAGAACAAACGCTGGAGACTGGTAGAAATCGTAGAACGCGCCAAGTAAGATGATACAGCAAGAATCCCGTCTGACCGTCGCTGATAACAGCGGCGCCAAAGAAGTTCTTTGCATTCGTGTCCTCGGTGGCACGGGCAAGAAATACGCCAGCGTAGGCGACAAGATTGTAGTAGCCATCAAATCGGCTATTCCTTCCGGCAACGCTAAAAAAGGCACTGTATCGAAAGCAGTGGTTGTTCGCACGAAGAAAGAAGTACGTCGCAAGGACGGTTCTTACATTCGTTTCGACGACAATGCTGCCGTACTGCTCAACAATAACGACGAGCCCCGCGGTACCCGCATCTTCGGCCCCGTGGCCCGTGAACTGCGCGAGAAGCAGTTCATGAAGATCGTTTCGCTGGCTCCTGAAGTTCTCTAAGCAATGGCAACGAAAACGAAAGCAGCACCCGCGAAACTGCATGTGAAAACCGGCGACACCGTACAGGTGATTGCTGGCGACGAAAAAGGCAAAACCGGCGTTATCAAGTCGGTGAACCGCTCGACGCAGCGTGTTATCGTGGAAGGCCTGAACCTGGTGACCAAGCACAACAAACCCAGTGCGAAGAACCCCCAGGGCGGCATTACCAAAATCGAAGCGGGTATTCACGTGAGCAACGTGAAAGCTATTGCCTCGACAAACGCCTAACCCGGTACGACGACAATGGCTCGATTCAAAGAGAAATATCAGAAAGAAGTGGTGCCGCTGCTCCAGGAGAAATTCCAGTTCAAGAGCATCATGCAGGTTCCACGCATCACCAAGATCTGCATCAACCGCGGTATTGGTGCGGCTGTAGCCGACAAGAAGCTGGTGGATAACGGCGTAGACGAGCTGACGACCATCGCTGGTCAGAAAGCTGTGGCTACCATCGCCAAGCGTTCGGTTTCGAACTTCAAGCTGCGCGAGGGCATGCCAATCGGCGCCCGCGTAACGCTGCGTGGCGAGCGGATGTACGAGTTTATGGACCGTCTGCTGTCCATCGCTCTGCCCCGCGTTCGTGACTTCAAAGGCATCAACGACAAAGGCTTTGACGGCCGCGGTAACTATACCCTGGGCGTTAAGGAGCAAATCATCTTCCCCGAAATTTCGATCGACAAGATCAAGTCGATTTCGGGCATGGATATTACCTTCGTAACGACGGCCGAAAACGACGAGCAGAGCTATGAGCTTCTCAAGGCTTTCGGTATGCCGTTCGCTAACGCCAAGAAACAAAACGACTAATGGCTAAGGAATCCGCGAAAGCAAGAGCGCGCAAGCGCATCGCTACGGTTGCCCGCTATGCTGAGAAGCGCAAAGCGCTGAAAGCCGCCGGTGACTACGAAGGTCTGGACAAGCTGCCGAAAGATGCTTCGCCCGTGCGCCTGCACAACCGGGACATGATTGACGGCCGCCCCCGTGGTTACATGCGTAAGTTCGGCATCAGCCGGGTACGTTTCCGCGAAATGGCGCTGGCTGGCAAAATCCCCGGCGTAACCAAGTCGAGCTGGTAGTTCGACCCGTTGCCAGATAGCCTCGGCTGTTGACGCAACATTACTTGGCAGGTTGCCGAGAGAAACCATTGGCCGAATTCGAGTCAAGAAGTCTTAACCGAAAATTTCGCTGCCGCATTTCTGCGGCGGCGAAATTTTCATATCTTTGCGGCTCCCTAAAAAAGGGTGGCGCTTTTACTAAGTCACATGAACACAGATCCAATTGCTGACTACCTGACCCGGGTACGCAATGCCATCAAGGCAAATCACCGGGTAGTGGAAATCCCGGCCAGCAACATCAAAAAGGAAATCACGAAGGTGCTCTACAAAAAGGGCTACATTCAGAGCTACCGTTTTGATGATGCCGCAGTACAAGGCACGATTAAAATCGCGCTCAAGTACAACCCGGTAACCAAACAACCCGCCATCACCAAGCTGCAGCGTGTAAGCACGCCCGGTTTGCGTCAGTACGCCCACGTGGAGAACCTGCCGCGTGTACTGAGTGGTCTGGGTGTCGCCATCCTGTCGACTTCGAAAGGGGTGATGACGGAGAAAGAGGCGAAAGCTGAAAACGTGGGCGGCGAAGTGCTGTGCTACGTCTACTAATCTGAAAGGAAAACGAGACTATGTCACGCATTGGTAAACTGCCCATCAGCCTGCCCGCCAACGTGCAGATTGAAGTGAGCAACGAAAACACGGTAACCGTGAAGGGCCCAAAAGGCACTTTGGTGGTTCCGGTTGACCGCGACATTACCGTAGCGACCGAAGACGGCCAGCTGGTAGTGACCCGCCCAACCGAACAGAAGCGTCATAAAGCCATGCACGGCCTCTACCGCTCCCTGCTCAACAACGCTGTAAGCGGCGTGAGCAACGGTCTGGAAGAGAAGCTGGAGTTGGTAGGTGTAGGTTACAAAGCCGCTATGGCTGGTACCACGCTGGAACTGTCGCTGGGCTACTCGCACAACATCTTCCTGGCGCTGCCGAAGGAAGTAACTGCTACGGCTGTAACCGAGAAAGGTAAAAACCCTATCGTTACGCTGACCAGCATTGACAAGCAACTGCTGGGCCAGGTGGCCGCTAAAATTCGCTCGTTGCGCAAAGTTGAGCCATACAAAGGCAAAGGCGTGCGCTTCGTGGGTGAGCAGATTCGTCGTAAGGCTGGTAAAACAGCTTCGAAATAACATCACACCATGGCTTTCGATAAAGCAACTAGAAGAAAACGGATCCAGCGCATCATCCGCACTAAGGTGGCTGGCACGTCCGAGCGTCCACGTTTGTCGGTGTTCCGCAGCAATACGGGCATTTATGCTCAGATTATTGACGACACGACCGGTCACACGCTGGCGTCTGCTTCCTCGAAGCACGTATCGGTGGAAGGGGGCAACGGAGTCGCCCTCGCTGCCGCAGTCGGCAAAGAACTTGCTGCCCGTGCTACAGGAAAAGGAATTTCGAAAGTGGTATTTGACCGTTCCGGTTACCTCTACCACGGCCGCGTAAAATCATTGGCAGAAGGAGCCCGCGAAGGCGGCCTCAATTTCTAAATCATCATGGCAGAATTTAACAACGGCCCTCGTGGTGGTAGCGGCGATAACCGCGGCGGTGGCAATGACCGTCGTGGTGGTGGCAATGACCGTCGCGGCAATGACCGGAAAGAAGAGTCTCGCACCGGCGATTCCGATCTGAAAGAAAAAGTGGTTGCTATCAACCGCGTAGCCAAAGTAGTGAAAGGCGGTCGTCGCTTCAGCTTCTCGGCCATCGTGGTAGTAGGTGACGGCAACGGCACCGTAGGCTACGGCCTCGGCAAAGCCAACGAAGTAACCGACGCCATTGCCAAAGGCATTGACGACGCGAAGAAAAACCTGGTAAAGGTGCCGCTGTACAAGCACACCGTTCCCCACATCATGGAAGGCAAATACTCGGGCGGCTTCGTGCTGGTTCAGCCAGCTGCCGCTGGTACGGGTGTAATTGCTGGTGGTGCTATGCGTGCCGTGTTCGAAAGCGCCGGCATCAAAGACGTACTCGCCAAGTCGAAAGGTTCGTCGAACCCCCACAACGTGGTTAAGGCTACCTTCGACGCCCTGCTGAAAATGCGCGACCCTATGCAGATTGCACAGGCTCGTGGCATCACCCTCGCTCAAGTTTTTAACGGTTAAGAGACGATGGCGCAGATCCAAATCAAACTCGTAAAAAGCGTTATTGACCGCCCCGAGCGTCAGAAGCGTACCGTGCAGGCCCTGGGCCTCGGCAAAATGGGTAGCACCAAGAGCGTGGAAAACACGCCCCAGGTTGCTGGCATGATCAAAGCCGTTCAGCACCTGTTGGAAGTAACCGAACTCTAGGAATCTCCCGAAAATGAATCTCAGCAATCTCAAACCTGCCGTAGGCTCTACCCGCAATGTCAAGCGCATTGGTCGTGGTACGGGTTCCGGCCGTGGCGGCACCTCGACGCGTGGCCACAAAGGTGCCAAGTCCCGTTCGGGTTACTCCAAGAAGTCGGGCTTTGAAGGTGGCCAAATGCCCCTGCAGCGCCGCGTACCAAAGTTCGGTTTCAAGAACATCAACCGTGTAGAGTACAAAGCCATTAACCTGGACGTACTTGCCGGCTTGACCGAAGGTGGTGCTACGACGTTCGACAATGCCTTCTTCGTGCAGGCTGGTCTGGCTTCGAAAAACGCCAAAATCAAAGTTCTGGGCCGTGGTGAACTCACCACTGCTGTAGAAGTTCATGCTCATGCATTCTCCAAGTCGGCTGTTGAAGCCATTGAGAAAGCAGGTGGCAAAGCCGTGACGCTGTAAGTTCTTGTGGCGATGAAAAAGTTTATCGAAACGATAAAGAACATTTTTGCGATTGAAGATCTGCGTATGCGGATCTTCAATACGCTGTTTTTCATTGCCATCTACCGGTTAGGCTCTTTCGTGGTGCTGCCGGGCGTCGACGCTACTCGTCTGAAAAGTGGTGGAGCTTCGGGGGTGTTTGGTATTCTGGATACGCTGCTTGGCGGCGCGTTCAGCAATGCTTCCATCTTCGCACTCGGTATCATGCCGTACATCTCGGCTTCTATCGTGTTGCAGCTACTTACCATTGCAGTTCCTTATTTCCAGAAGCTGCAGAAAGAAGGAGAGTCGGGCCGCAAGAAAATCAACCAGTACACGCGTATCCTTACAATTCCGATTGTAATGGCGCAGTCGGTCGGTTTCATTGCCACCATCAGCGCTGACGCAATCCTGGAGCCTGGTACGTTCTTTACCATCTCCACCATGCTCATCATCACGGCCGGAACGCTGTTTTGCATGTGGCTGGGAGAGAAAATTACGGATAAGGGTATCGGCAACGGTATTTCCATGATCATCATGATCGGGATTGTGTCGCGCCTGCCCGGTGCCATTATCGGTGAGGCTGCTGCCAAAGGCATGCGTGGCTCGCTGATCTTCCTGATTGAGCTGGTAGTGCTGTTCCTCGTGGTAATGGCAGTTATCGTGCTGACGCAGGCTGTTCGCCGGATTCCGGTGCAGTATGCCAAGCAGGTAGGCAGCACCGCCCAGCTGAATGCCCAACGGCAGTTCATCCCGATGAAAGTGAATGCGGCCGGCGTAATGCCGATCATCTTCGCTCAGTCGCTGATGTTCGTGCCCGCTATCGTGGCTTCGGTTTGGCAGAATGACAGCGACCTGGCCAGCTACATTGGCGTGAAGTTCTCGGACTACACGTCGTGGCAGTACAACGTGGTGTTCGCAACGCTCATCATTGTCTTCACCTACTTCTACACAGCCATCAGTGTCAACCCCAACCAGATTGCGGATGACCTGAAGCGTAGCGGTGGTTTCGTACCCGGGGTGAAGCCTGGCCGCGATACGTCGGAGCACATTGACGAGATTCTGACCCGCATTACCTTGCCCGGTGCCGTGGCACTGGCGCTGATTGCCATCTTCCCGGCGCTTGCGCTGCTAGGTGGTGTTACGCGGCCTTTCTCGGCCTTCTATGGCGGTACTTCCCTCATCATTATGGTAGGGGTAGTACTGGATACGCTGAATCAGGTGGAAAGCTACCTGCTGATGCGCCACTACGATGGCATGATGAAAACTGGTAAAGTGCGTGGCCGTTCGCAGAACATTGCTCTGGCTTCGTAAGCACTCATGATTGTTTACAAGACCGAAGAAGAAATAGAGTTCATGCGGGCCAGCGCGAAGGTGCTGGCTCAGGCCCACGGAGAAGTGGCCGGCATGATCCGGGAAGGAATTACAACGCGAGAGCTGGATCAGCGCGCTGAGGAGTTCATCCGGGACCATGGCGGAAGCCCTTCCTTCAAGGGGTACAATGGATTCGAATACAGCCTCTGCATCTCGCCCAACTCGGTAGTGGTGCACGGTTTTCCGGGCGACTACACGCTGAAAAGCGGCGACATCGTTTCGGTGGACTGCGGAGTGCTACTCAACGGCTACCACGCCGACAGTGCCTACACCTACCCGATTGGGGAAGTGGCACCCGAGGTGTTGCAGCTGCTGGAAGAAACCAAGAAGTCGCTGTATCTCGGTATCGAGCAGGCAGTGGCGGGCAATCGGATGGGCGACGTCAGCTTTGCCATTCAGAACCATGTTGAGAAGCAGGGTTACGGAGTGGTTCGGGAATTGGTCGGCCACGGGATTGGAAAGAAGCTGCACGAGCGGCCGGAAGTACCGAACTACGGTAAGCGTGGCTCGGGACTGAAGCTGCAGACCGGCCTCACACTGGCTATCGAGCCGATGGTGAATCTGGGTACGAAGAGCGTGATACAGGAGAAGGACGGCTGGACCATCCGGACCAAAGACTTCAAGCCTTCCGCGCACTTCGAGCATACGGTAGTAGTACGAAAAGACAAGGCGGAAATACTCACCTCCTTCGAATACATAGAAAAAGCCTTACAGTAGCCTTATGGCCAAACAAACTTCCATTGAGCAGGACGGAGTCATTCTGGAAGCCCTTTCCAACGCCATGTTCCGCGTGGAGCTGGAGAACGGTCACCAGCTGATTGCCCACATCTCGGGCAAGATGCGGATGCACTACATCAAGATTCTGCCGGGAGATAAGGTAAAGTTGGAAATGTCGCCCTACGATTTGTCGAAGGGCCGAATTGTGTACCGTTACAAATAACCCGACGACATGAAAGTCAAAACCTCGGTTAAGAAGCGTAGTGTTGACTGCAAGCTGGTCCGCCGCAACGGCAAGCTCTACGTTATCAACAAAAAGAACCCCCGCTACAAACAGCGTCAGGGCTAGACAACTGGAAGTTGGGGACTCGGGTCCTGAGGACTTGGTTTTTGAAGGAAAACTGTCCTAACCGAAACCAGGTCCCCAAGACCCTAACTCGCCAAAAACCCAAACTCAACACATGGCTCGTATTGCAGGGGTAGACATCCCAGACAACAAGCGCGGTGAAATCGCGCTGACCTACATTTTCGGCATTGGCCGTCCATCTGCACAGCAGATCCTTACCAAAGCAGGTGTAGACCTGAACAAGAAGGTGAAAGACTGGACGGAAGCGGAAGCCGGTGAAATCCGTAGCGTAATTGCTGCCGAATTCAAAACCGAAGGTGTGCTGCGCTCCGAAGTGCAGCTCAACATCAAGCGCCTCATGGACATCGGTTGCTACCGGGGTCTGCGTCACCGCAAAGGTCTGCCAGTTCGTGGTCAGCGTACCAAGAACAACTCGCGTACCCGCAAGGGCAAGCGTAAGACCGTTGCCGGTAAGAAAAAGGCTACTAAATAACCCGTAGCGGGAATCGTTGCCTGCTCTGATACGTTCGGGGCAGGCAACAACACCTCCCGCGTATTTTTGCGATAACCAAATGGCACAAAAGAGAAAAGACAAAGCCAAGAAGCGCGTTGTCGTTGTAGAACCAGTAGGCCAGGTACACATCAAGGCTTCGTTCAACAACATCATCATCTCCATCACCAACAACAACGGTCAGGTTATCTCCTGGGCTTCAGCTGGTAAGATGGGTTTCCGCGGTTCCAAGAAGAACACGCCTTACGCCGCTCAGATGGCTGCTACCGACTGCGGTAAAGTAGCTCATGACTTGGGTATGCGCAAAGCTGAGGTGTTCGTGAAGGGCCCGGGCGCTGGCCGCGAGTCGGCTATTCGTACGCTGGGTAACGTGGGTATTGAGGTAACGACCATCAAGGACGTGACGCCGCTGCCCCATAACGGCTGCCGTCCTCCCAAACGTCGTCGCGTTTAGTTTATTGAACAGGCTGGCGCTGCCAGCCACCGGTGTCGGGTTTCTGATGCGCCTTTTCACCTCTGCAAGGTGCGCCTCCGAGGCCCGACACGCGCGGTTCAACCCCCTCAACACTCAACAACCCCGAAATGGCACGTTATACTGGTCCTAAAACCAAGATTGCCCGTCGCTTTAATGAGCCGATCTTCGGCCCAAGCAAGGCACTCACCAAGAAAGCATACCCTCCCGGCCAGCATGGTCGTGGCCGTCGTAAGAAGCAGAGCGAGTACGCTGTCCAGCTGATGGAGAAGCAGAAAGTGAAGTACATGTACGGCGTACTGGAAAAGCAGTTCGAGAACCTGTTCCACAAAGCGGCTACGCTGCCCGGCATCACCGGTGACAACCTGCTGGCTCTGCTGGAATCGCGCCTCGACAACACGGTTTACCGTCTGGGCATTGCTCCTACGCGCCGTGCTGCTCGTCAGCTCGTTCTGCACAAGCACATCACCGTTAACGGTGACGTAGTAAACATTGCTTCGTACAAACTCCGCGCTGGTGACGTTGTTGCCGTACGTGAGAAGTCGAAGTCGCTGGAAGCTATTACCACGAGCCTGAGCGCCCGCAACGCGCGTGCTTTCTCGTGGCTGGAGTGGGACGGCAAAGACATGGTGGGCAAGTTCCTCAACGCCCCGCCCGTGAGCTGATACCGGAGAAGATCACCGAGCAGCTCATCGTCGAACTGTACTCGAAGTAATTCTTGGAACGGCCCGGACGCCCGGGCCGTTTCCTTGCTTCGACCTTTTTAATTGGATTCAGGTATTGGGTAATGGGTATCAAGACGCTCTGAGAGGTCTTTTTACTCACTACCCATTACTCAATACTAAAAACCGCCCCACTTATGTCAATCTTAGCTTTTCAAATGCCGGAGAAGGTGGTGATGGAGAAATCCGACGACTTCTACGGAACGTTTGAATTCAAACCGCTGGAGAAAGGCTACGGCGTCACGATCGGCAACGCTCTGCGCCGCATCCTGCTGTCGTCGCTGGAGGGCTATGCCATCACGTCGGTTCGCACCAGCAGCGTACTGCACGAGTTCATGACCATCGAAGGCGTGATTGAGGATATGTCCGAAATCATCCTCAACCTGAAGCAGGTTCGCTTCAAGAAGGTGAGCGACGCCATCGAGGACAAGATAACGGTGCGCATCAAAGGCCAGGAAACCTTCACGGCCGGCGACATCAGCAAGTTCACCAACGGCTTCCAGGTGCTGAACCCGGATCTGGTGATCTGCCACGTGGACGCCAGCACCGAGCTGGAATTTGAATTCACGATCCAGAAAGGCCGCGGCTACGTTCCTGCAGAGGAAAACAAGCCGGCCGATCAGGTTTTCGGTCAGATTGCCATTGATGCCATCTTCACGCCCATCAAAAACGTGAAGTACAGCATCGAAAACACCCGCGTTGAGCAGAAGACCGACTATGAGAAGCTCCTCATCGAGATTCACACGGACGGCTCTATCCACCCGGAGGATGCGCTGAAAGGCGCCGCCAACATCCTGATTCAACACTTCATGCTGTTCTCCGACAGCACCATGACCTTCGAAACTGCTAAAGCCGAAGAGGAGGAGACGGTAGACGAGGAGACGCTGCACATGCGCAAAGTTCTGAAGACGCCGCTGGCGGATATGGACCTGAGCGTACGTGCTTACAACTGCCTGAAAGCCGCCGACATCAAAACCCTCGGCGACCTGGTGCAGCTGGACATGGCCGACATGATGAAGTTCCGCAACTTCGGTAAGAAGTCGCTGACCGAGCTGGAAAACCTTGTAGAAGAGAAAGGCCTGAACTTCGGCATGGATCTGAGCAAGTACAAGCTCGACGAAGAATAGACAGCAAACAGGAAATGTGCTGAATGTGGTTGATGTGCTGGTCACATATTCCACTTCAGCACATTTTTTATGCCTGTACATTCCGTACCTTTGCACTCCATTTTCACACTTTCATAACCAGTGAGCCCGAAGGGGCGACGGTTCTAATGAGAAAGGTGCCTCACAGCAGCTTTTCCGCCGTGGTCGTCGTCCGCAAGCTTACACATCTCTTTTTTTATGCGTCACGGTAAAACCATCAACCACCTCGGCCGCACGGCCTCGCACCGCAACGCCATGCTTTCGAACATGGCCTCGTCGCTGATCCTGCACAAGCGCATCACCACGACCGTTGCCAAAGCCAAAGCCCTGCGCAAGTTTGTAGAGCCCCTGCTGACCAAAGCCAAGAACGACACGACGCACTCGCGCCGCCTCGTATTTGCTGTTCTGGAGCAGAAGGACGTGCTGAAAGAGCTGTTCGGCGACGTAGCAGCTAAAATTGCTACCCGTCCCGGCGGCTACACCCGCATCATCAAGCTGAGCGAAACCCGTCTGGGTGACAACTCGCAGATGTGCATCATCGAGCTGGTTGACTACAACGAAACCCTGCTGGAAGCCAAAACCGCTGGTGAGGCTAAAACCACTACCCGTCGTTCACGCGGCAAGAAAAAGGCTACCACGGCTGGCGAAGGCGAGTCTTCGGCTGAAGTAGTAGCTGAGAAGCCCGCCAAGAAGGCCAAGGCTGCCACCACGGAGGTTTCGGCCCCCGAGGATACGGCTACCGAAACCCTGAAAGACGGCGAAACCCGCGAGGAGAAAGCCGCCGAGTAGTCGGACCGGAAGTATAATAGTGAAAAGGGACGCTCCAGCCGGGGCGTCCCTTTTCTTTTGGGAACAGGGTAGTAGGCCGCCGATTTAGTTCGCGGGCGGTTTTGTGGGCTTCATCGGAATTTTGCCGGGCTTCGGGAAATAGGGCCTGCGTTGGCGGCTTTGTTGGGCGTGTTTTGGGTGTTCGTTTCACTTCAGCACTCTGATACCATGAAAGCTTTTTTCTCCTGCCTGTTGCTACTACTCGCGCTGACAGCCGCCAGCCAACAACCAACGGCCACCGTGAGCGGACGGGTGGTAGACGCCAAGGGGCAGGCAGTGCCCTTCGCGTCGGTGCTGCTGCGGCAGCTGGCCGATTCGGTGGTGGTACAGGCCACGCAGGCTTCAGAAGCAGGGCGCTACCAACTGGCGGGCGTGCCGGTGGGGCGGTACCGGGTGGTGGTATCGGCGGTGGGATACGGCAGTGGGCGGAGCGCGGTGGTAGAAGTGGCAGGCCGGGCCGTGGCGGTGCCGGATGTGCGGCTGGCAGCGGCGGCGCTGGCGCTGAAGGAAGTGCAGGTGGTGGGGCAGAAGCCGCTGCTGGAAATGACGGCTGGCAAGCTGGTGGTGAATGTGGCGGGCAGCCTCACGGCCGGCACTACGGCGCTGGAGGTGCTGGAAAAGGTGCCGGGCCTGATGGTACTCAACAACCGCCTGAGTCTGGCCGGGCAGGAGGGCGTGCTGATTGAGATTGACGGCCGCACCACGCAATACATGGATGTGGTGAGCGTGCTGAAGGACTTTCCAAGCAGCACCATTGAGCGGATTGAGGTGCTGACGCAGCCCGGCGCCACGCACGATGCCGCCGGTACGGCGGGCATCATCAACATCATCCTGAAGAAAAATACCACCCTGGGCACCAACGGCACGCTGACGACCAACGCGGCGTATGGGCGCTTTGCCAAAACCGGTGTCCTGCTCGACCTCAACCACCGGGCCGGGGCCCTGAACGTGTTCGGCACTACCAGCTACAACTACCGCCACACCTACGAGCAGCTCAATACCGGCCGCCTGGACACCAGAACCGGCATCCGGTACGCGCAGCAGAGCTACCAGCCGCGGATGGCGCACGTGCCCACGTTTCGCGGCGGGGCCGACTACAGCCTGCCGCACCGCCAGACGCTGGGTGTGCTGGTGAACGGGTACCTCAACCGGACGCAGCTCAACGCGCAAAGCAGCACCGAAGCCAGTAACGGCGTGAACGTCCTGACGGCAAACGATACGCGCCGCCGCACCAAGTCGTACGCCGCTAACCTTAACTACAAAGTGCTGCTCGACACGCTGGGCCGCGAGCTGACCGCCGACGTGGACTACTCGCGCTATGCGGCCGGCAGCTTGGGGCTGCTGACCAACCTAGTGCGGATTGGCGACACCGAGCAGCCACAAATCCTGCGCAACGACCAGCAGACGCGCATCGGGCTGACTTCGGCCAAAGTGGATTACCGGCAGCCGCTCACGGTTACCACTACGCTGCTGCTGGGCGCCAAGCTCAGCCGGGCCGATATCGAGAGCCAGCTGGACCTGACGGGCGGGGCCGCCGACCGGGCCGACCGGTTCGGCTACACGGAAAGCATCCGGGCCGGCTATGTGCAGGCTGAGGGCACCCAGTTGGGCGTGACGTGGCAGGCCGGCCTGCGCGGCGAATACACGGTGGCCGAAGGCCGGGCCGCTGCTAGCATCCGCCGGCGGTATGGGCAGCTGTTTCCGAGCGTGAGCCTGGACAAGCCCCTGACCAAAGTGCTGGGCGCGAATTTGGCCTACAGCCGCCGCATTGGCCGGCCCAGCTACCAGGACCTCAACCCCAATCTGGTGTACCTCGACCCGTACACGTCGCAGCGCGGCAATCCGCTGCTGACGCCGCAGTTCACCGGCACCTACAAGCTGGCGTTGACTTACCAGAAGCAGCCGTTTTTTGTGCTGGGCTACAGCCGCACCCGCGACGCCATCAGCCTTGTAACGGCCACCGAGGACAGCGCCATCTACTCCACATCGGCCAACCTCGACAACCTGCGTAGCTACAACGCCACCCTGAACCTGCCGCTCACCTACCGCAAGCTGCTGACCGGCTACGCCGGCGTGACGGTGTTCTACAACGAGTACCTGAGCAGCTACCTGGGCAGCACCTATCGGGCGGGCCGCACGGCGGCCACTTTCTACGGCCAGGCCAACGTGCAGCTGCCGCAGAATGTCAAGCTGGAGGCCTCGGGCTTCTACCAGACCGCGGGTATCAATGGCCTGATTAACTTCCGGGGCTTTGGCGCGCTGAACCTGGGGCTGCAGAAAACGATGTGGCAGGACCGGGCCACCCTGCGGCTGGGCCTGAACGACGTGCTGTTTTCGAACCGGCAGCGGGGCACCGTGCGCTACCAGGATCTGGACGTGCAGTTCCGCAGCTACGGCGAGAGCCGGCAGGCGCGGCTGAGCCTGAGCTGGAAGCTGGGCAACCAACAACTGCAGGCGGCCCGCAAGCGCAGCACGGGGTTGGAAGAGGAGCGCGGCCGCGTGAAAACCGACAAAGAATAGCATCTTTCCATCCTGTCATACCGAGCGGAGCAAGGAATCTGGGATGCATCGTCGAATGCCTTCACTCAGATTCCTCGCTCTGCTCGGAATGACACTCCCTACGCCACTCGCCATGCCGTTCACCTTCCAACGCCCCAGCCGTTCCGACCTGCTTCTGGTACTGGTGTACTGGCTGCTGGCCGCGCCCATCATTTTCTTTAGCTACCTGCAACAGTTCGGGCTGGGGCGCGCGGCGCCTACTATTCTCTACACCATCGGACTCGATACGCTGGCCGTGTACCTGCTTGTGTTTGGGCTGCTGCCGCTTGCGCTGGCCCGCCGCAGTGCCTGGGTGGTACTGGCGGCGCTGGTGGTGTTTGTGGTGCTCGATGCTCACCTGTACTGGCTGGGTTATGGGTTGCTGCTCGATGAGAAACCCCTGCACTGGAACGCCGGCAGTATCCTTTCCACCATCATGCGGCATACCCAGAGCTACGGCATGCTGGGCATTCTGATGGCGGGCAAGCGCTATTTCGATGTGCAGAAGCGCCTGCTGCAAACCCAGCAGGCCCAGACCGAAAGCGAGCTACGCAACCTCAAGGCCCAACTCGACCCGCACTTCCTGTTCAACAACCTCAACGTGCTGCGCGGCCTCATCCAACACGACCCCACCGAGGCCAACGAGTACCTGAGCCGCTTCGCCAACCTCTACCGCTTCCTGATCCGGCACAAAGACGACGACTTCGTGACCCTGGCGGAAGAGCTGCAGTTTGTGGATGAGTATGTGTATTTGCTGCGCCACCGCTTCGGGGCGGCCTATGCGTTCCGGCAGACGCTGCCTGAGGCCGCCGCATTGCACCAGCTGCTGGTGGTGCCCGGCACGCTGCAGCTGCTGGTCGAAAACGCCATCAAGCACAACGCCGGCGACGAGGATGCTCCGCTGCTGATTGAGATTCAGGCGTCCGACACCGAGCTGAGCGTGCAGCACCTGCGCCGGCCCAAGCTCACGCCCGTCGATTCTACCGGCCTGGGACTGGCCAACCTGCGCGAGCGGTACCGGCTGTTGTTTGGCCGGGAAATCAAAGTGGAAGCTACAGCGGCGCAGTTTCGGGTGGTGGTGCCGGTGCTGCGGCAGGCGCGGGCATGGTCGGCGGCGTAGCGCGTCATGCTGAGCGAGGCCGAAGCCCAAAGAACGTCATGCAGAGCGGAGCGAAGCATCTCGCGTGCTGACGTTGCTATAGCAAGTACCACACTGGCGAGATGCTTCGCTCCGCTCTGCATGACGTTCTTTGGGCTTCGGACTGTCCGACTTTCTTTATCCGTGAAATCCCCGCTATGAACATTCTGATTCTGGAAGACGAAGAGTTGGCGGCGCGTCAGACGGTGCAGTTTCTGCAGCAGGCTGGACTGGCCGCCGAGGCCCCGCCCGTGCTGCGCAGCGTGGAGAAGGCCCTGGCCTGGCTCCAGACTCACCCCATGCCCGACCTGCTGTTCTCCGACATTGAGCTGCTCGACGGCAACGTGTTCAGCCTCTACGAGCGGTTTCAGGTGAATTGCCCCATCATCTTCACCACCGCCTACGACCAGTACCTGCTGCCGGCGTTTCGGGGCAACGGCATTGCCTACCTGCTTAAGCCCTTCAGCTACGAGCAGTTTCGGGAGGCGCTGGATAAGTACCAGTTTTTGCGCGGCAGCTTTGCCGGCGCGGCGGCCGCTCCGGCGCCTGGTCTGAGCGCCGAAGTGCTGCATGAGCTGCACCAGGCGCTGCGCCAGAACAGTCAGCCGCAGTATAAGCAGCGCTTTTCGGTGCGGATGCGCAACGGCCTCTACGTGCTGCAGGTGGATGATGTGGCCTACATGCAGGCCGATGAAGGCGTGACCTTTGCCGTCGACGCGGCCGGCACGCGCTACCCGCTCAGCGGCACGCTCACGGAGCTGGAGCGCCAGCTCGACCCCGCCCGCTTCGGCCGCCTGAACCGTTCGGAGCTGGTGAACATTGCGTTTGTGGAGCGCGTGGAGCCGTACTTCAACAACCGGCTGGCCGTGCGGCTGCGCGGCAAGCCCGACCTCACCCTGACCACCAGCGCCGCCCAGACGCCGGAGTTCCGCCGGTGGCTGGAAGGGTAGGGGCCAGACTGTTGCGGCATGTGCTTTTTCCGGTGCTGCCTTTGCATCTGTGGGGCGGGAGCTGGCCTAAAAGTACCGATTGAGTACCTTGCCACCGCAATACCGCTCCGGGCCCAATCGGCCGGCTCCGGGGTGGTCACCCTGTACTTTTCCTCAACCCCATACTTTTCCTCATGAGCATTATCACCGAAATCCACGCCCGGCAGATTTTCGATTCGCGCGGCAACCCGACCATTGAGGTAGACGTGACCACCGAAAGCGGCACCGTAGGCCGTGCGGCGGTTCCTTCGGGCGCCAGCACCGGCAAGCACGAAGCCGTGGAGCTGCGCGACAACGACAAGAGCAAGTACATGGGCAAAGGCGTGCTGCAGGCCGTGGACAACGTGAACAGCAAGATTGCCGAAGAGCTGGTAGGCTTCTCGGTGTTCGAGCAGGGCTTGCTCGACAAGATCATGCTGGAGATGGACGGCACGCCCAATAAAGCCAACCTGGGCGCCAACGCCATTCTGGGCGCTTCGCTGGCCATTGCCCGCGCCGCCGCGCAGGAAGCCGGCATGCCGCTCTACCGCTACGTGGGCGGCGTAAACGCCACTACGCTGCCCGTGCCGATGATGAACATCCTCAACGGCGGCTCGCACGCCGACAACAGCATCGACTTCCAGGAGTTCATGATCATGCCCGTGGGCGCTCCGTCGTTCTCAGAGGCGCTGCGCTGGGGCACCGAAATCTTCCACCACCTCAAGGAAGTGCTCAAGAAGCAGGGCTTCAGCACCAACGTGGGTGATGAAGGCGGCTTTGCTCCGAACATCAAGAGCAACGAAGACGCCATCAAGATTGTGCTGCAGGCCATCGAGAAGGCCGGCTACAAGCCCGGCGACGACGTGATGATTGCCATGGATGCCGCGGCTTCCGAGTTCTACTCCGACGGCCACTACCACTTCAAGAAGAGCACCGGCGACAAGCTGACCTCGTCGGAGATGGTGAACTACTGGACCGACTGGACCAAGAAGTACCCCATCATCAGCATCGAGGATGGCATGGACGAGGACGACTGGAGCGGCTGGAAGGCCCTCACCGACAGCATCGGCAGCACCACCCAGCTCGTGGGCGACGACCTGTTTGTGACCAACGTGAACCGCCTGCAGCGCGGTATCGATGAGCAGATTGCCAACGCCATCCTCATCAAGGTAAACCAGATTGGTACGCTCTCCGAAACGATTGACGCCATCAACCTGGGCCGCCGCAACGGCTACAAGAGCATCATGAGCCACCGCTCCGGCGAAACCGAGGACAACACCATCGCCGACCTGGCTGTGGCCCTTAACACCGGCCAGATCAAGACCGGCTCGGCCTCTCGCTCCGACCGGATGTCGAAGTACAACCAGTTGCTCCGCATCGAGGAAGAGCTGGGCGAAGTAGCCTACTTCCCCGGCCGCAAGATGTAAGCTGACTTCTGGTTAAAACGATTGCAAAGGCCCGTCTGAGATTTCTTAGGCGGGCTTTTTGTGGTCTAAGGCCCAGCAACTAAGGCAGCGGTGCTCGGCCCGGCTTCCGGAAAAAGAGGCGTGGGGCTGGTTTTCACCGCAGAATTTTGTCGGATATTTACCCTGACAGTTAGCCTGCTTATCCCAGTTACCCATGCAAAAACTTCTACTATTCCTGTGCCTGCTGCTGAGCGGACTGTATGCACCACTGCACGCCCAGAACCGGCCCGATTTGGTGGTGGTGGCGCCCTTTTCGCTGCCGAATGCGGTGCAGGCCGGCGGCCTTTATCCGATGTCGGCCAATATTCGGGTCAATGGCAATCCGGGCGCGGGCGCGCAGTTCAACTGCGTGGGATACTACCTGTCGGCCAATAGTACCTGGGATGCCACCGATGCCTACCTGGGCGCCAGCTGCCAGGGCCTGCTAATGGCTGGGCAGTCGGGCCCGACGTCCATTACGGCCACCATTCCACCTCTTACTACGCCGGGCAGCTACTACCTCGTGCTGGTGGCCGATCCGCTGAATGCCGAGCAGGAGTCTGATGAAACCAACAACGTACTAACGTTTCCGGTACGAGTAGAGCCGGGCACGCCACCCCTACCCGATATGGAGCTGTGGCGGCCGTCGATTTCCTTTAGTGTGGTGCCTGCTGGGGGGAATACGGGAGCATTTTCGTTTGTCTTCAACCGGGGAGCCGGCGCTGTTGGGGCCTGTGAAGTGGGATTTTACCTGTCTGCGGATACCGTGTTTTCGGCCAGTACGGACGTGTTTATGGGGCAGATTACGAGCGGTAATCTAGCTGGGGCCGGCAATGGTTCCCCGGGTACCATCTTCTCAGCACCTTTGCTGCCGGTTCCTGCCTCTACAACTCCCGGCTCCTACTACCTGCTGCTGGTCATAGACCCACGCAATCTGGTGGCCGAATCCAACGAAAGCAACAACTCCCGGGCGCTGCGGCTGGTAGTGTCCGGTCCGTTGGCCACTGCCGCTGCTACGGCATCCGAGACCTTGCAGGCATACCCCAACCCCGTGGCCAGCGGCAACAACCTAGCCGTGCACATCAGCGCGACCGGCAAGCCGGGCCGGCTGACGCTGGTAGACCATACGGGCCGGCTGGTGGCGCAGCAGCAGTTGCGCCCGGCGCAGACAGAAGCCAGTTTCACTACCGATGCCCTGCCGGCCGGCATCTATCTGCTGCGGCTGGCGCTGCCGGGGAAGGAGGCGATACGCCGCGTGGTTTTGCACTAGAGCTCAAGGCTTCAGCCATGCAATACAAGCCCGCCCGATGCTGCATCGGGCGGGCTTTGTTTTTGCCGCCGCGCCCGGCCCGCACGAAAGCCTGCGCTACGTTTTCTATCTTTGGCTATGCAATTCTCGGATCTGACGGCGCGCGTGCCGCGCTTTCTGCGCAGCTTCTACTTCTACACCGGGCTGGGATTTCTGGTCTGGATGTTCGTGTTTGATGCCAACGACCTGCTGAAGCAGTACGACATGTACGCCAAGCTGCAGGAGCTCCAGACCGAGAAGCAGTACTACCTCGACAATATTGAGGTAGTGAAGCGCGAGCGGGCCGAGCTGCTGAGCAGCCCCGAGCTGCTGGAGAAATTTGCGCGCGAGAAATACATCATGAAGCGTCCCGGCGAAGACGTGTTCGTGCTCGTGCCGCAGGAAGAAGAATAGCCCACGGCCGCTACGGCACAGCCTTTGCCGTATGCGGGGTATGAAGAATCGTCGGTTTCGTTGGTTTTGCTGCGTTTTGAGTGCCCTGATGGCAGCCGCTGGCCCGCTGGCGGCGCAGCAGCCAGTGCCGGCCGTGGCCGCGGAGCCCGTGGCCGTATCGTCGCAGATTCAGGTGGCGCGGCAGTTTCTGCTGGCCGTGCTGGCCGGCAACTACCCGGCCGCCTACGCCCTGCTCGCGCCCGAAGTCAGCCGCAATGTGCCGCTGGCGCGCTTTCAGGCCACCGCCGAGCCGCTCTACCAACAAGGGCAGCGCTACCAGCCCACCATCGACCTCTACAAGCTGGGCTTCCGCATCAGCGCCGATAACAGCACCCGCGCCTTCGTGGCCTTCATGTTCCGCAGCGATACGCTGGCCCCGCGCCCCCACCTGCAGCTCGACGTCACGTTCCGCGACACCACCGCCCGGCAGGTTCTCAGCTTCGGCCTCGTGCCGTTGGGAGAGATGAACAGGTGATGGGGTTAATCTGGATTGGAAAAGAACGTCATTCCGAGCGGAGCGAGGAATCTCGCTAGTGTGGTAGAATCATTTACCACACTGGCGAGATTCCTCGCAAGCTCGGAATGACGTTCTTTTTGTTTCTTCCTTATCCCTTCACCCCATCACCCCATCACCCCATCACCCCATCACTCCATCACCTCATCACCTCATCACCAAAAATCACCCCGGCAGCGAAATCTTGCCCATGCTGACGGCGGGCACGCGCTGGCGGCCGGCGCCGATTGACACGGGCTGGCCGGCTACGGCCTCGTTGGCCAGCACGGCAAACAGAATGGCTTCCTTGGCATCGGGCAGCACGCCCAGCTCCTCGGTGGTGGCGAAGCGGCAGGAGGGGAGGTAGCGCTGCAGAGCGGCCTGCAGTGCCGGATTGTGGGCGCCGCCGCCGCTGCAGTACACAGCCAGTGCCGGCTGCTCGCCAAACACCTGCTGCGCGGCGCGGGCCACACCGGCCGCACTCAGCTCCACCAGCGTGGCCAGCAGGTCTTCGGTGCCTAGCTGCTCAGTGCCGGTGCGCTGCTGGGCCTGTTGCAGATATTCGGGGCCGAACAGCTCCGGGCCGGTGGTTTTGGGTAGCGACGCCCCAAAAAACGGATGCTCCAATAGGGCCTGCAGCAGCGGCGCGTGGATGCGGCCGGCCAGCGCTAGGCGCCCATCCTCATCGTAGGGCAGTCCACAGCGGGCCCGCACGGTGGCGTCGAGCAGGGTGTTGCCGGGGCCGGTGTCGGTGCTGAAGGCGGCGCTGGCATCGTGGCCGGTGCGGGGCAGGTAGGTGAAGTTGGCAATGCCGCCCAGGTTGAGCAGCAGCCGCTCCTCGGTGGGGCTGCTGAGCAGCAGATAATCGCCGTAGGCCGCCAGGGGGGCACCTTCGCCGCCGGCCGCAATGTGCTTCTGCCGGAAGTCGCTGAGCGTGATGATGCCGGTGCGCACCGCTACCTGGTCGCCGTCGCCGAGCTGTAGGGTGGCGTTGAGGCCCGTGAAATCGGGGTGGTGGTGCTGGTGGGCTGGGACGTGGTAGACGGTCTGGCCGTGGCTGGCTATCAGGTCCACTTCCGTGGGGGCCAGCTGCCACTCGCGCAGGCAGGCCAGCACCATATCGGCGTGCAGGGCGCCCAGCCAGGGGTTGAGCAGCGTCAGGTGTTCCAGGCTGATCTGGCCGGTGGGGCCGCCCGCAAACACCGCTCGGATGCGGCGGCGCACGTCGTCGGAGTAGGGCACGGTGCTGAACTGCTCCAGCTCCAGGCGGGTGGCCGGGCCGTGGCCGTGCAGCCGGCACAGCGCCACATCCAGCCCATCCAGCGAAGTGCCCGACATCAGGCCGATGATGCGCCGGCTGGGCTGCTGCGCCAGTTGGCACAGGCGATGGAGGTGTACGTTCATAAGAGTTTTGTGCCGTTTACTACCGCCGAGAAGACGCGCGGAGATGCTGAAACATTTTTTGTACCGTTTAGTACCAATGGGGCATTTAAGGCCAGTCAGATCATCGAATGCAAAGAAAGCAGAAATGCCCTTGCTGTAATCAACAAGGGCATTTTCAAGAGATTATCTATTTGAGCAAACAACATCAGCATGCGGCGACCGGCCCGACGGCTGGAAAAAGCCGCCGGACCGGGGCGTGCTTACTTCTACTCGATTTTTTTGCCGGTCATGGCCTGCTTGATGGAGATGTTCATCACCCGCTCGGCGTAGGGGCTGGTGAGGGCTTCGAGCTCGTCCACCGCTTTTAGAATGGTGTCTTTGTCGCGGGTGTCCAGTGACTCGCGCAGGCGCTGGGTGGCGGCGGCCGTCTGCGTGATTTCGTCTTCGGAGAGGTGCAGCTGGTTTTTCTCCACGAACCGCTCGACCTGGTACAGCATCTGCTCGGCTACGGTGCGGGCCTCAATCATCATGCGGGCGGCCACGTCTTCGCGGGCGTGGGTCAGCGAGTCCATCAGCATCTGCTCCACCTGCTCGTCGGTGAGGCCGTACTGGGGCTTGATTTCTACGGCCTGGCGCGTGTTGGAGCGCAGCTCGATGGCCTCCACCTTCAGAATGCCGTCGGCGTTCAGGATGAAGTTCACATCCACCTTAGGCAGGCCGGCAGGCATGGCCGGGATGCCGCGCAAATCGAACTCAGCCAGCTTGCGGTTTTCCTGCACCAGATCCCGCTCGCCCTGGTACACTGAAATTTTCAGGTTTACCTGCCCATCCACGCTGGTGGTGTACTGGCGGCCGGCCTTGGTCGGGATTTTGGAGTTGCGCGGGATGATGGGGTCCATCAGGCCACCCAGGGTTTCAATGCCGAGGGTGAGCGGCGTCACGTCGAGCAGCAGCACGTCGCGGCGGTTGCCGGCCAGGATGTCGGCCTGGATGGCTGCGCCCAGCGCTACCACCTCGTCGGGGTTGAGCGAGTTGTTGGCGGGCTGCTGGAAAAACTCGGAAACCGAATCGTAGACCAGCGGCACCCGCGTGGAGCCGCCTACCAGCAGCACCGCGTCGAGGTCCGGGGGCGTGAGGCTGGCATCGGTGAGGGCCTGCCGGCAGGAGGTGATGGTACGGTCCACGAGGGGCTGCACCAGCTGGTTGAACTCAGATTTGCTGAGTCGTACCACCACGTCGTCGCCGAGGTTACCGGCGAAGTCGTCGTGCTGGCTCAGGTACCGCTTGGCCGATTCAGCCAGCAGCCGCAACTCCTGCTGCAGCGAGCCATTATTATGCAGTTGGTCGGCGAGGCTGTAGGTGGCGGTCCAGTGGTCGGAAATGGCGCGGTCCAGGTCGTCGCCGCCCAGATAGGTGTCGCCGTTGGTGCTCAGCACCTCGAAAATGCCCTGCTGAATGCGCAGGATGCTAACGTCGAAGGTGCCGCCGCCGAGGTCGTACACGGCCACGGTCTTTTCGTCGTCGGGGCTCAGGCCGATGCCGTAGGCCAGCGCGGCCGCCGTGGGCTCATTCACGATGCGCAGCACCTCAAGGCCTGCCAGGCGGCCGGCGTCGCGGGTGGCCTGGCGCTGCGAGTCGTTGAAGTAGGCAGGCACCGTAATCACGGCCTTGTTGACGGGCGTTTTGAGGGCGTGTTCGGCGCGGGCGCGCAGTTCGCGCAGAATCTCGGCCGACAGCTCGATGGGAGAGTAGAACTTGTCGCCGACCCGGATTTTCACTAGGCCTTCCGAGTTGTCGTCGATGACCTTGTAGCCTAGCTCGCGGGCGTGCTCGCCAAGGTCTTTGTAGCTTTTGCCCAGCAGGCGCTTCACCGAATAAATCGTGTTTTCAGAGTCGGTGAGCAGGTATTGCTTGGCGTCGGTGCCCACGATGGGCGTTTCGCCGCCCTGTGGGAAGTGCACCACCGACGGCACGATGGTGCCGCGGCCCTGGTCGTTGATGGCGCGGGGCTGGCGGGTGTCGGGCTGGATGTAAGCCACCAGCGAGTTGGTGGTGCCCAGGTCGATGCCGACGATGATTTCTTCCTGCTGTATGCTCCCGGTGGAGAGGTTGATTGCGACTTTGGCCATGCGGATAAAGACAGCGCGCCCGGGGGCGCGCACGGTGAGGCAAAACGGGCGTGAGCGAGAACAACCGGCCCGGCGCGTAAAGGGCCCAAAAGTACGGAAGAAAACCCGCCCACGCCGTGTTGCACCCCGGCCGCCCAGGTGGGGCCGCGAAGGGTTTCATAAAAGATGTACATAATTGCCGCCTTTGCCAAACCGCTTATATAGCTACTCACGTAGGGCTCTATATAATTAGAAGTCAATACTGTCGGACCTTATCCTTCCCGGCAGAATTACCACAGTCCCGCCGGCTTCCGGCCTGCCTGTTCTCGCTCTATATCCCGCTCCGCACACCGCGCGTTTGGCTTTGCTTTTTGCCACCATCGGCTTGTTGCCGCTGGTGTGTTGCGTTTCCTCATCCTTACCCTTTCCAACCCCCTTATCCATCATGGCAAAAAACATTACGCGTCCCATTCTGCTGCTGGCCGCCGCTACCACCGCTGTAGTAGGTGCCGTCGCCTGGAGTGGCCAGGGCACCCGCCTGGAAGCTTCCAGCCACCGCGAAGCCCCGCTTATTGCCGACGACCCGTTGGCCGATAACACCGACCTGTATGCCTTCCGGAGCCCCGACGCTGCGGAAACCGTGACCATCATCGCCAACTACATTCCGCTGGAACTGCCCCAGGGCGGCCCCAACTACAACACGTTCGGCGAAAACGTGCGCTACGAGATTCACGTGAAGAACAGCGCCACCACCACCGGCGACGACATCACCTACCGTTTCACGTTCTCGCGCACCAACCAGGACCCCACCACGTTCTTCAACATCCGGCTGGGGCAGCAGAACCTGAAAACCACCTATACCCTCGAAGCCATCCGGGGCGGGGCCACCACCACGCTGGTCACCAACGGCATCGTGCCGCCTACCAACGTAGGTCCGCGCTCCATCACCAGCGCCGCCGGCCTCAACACCACGTATGAGGCTCTGATGACCGGCGCCATCCAGACGGCGGCCAACGGCGTGAAAGTGTTCTGCGGCCCGACCGACGACCCATTCTTCGCGGATTTGGGCGGTATTTTTGATTTGGGCGGTATCCGCACGGCCAGCGCCCGCGACGGCCTGGCCCGCAAGAACACCCACGCCATTGCTTTGCAGATTCCGATTTCGCTGCTGCAGAAAGACGGCAAAACGGCTGCCCAGGCCGCCAACATCCTGGACCCTGACTTCGTGATTGGCGTGTGGGCTTCGGCCAGCCGCCCGGCCCTGCGCACGCTCAACGCCGACGGCACGCAGGCGCACTCCGGCAACTGGATTCAGGTGTCGCGCATTGGCATGCCGCTCACCAACGAAGTAATCGTGCCCATCGGCGGCAAAGACCGCTGGAACTCGCGCACGCCTTACACCGAGGACGCCACCACCGACGACTACCTCTCCAACCCCGAGCTCGGCCTGTACATGGCCGAAGGCACAGCCAACGGCACCACCTACTACGGCACAGCCGTACCCGGTCTGGCCCCGTTGCGCATCCAGAGCAACTCGCTGCAGGCATTCGACTTCCGCAACGGCGCCAATGGCGTATCGGGCCTGACGGCCACCCAGCGCGCCGGTACCGTATTTGCTGATGCCACGTTTGGCCCCTATCTGCTGCGCGCCGGCAAACCGCGTTCCGTGGATATCCTACCGATCTTCCACACGGGCGTGCCCAACCTGCCGCCCTACCAGCTGGCCACGGGCAAGCCAGCCCGCAACCCGCTGGCGGCCGGCAAGCCGTTCATCAACAACTTCCTGCCCGTACTTGGCGACATGCTGCGCCTGAACATGGCCGTGCCTGCTACGCCGCGCAACTCGGCTGATTTCAGCTCCGAAGGCTTGCTGCAGGCTGCCGTGCTGGGCCTCACCGACCCGCGCTACAACGCCAATGCCACGCTGCAGAACATTCCGAACATGGACGGCTTCCCGAACGGCCGCCGTCTGGAGGATGACGTGACGCGTATCGAACTGCAAGCCGTAGGTGGTGCCGTACTGGCCGCCATTGGCCTGTTTTATGATGATTACACGGCTACCACGGCCAGCCCGGTTACGCCGCAGCTGCTGAGCGTAGTAGGGTTCCGCACCGGCATTGAAGCCAACGACACCACGTTCAAAGCCGGCTTCCCGTACGCCCAGACGCCCTGGAGCGGCACCAAAGCCCAGCGCGTAGCCCTGTCGCAGCGCAATGCCACTGGCGGCCTCGGCCTGCAGCCCAACACCGTGGATAACTTCGTGGCCTACCCGAATCCTGTAGTCGACCAGACCACGTTCCGCTACGAAGTAGGCGTGAAGTCGGACCTGACGCTGCGCATCACCGACCTGAACGGTCGCGTAATTGCCACGCCGATGAAAGGCAAAGCCCACAAGCCCGGCGCGTTTGAGTACGCGTGGCGCATGCCGTCCGGCACGGCCGCCGGCATCTATGTAGCCACCCTCTCGAACGGCTCGACGGTGCTGCAAACCATCCGGATTGCGCACCAGCGCTAGTCTGCTCTGTTCTGGCGCAGCATCCGGCCTTGGCCGGGTGCTCTGCCTGCCAGCCGAATGAAAAGTTAGCCGGGCCCGGATGAGCCCGGCTAACTTTTGGGCGGTAGCCAACGCAACCAGCGGCCCTATCGCCCTATCTTTCCTCCCGAACTCTCAACTCCCGTTTCTGTGCGAAAATATCTTTACCCGATCTTACTGCTGAGCTTTATGGCGGCGGTGGCGGCGCTGGTTTTCTTCCGGAAGCCCGAGCCCGTTCCCGCCCTCAAGCCCCGGCACGGCGACCTGGCCCTGGGCGGCGAGTGGGTGAACACCCAGCAAGCCGTGGGCGGCCTGCTGGCCCGCCTGCGCTCAACGCCCGACGACACCAAGGCCCAGCTGCTGCTGGCCCAGGCCTACATGCAGGAAGGCCGCGTAACGGGCGACCATCCGTATTACGACATGGCCGCCGTGAAGCTGCTCGACGAGATTCTGCGCCGGGAGCCCGAAAACTTTGAGGCGCTGTGCTGCAAAGCCTCGCTCAGCCTCACCCAGCACCACTTCACCGAAGGGCTGGCCCTGGCCGAGCAAGCCGTGCAGCTCAACCCCAACAACGCCTTCGTGTACGGGCTGCTCTGCGACGCCAACGTAGAGCTGGGCCGCTACCCCGAAGCCGTGCGCATGGCCGACAAGATGAACACCGTGCGCCCCGACTTGCGGGCCTACGCCCGGGTATCATACCTGCGCGAAATCCACGGCGACGTGCCCGGCGCCATCGAGGCCATGGACATGGCCACCAAGGCGGGCGTGGGTGGCCTGGAGCAAACCGAATGGTCGCGCATCACGCTGGGCCACCTCTACGAAACCACCGGCGACCTGACCCGCGCCGAGCAGCAGTACCAGACGGCGCTGGCGGCTCGCCCCGGCTACGCCTACGCCCTGGCCGGCCTCGGCCGCGTGGCCAAAGCCCGCCACGACTATCCGGCGGCCATTGCGCACTTCCTGAAAGCCCGCGCCACGGTAAAGGACTATGCCTTTGCCGACGAGCTGACCGACCTCTACCGCCTCAACCACGAGCCGGCCAAAGCCAACGCCATGGCCCGCGAGGCCATCAAAATGCTGGCTACCGATGCCAAGGAGGCCGACGACAACGAGCAGATGGGCCACTACGCCGACCGGGAGCTGGCCTACGCCTACCTCAAAACCAACGAGCCCGACAAAGCCCTGGAGCACGCCAAAGCCGAGTATGAGCGCCGCCCCGACAACATCGACGTGCAGGAAACGCTGGCCTGGGTGCACTACAAGCGCGGCGAATACGCAGCGGCCCGCAAGCTCATAACGCAGGCCCGCCGCACCAACTCCCAAAACCCCACGCTGCTGTGCCGCGCCGGCCTGATTGCCACTAAATCCGGCCACGCCGCCGAGGGCCAGGCCCTGATTCGGCAGGCCTTGGCCATCAACCCCTACCTGAGCATGGAGCTGGCCGAGGAAGGCAAACAGCTGCTGGCTGGTCTGTAGCATAGGCTTTAGCCTGTGCCGTCCTGGCAGCTTCAAGCAACATTGTATATGAGTATAGAGAAAAGCTTGCAGCTTCTGGTCCGGCACAGGCTGAAGCCTGTGCTACATTTTCGGTTGCTGCTGCCATTGCTGCTGCTGGCTCCGGCCGCCGCCCGCGCCCACGCCCTGGACGGCGTAGACGTCAGCAAACTTTCCCAGGCCGATGCCATCTGGATTTATCTGAAGCTGGGCTTCGAGCACATCCTGCCGCTGGGCCTCGACCATATTCTGTTCGTGCTGAGCATTGCGCTGCTGGAGCCGCGCCTGAAGTCGGTGCTGGTGCAGGCCACGGCCTTTACGGTGGCGCATTCCATCACGCTGGGGCTGGCCATGTACGGGCTGATTTCGCCGCCGCCGGGCATCATTGAGCCCATTATTGCGCTGTCGATTCTGTTTGTGGCGCTGGAAAACATCCTCGTCAGCAAGCTGAATCCGTGGCGGGTGGTGGTGGTGTTCGGCTTTGGGCTGGTGCACGGCATGGGCTTCGCCAGCGTCCTGACCGGGCTGGGGCTGCCGCGGCGGCTGTTTCTGGAGTCGTTGCTGGCGTTTAATGTGGGCGTGGAGCTGGGCCAGGTGGCCGTGATTCTGCTGGCCTGGGGGCTGGTAGGCTACTGGTTCAGTGGCAAGCCCTGGTACAAGCAGCGCGTGGTGGTGCCGGCGTCCATCGTCATCGGCCTCATTGCCGCTTATTGGACGGTGGAGCGGGTGTTTTTCGCCTGATAATAGCTGTCATTCCGACCGCAGGGAGGAATCCGAGGAAACACACCAAGCAAACTCAGATTCCTCGCGCTGCTCGGAATGACAGCCAAACAACAAACCCCAAACAACGAATATGCTCCGTTCCGTCCTCATCTGGCTGCTGCTGCTCAACTACCTGCTGGTAGTTGGCGCGGGCCTTGTGGGGCGGCCGGAACCCGTGCCGCAGCGCGCCACCGCCTACGTGCACAGCGCCGACTGCCAGCAAAAGCACTACCTGCAAATCGACTGCTTCGACCACTGCAACGGCGAGCAGTACGCCACCCGCAAACCCGGCGCCTCCGAAACGCCGCTGCACTTCCTGCGCACCCTCAAAGGTCTGGACGTGCATTGCCTCACTGCCACTGAACCAGTTCTGGTCGTGGTTTCAATCTACGCCCCGAAACCGCAGGCGCCGCGCCTGCGTCCGGCCGAACCGGCTGGTTTCGGGCAGACGCTCTACGCGCCGCCGCGCCACGGATAAGAAGTGCTGCGGGCCTCCCTATGCCCGCTTTTTCGGTTTGCCAGGCAAGCCGGATTCTGTCAACTTCTTATCACCCGACGCGCCTTCTGCCCGCCTCCCGTGCGGCATAAGGCTTGTCATGGCTGTGGCACTATGCACCTCTACTTTTTACGACTTTACCTGCTTGGGCTGGCGCTGCTGGCCCTGAGCAGCCGTCCGGCGTACGCGCAATCCAGCGCCCTGGCCACGTTGCGCGGCACCATCACCGATTCTCTTTCCGGACAGCCGCTACCGGGCACTGGCCTGCAGCTAACGGGCCCAGCCGGCACCACCGGCACAGCTACCGATGCTTTAGGCCATTTCCGGCTCGGCGGCCTGGCCGCCGGCACCTACACGCTGCAAGCCACCGGCCTTGGCTACGGCACCCGCCGCCAGACGCTCACGCTGGCCGCCGGCGAAACCCAGACCCTCACGCTGGCCCTGCCTGCCGTGGCCCTCAATCTGCGCGAAGTAACCGTGGCTCAGCCCCGCGACCCCAACCAAAGCCTAGCCGCCATCACTCGCATCGACCAGGTGCTGCGGCCCGTGAATTCGGCGCAGGACCTGCTGCCGCTGGTGCCGGGCCTGGTGATTGCCCAGCACGCTGGCGGCGGCAAGGCCGAGCAGATCTTCATCCGCGGCTTCGATGTTGACCACGGCACCGATTTCAACGTGAGCATCGATGGGTTGCCGGTGAACATGGTCAGCCACGCCCACGGCCAGGGCTACGCCGACATGCACTTTGTGATACCCGAAACCGTAGACGCGCTGCGCGTGTACAAAGGGCCCTACACGGCCCGTTTCGGCGATTTTGCCACGGCCGGCTCCGGCGAGTTCAGCACCAAAACCAGCCTGGAAAGCAGCCTGGCCAAAGTGGAAATCGGGCGGTTTGATACGCGCCGGGCGGTGGCTTTGCTGGATGTGCTGCCCGCCGGCAAGCACCTGCTCTCCAACCAGACCGAAAGCGCCTACCTGGCCTCCGAATACACCTTTACCAACGCCTATTTCGACAGCCCGCAGCACTTCCGGCGCTTCAACGGCCTGGGCAAATACACCGGCATTCTCTCCGACCGCACCTCGTTGATGCTGCTGGGCTCGCACTTCACCTCGCGCTGGGATGCCTCGGGGCAGGTGCCGGAGCGGGCCGTGCGCGACAGCCGGATTTCGCGCTTCGGCTCCATCGACGACACCGAGGGCGGCAGCACCAGCCGCACCAACGCCACGGCCGTGCTCACCACCGCCCTGCCCCACGACGCCGTGCTGCGCCAGCAGGCGTACTACTCGCGCTACGATTTCAACCTTTACTCAAACTTCACCTTCTTCCTCGAAAACCCCGACCAGGGCGACCAGATCCGGCAAACCGACGGCCGCAACATCTACGGCTACACCGGCACCTATGAGCACGCCGGCCAGCTGGGCCGCCGGGCCCTGCGCTCCACCTTCGGCCTCGGCACCCGCATCGACGACGTGGACGTGGCCCTGCGCAACTCCGTGAAGCGGCAGGTGACCGGGACCATCGTGGCCGGCCGGGTGTTCGAGCAGAACCTGAACGCCTACCTCGACGAGACGCTCACGCTCACCGAGCAGCTCACGCTCAACGCCGCGCTACGGGCCGACTACTTCGTATTTCGCTACCGCGATGCGCAGGATACCGAAACCTCGGGCCGGGCCACCAAGGCGCGCATCAGCCCCAAGCTGAACATCTATTACGACCTCACGCCGAACACCCAGCTGTTTGTGCGCTCGGGCGTGGGCTTTCATTCCAACGATGCCCGCGCCGTAGTCGTGAACCGCAACGACTCGTTGCCAGCGCTGCCCCGCGCCATCGGCTACGAGGTGGGCAGCACCTTCAAGCCACTGCCGGCGCTGGTGGTGAATGCCGCCTTCTGGGTCCTGCACCTGCAGGACGAGTTGGTGTACGTCGGCGACGGCGGCTTCACGGAAAGCGCCGGCCGCACCCGCCGCTTCGGCGCCGATGTGGCGCTGCGCTACCAACTCAGCCGTGTGCTCTTTGCTGATGTAGACCTGAACTATGCCCACGGCCGGCTGGTAGGCGTGCCGAAAGGGGAGAATTACATTCCGCTGGCGCCCAGCTTCACCACCGTAGGCGGGCTCACGCTCAAGCAGCCGCGCGGTCTGAGCGCCAGCCTGCGCTACCGTCACCTCAACACCCGTCCGGCCAACGAAGCCAACACGGTGCAGGCGCAAGGCTACTTTCTGCTCGACGCCGTGGCCAGCTACGCCGTGGGCCGCTTCGTGCTCGGAGCTACCGCCGAAAACCTGCTGAACGTGGAGTGGAACCAGGCCCAGTTCGACACGCTGAGCCGCCTGCCCGGCGAGCCCGTCGAGGGCGTTTCGGAGCTACACTACACGCCCGGCACGCCGTTTTTCGTGAAAGGCAGCGTGAGCGTGCTGTTTTAGGGCCGCCTTAAGCAGCCCGTTCCGATGCCGCGGGTGCTAGAGCAGAAAGGCTGCTATTCTTTCCCAACCGTCAATGTTTTCGCTATGTATTCTTTCAGTAAAGCTGTGGCTTCTGCCGACGCTGTTTCGGCTGTTTTTTCTTCGCATTCTTCTTCCCCTTTGGTGGCGGTTGCCGCGCCCAAAGTTCCGCCCTTGCCTGGCTGGCCGCCTCAGCGGATGGTCCCGGAAATGGCGAGCCATACCCAGGGCCGCCTTCGGGCGCGCTCAGTGCCCTACCGGTCGGGTAAGCGCTGGTAGGTCTGTGCTGATAGCAAAAAGCCTCTTCTGGATTCCAGAAGAGGCTTTTTGCTGCTTTAAAGACGGTTTATTTTTCTTCAGGCCTTTCCTCAGCTGCTGTAGTGTGCCTACCTTGCCGACATGCGTACGGAGCCTGGATTTTGGGGGAAGAAGTGGCGGCAGCTAGCCGTAGCAGCAGTGGGGTTGGGGCTGGCCGGCTGCAACGTGTCGGCCTCCGAAAACAACGCTGCCGCGCCGAATGCCAGCCAGTTGGGGCCAGCTCCCACCGATACGGCTGCCCCCACAGCTACCCCGCTGCCCGATTCGCTGGCCCTCACGCCCGTGGCGCCGCTGCCCGCCCTGCCCGATTCGGTGCGCCAGGCGGTGCGGCTGCTGCACAAGCAGCTAGGCCCCGAGGCCGCCGCGCTGCGGCCCGAAGTGATGGAACGCGCCTGCGTCGGCTACCTCGCGCTGCGCCACGAGGGCCGCATCCAGCAGGGCGGCGTGCTGGCCGTGGCCGACATGGATTTGCCTTCTTCGGAAAAGCGCCTGTGGGTGCTGGATCTGCGCCGCGGGCAGGTGCTGCACCACAGCCACGTCGCGCACGGCCGGGGCTCGGGCAAGCTGCGGGCCCGGCGTTTCTCCAACACCATCAAGTCGGCGTGCACGGCGCTGGGCTTCTACCGCACCCAGGATACCTACGGCGGCAAGCACGGCCTCTCGCGCCGCCTGCGCGGCCTCGACGCGCGCCAGAACGACAACGCCTTGCGCCGCTACGTCGTCCTCCACGCCGCCGACTACGTCAGCCGCCAGCATCTGCAGCGCCACGGCCAGGCCGGCTACAGCCGCGGCTGCCCCGCTCTGCCTCCGGATCAGTACCGCGCCATCATCAACAGCATGCCGGAAGGCGCCTGCCTGCTGCTGGCCGGCCCCGGCCTGGAATCGAAGTGGCTGGACGGTGCCGCTGCCGCCCGGCAGCTGGCGACGCGGGGCTGGCGGTAGGGCATGCCCTGTGCTGGGGCCAGAAGATGTAACGCGAAGTTCCACTTCGCGACACCTGGCGAAACCAAGTGCTACTTGTTCTGGCGCTCCGCGAAGTACAACTTCGCGTTACATCTTCTTGCTTCAATGTAAAACCGTACAGCATAAAAAAGCGCCTCCGAAAATTCCGGAGGCGCTTTTTTAAAACACTAAGCCTGTTTTTATTGCACCGCAACTTTGCGGCTCAGGCCCAGTTCCGGCACGTTCAGCTGGTAGACACCGGCCGGCAATGCTCGCTCGATGCGCAGGCGCTGCTCCGTGGAGCCGGGGTAGAGGCGCACTTTCTGCTCGTGCACGAGGCGGCCCATGAGGTCGGTCAGGCGCAGCGTAGCCGTCACGTCCGTCGGCGACTGCAGCACCACGTCGATGCGGTTGGCGGCGGTGGGGTTGGGGTACACCGTCAGGTCGGCGCCGGCCAGCGGCGTGCGGGCGTTGGCCGTGGCCAGTACGCCGGTTTCGCGCAGAGCCGTGGTGCTCAGCACGGCCGGGGCGGTGTAGGTGGCCTTGATGAAGGCGCGCTGGGCCGGGTTGGCCGTAGAGGCGTTTTTGGCGCGCAGCGTCAGCCAGCCGGTGGCCGTGGGCGTGTAGGTGCCCGTGAGGGTGCCGGTGCCGGTTTTGCTGCTCACGATGGTGCTCGTGCCGCTCACTAGCTCCACTGCCAGGCTACGCGTAGCATCCGTGGGGAACAGCGTGTAGGTGACGGTTTTGCCTGATTGCACGTAAATGCGGCCCGCCGTGCGGTACGCCGTGGACGAAGCCGGCAGCTGTCCGCCCTGCCGCAGGGAGCGGCTGTCACTGTCGCCCAGGTCGTCGGCCAGCTCCCATTCCTGGGTGGTAGCCATGGCGGCGCGCACGTAGTTGGTGTTGATGCCCACGGGCGCCCACACCGAGTAGCCGCGGCGGCCGCCAGTGGCTGTGCCGTTGCAAGGCGGCGTGTTGATGCTCACCGTCTGCGAGCCGCTTACCGTGACGGTAGCCGTGCCGTTGGCGCCGGAGTAGTCCTTGAGCACGGTACCGGGCGCGAAATCACACGAAACCGTGCTGTTCTGCCAGGTCGAGAAGTTGTCGTTGATGCCGATGATGGCCTTGGTGCTCCGCTCGATGACGAGGTGGTCCTGGGCCTGCCAGCGCACTTTGTAAGCGCCGTCCTTAAAGCGCAGGTTCTGGTGGCACCAGATTAAGTTTTCGATGTCGGAGCGCTGGGGCAGGTCCACGGTGCTGGTGGGCTGGTGCGAGTAGCGCTTACCAGTACTGCCGATGTTGAACAGGTCCTCGAAGAAGATCTGCGGCGAGCCATCCACGGCCAGCGCGGCGGCGTAGGCGGCCGACAGGCGCGGGTCGAACGGGTCGATGTGCGGGGCCAGCTCCGAGCCGGTGTTCCAGCCGGTATAGTTGCCGGTGGCACTCACCTGGGGCCGGAACGTGTCGTGGTTGTTCACAAACGGTACTGTGCGGTGCACATACTGCCCGTTGATCTGCACCACCCGCGTGCCCTGCTGGTAATTCGGCAACGAGCCGATGTCGAAGTTGCCGCCCCCGCTCACAATGCTGTACAGCGCGTTGCGCAGCGAGAAATCGAAGGTGCCGGCGCGGTTCTGCACGCCCGCCACCCAGCTGTCCATCTGGCCGCTGCCGCCCACCCATTCGCCCACGGCGTACATGGTTGCGCCGCCGTTGGCCCAGCCGGCGTTGCTTTGCATGTTGTAGAGGAAATCCTCCATGGCAAACTCCGGGAAGTGCTTCACGGCATCCAGGCGCACACCATCAAAGCCTTCCTGCTTTTTGTACCACACCAGCCAGTTGCGCTGGTTGGTGCGCATGTAGTCGGCACCTTGGGCCGGGTTGAAGGTGGCGTTGGAGCTCTGACCGTAGGAGCCGCTGTAGTAGCTGATATCGGGCCCGAACAGAATCTGGTTCTGGTCGCCGGAGGTGGAGTTGTTGCCGGGGTTGGGGTTGAAGTTCTGCCAGTTTTTGGGGAAGCGGCCGTTGCGGGCCAAGTAGTTGGCAGCCGTTTCGTCGGTGGCGGGCTTGCTGTAGCTCACGTACCGGAAGTTCTTGTACTTGCTGGTCGAGCCGTCTTCCCAGGCGGCCGGGTCCTGGCCACCGCCGCCGGTCTGGGAGCCGGCGCCGTCGTTGTGGTTGAGCACGATGTCCTGCACCACCTCGATGCCGTTGGCGTGCAGCACGGCCACGGCGCGCAGCAGCTCATCCTTGTTGCCCATGCGGGTGGCCGTGAAGCCTTTCTGGTACTTGTCGCCCAGGTCGTAGTTGTCGAAGGGCGAGTAGCCGTTGCCCTGGTTGCCGTTTTTGATGGTGGGCGGGAGCCACACGGCATCAATGCCCATGGCTTTCAGGCGCGGGGCCAGCAGGGCAATGTAGTTGGCCCAGCCGTTGGGGTAGTTGGTGTTCCAGTAGTCCCACCAGTAGCCCTGCAGGACCACTTTCTGGGCTTTAGCGGGTTGGCCACTCAGCACTAATAAGGCAGCGGCGGCCAGGGTGAGCTTGCGCCACCAGGCATTTGTACAATTGAGCATATGGGTTTGGGGAATTGGTTGGTGATGCGGGTCGGAAGCGGCGAAAATTCGCCCATGTCGGCGTTATTTGAAAAAGCCGGGCTTTAAAATAAATGATAAAATTCCGTTGTTAGGTCGTTAGCCAAAATATTGATAGCGCCGCTGTTGTCACGTTGCTCCACCACCCTGCTGGCGGCCATCGGGAATTAATCGTACTAGCGCTATGTTGTGTCTATTCCGGTGTCAATGGCGGCAGTGCAGTCATCCGGCGCCGGGCTATTTGCGTATAGCCCTAACAGGATGTCTTTCTGAGCACGAAGGGCATCTTTTCTACAACCGAAACCGAAGTGTGTCGATGGAAAATCAGAGTGTAGTTCGTCGTCAGCGGCTGAAGCGCCGGGCCCGCCGGGTGGCGCGCCGGGTACTACCGTTCGTGGCTGCCCTGTTCATGGCTACTCCACTGGCTGGCCCGGTAATGGGCAGCGCCAACAAGGTAAAAGCCCAGGGGATGGAAGCGAAGCTGCCATCAGCCAAAAGCCTGCAGACCGCTTTCTTCAACCAGCGCCTGCACGACCTGTACCGCGACCTGAATGTGGAAAGCCAGGGTCTGCGCTACAACGTGTTCGAGAAAGCCATGACCGGCTACCTCAACCTGCAGCACAACGGCCAACTCTCCGACGACAAGCAGTTGCTGACGGTAGTGGACTTCGAGCTGCCCAGCACCGAAAAGCGCCTTTGGGTGCTCGATCTGGAAGCCAAGCAGGTGAAATTCCACACGCTGGTAGCGCACGGCCACAACTCCGGCGAGAACATGGCGACCAACTTCTCCAACGAGAATGAGTCAAACATGAGCAGCCTGGGCTTCTATGTGACTGAAGGCGAGTACATCGGCAAGCACGGCCGCAGCCTCAAGCTGCAGGGCCTCGATGAAGGCTACAACACCAACGCCCTGGCCCGCTCCGTGGTGATGCACGGCGCCGACTACGTGAGCGAGGACTTCATCCGGCAATATGGCCGCCTGGGCCGCAGCCTCGGCTGCCCCGCCCTGCCGATGGACCAGAAAGACGAAATTATTGAAGCCGTTAATGGCCGGACTTGCCTGTTTCTCAACGGCCCCGACCAGTCGTACTCCTCGAAATACCTGAACGAGGATGTGGCGATGAACGCCTTGTTGTCGGCCAATAGCTAAGCCATAACGATGCTCAACAAAAAGCCCCGCTGACATTGCGTCAGCGGGGCTTTTTGTTGTATGAGCAACGCCAAAACGGCGTTTATAGCTTCACGCCGAACTTGCTACCCACCGTTTCCAAGTCCCGGATAACGGGCTCCAGCAGCGGAATGCCTTCCAGCAGCCGTACAGCCGACGTTTCACGTTCCGGGTCGCCGGGGATGAGCACGTGCCGGCTTTCCACGGCCTGCGCCTGGCGGAAGGTGGTAATCCAGTTGTCCATGTGGGTCTTGAACTCGTCGGCGGGGCGGAAGGCATCCACGCGCATTGCCCCGAAGAAGTGGCCCAGGCCCTGGCCCACGGGGTTGGCTGAGGGCTGCAGAAACGCCACGAACGGCGGCACCCAGGGCCCGTAGTTAGCCCCGCTCAGTACGGCCGAGAAAATATCGACCACCGCGCCCAGGCCGTAGCCTTTGTGCGAGCCGGTCGTGCCACCCAGCGGCAGCAAGGCCCCGCCGTTCTTCACGGCGTTGGCATCGGTGGAACCCACGCCGGCCGCATCCTGGGCCCAGCCATCCGGAATGGGCAGGTTTTTGCGCTGCGCGATTTCCAGCTTGCCGTTGGCGGCCGTGGTGGTGGCCATGTCCAGCACGAAATCGGGCTGCTCGCCGGCGGGCACGGCTACGGCAATGGGGTTGGTGCCTAGCAGCCGCTCCAGCGAGTAGGTGGGCGCCACCAGCGGCGAGGCGTTGGTCATAGCCACCCCAATCATGTCGTGGGCCAGCGCCAGCATGGCGTGGTAGCCGGCAATGCCGAAGTGGTTGGAGTTCTTCACCGACACCCAGCCGGTGCCCACCTGCCGGGCCTTGTCCATGGCTACCTGCATGGCGCGCGGCCCCACTACCAAGCCCAGGCCTCCGTCGCCGTCCACCACGGCCGTGCTGGGCGTTTCGTAGGTGACGCCCACGCGGGGCGTGGCGTTGATGCGGCCGGCTTCCCAGAGGCGCACGTAGCCGATGAGCCGGGCCACCCCGTGCGAGTCTACGCCGCGCAGATCAGCGGAGAGCAGGGTTTCGGTGGCCAGGGTGGCGTCGGCGTCGGGGCAGCCCATACCGCTGAAAACGGCCTCGGCAAACGTGAAGAGCTGGTTGTAGGAGAGGGTAGTAGTCATTAGCAGAAGGGCGGCCCGTATGGCCCAGGGCGGAAGCCATGGGCTACGGAGTGGGGCAGATAAGCGTAGTTGGGGAAGAGAACCTCACTAGCCCAGGGCTTCAGCCCTGGGGCACGGCGCGCGGCTGGAACGGCCCGCGCTACAATGCCAGCATTTCGGCCAGCAGGCCTTCCTTGAGGGCATAGGCCGAGGTGCGCAGGTGCGTGATGCCGGTCAGCTCCAGCACGTAGTCGATCAGCACCACGGCCACCACCAGCATATCGGCGCGCATGGGCAGAATGCCGGGCAGGGCCTTGCGCTGCTCGTGCGGGAGGCTTAGCAGCTGCTGCTGGCTGCGGTGTAAGCTCTCCAGCGGCAGGTCCGTGGACGGCGGCAGGTCGGCCTCGGCGCGCAGACGGCCCAGGTGCATGTCGGCCAGGCTGTCGAACGAGCCGGACGCGCCCACCAGGCCCACCGGCCGGAACTCGGCCACGGCAGCCGCCAGCGGCGCCAGTACCTGCTGGAAATAGGCTTTTTCGGCCGCCACGGCTTCGGGGGGGAATACGCCGCTGGGGTCCGGGAAAAACTTGTCGAGCAGGCGCTGGGCCCCGATTTCAAAGCTTTGCTTCCAGAAGATCCGGCTTTCATCAGCAATGATAAACTCCACCGAGCCGCCGCCGATATCCATAAGCAGGTGCTTTTCCGGGCCGAGCGGCACGGCACGGCGCACGCCGGCGCAGATCAGCTCGGCCTCCCGGTCGCCGGCAATGACTTCCACCTGAATGCCGGTCTGCTCGAAGATGTCCTTCACCAGCTCGGGGCCGTTGCTGGTCACGCGCATGGCGCTGGTGGCCGTGGCGCGCACGTCCGTTACCTGGTGCAGCTCCATTTCCTCCTTGAAGCCGGCCAGCGTGTGCAAAGCCCGCGCATAGGGCTCGGGCGCAATCTGGCCCTTGCTGATGCCGCCTTCGCCCAGCCGCACGCCCACCTTGGTGCGCAGCAGCGTAACGGGCTGCGCGTGGCGCGCCTCGGGCAGCTCCACAATCAGCAGGTGGAAGGTGTTGGTGCCCATGTCTATGAGGGCCAGCCGGCGGTGCAGAGAAGGAGGATGTGACACTGACTAGGAGGATGAGGTCATGAAGGAATAGAAGGGTAGGGGCGGGCTGTCTTTCCAAGCTGGCTTAGACGCGGGCGTGCTGACACTGGAGCCCCTTGGTTTCCACACGAGCGAGATTCCTCGCAAGCTCGGAATGACGTTCTGGCTCGCGGCCCCAATCCCGGCTAACTTACGTCGCGAACCGGCAGAACGTGCCCAGCGGCAGCTTGCGGGCGGCGGCATCGTGCAGGTAGATTTCCCCGATTTCGCGCTTGTCGCGCATATCCGGGAAGATTTCGCCCACCAGATTGTCGAGAATCAAAGCCGAGAAGCCCAGCGAGTACAGGTTCACGAGGAAGAAGTGGTCCTGCGGATCGAGCAGCTCTTTGCAGAGCTTGAGCATCTCGTTGAGCTCGTCTTCCAGCTGCCATTTCTCGCCGTTGGGGCCACGGCCGTAGGCAGGTGGGTCGAGGATGAGGCCCTGGTACTTGCTGCCGCGCTTCACCTCGCGCCGCACGTATTTCATGGCGTCTTCCACCAGCCAGCGCACGCCGTCGAGGTTGGAGGCTTCCATGTTGTCGCGGGCCCAGAAGTTCACCTGCTTCACCGAGTCGAGGTGCGTGACGTCGGCGCCGGCGGCGCGGGCAGCCAGGGTGGCAGCCCCGGTGTAGGCAAACAGGTTGAGCACGCGCGGTACGGCGGCCTTGCGCTTGCGGGTCTGCTGGTAGATGAACTGCCAGTTGGGGTCCTGCTCCGGAAACAGCCCCACGTGCTTAAACGACGACATGCCCAGCCGAAACCGCAGCTTCAGGCCGTCGGGTCGCTCGTAGCCGATCAGCCACTGCTCGGGCGTACCGGGCTTGATTTTCCACTGTCCGCGCTCCTGGCTGCCTTTTTCGCGGGTGAAGGTGGCGCTGGCGCGCTGCCACTCCGAAGCGGGCAGGTGTGGGTCCCAGATGGCCTGGGGCTCGGGCCGGGCCAGAATGTGCTGGCCAAAACGCTCCAGTTTCTCGAAGTTGCCGGCGTCAATCAGCTCGTAGTCGGCCCAGGGGCTCGTGGTCAGGAAGGTGTACATGCCCGCAAAGGTACGAAGGGGGTAATGAGGTGATGAAGTGAATCGTGATGAGGTGATAGGGTGAATCGTGATGAGGTGATGGAGTGAATCGTGATGAGGTGATGAGACGAAAAGTAAAAGGTCGTCATTCCGAGTGGAGCGAGGAATCTCGCCAGTATGGAAATCACCAGAAAGCAGGCTCACCGAAAAAGCTCGTCAGGCTCCCCCTCTCCACCGGAGAGGGGGTCGGGGGTGAGGCCAACGTCAGCACGCGAGATTCCTCGCAAGCCCGGAATGACGTTCTTCCTTTACCTGTCACCTGTCACCTGTCACCCCCTTCGTACCTTTGCCCCATGAGCACCACGCTGCACTTCCACAAATACCAGGGCACCGGCAACGACTTCGTGATGCTGGACGACCGCGCCGAAACCTTTAATGCCGCCGACCACGCGCTGGTGCGCAACCTCTGCGACCGGCGCCGCGGCATCGGCGCCGACGGCCTGATTCTGCTGCGCAACCACCCGGAGTACGATTTCGAGATGGTGTATTTCAACGCCGATGGCCACCTGGGCTCGATGTGCGGCAACGGCGGGCGCTGCACCGTGGCCTTTGCCCGGCAGCTGGGCGTCATCGAAACCGAAACCCGTTTCCTGGCCGCCGACGGCCCCCACGAGGCCCGCATCGACGCCGACGGCACCGTGCATCTGCGCATGCAGGACGTGGCCGGGCAGCAGCCGCTGGAAGGGCTGGGCGTGTTCCTCGATACCGGCTCGCCGCACGTGGTGCGCCTGCAGGCGGCCGGTACGCTGGCCGAGCTGAACGTGTTTGCCGAAGGCCGCGCCATCCGCTACGGCGAGCTGTTCCGCGAAAAAGGCACCAACATCAACTTCGTGGAGGCGCCCGCCACGCCCGAACAGCCCTGGCAGGTGCGCACCTACGAGCGGGGCGTGGAAGACGAAACCCTGAGCTGCGGCACCGGCGTCACGGCCGTGGCGCTGGCCGCCTCGCAGCACGGCGCCACCAGCCCCGTGCACCTGCGCACCCCCGGCGGCGACCTGCGCGTAACCTTCCAGACCCAGCCCGACGGCTCGTTCCAGCACGTCTACCTCATTGGCCCCGCCACGCGGGTGTTTGAGGGGAAAATAGAGGTAGCATAGGCTTCAGCCTGTGCCGGACCTCACCCTCTAGCCCCCTCTCCAAAAGAGAAGGGGAAATAGCTTTAATATTCTTTCTTTTACCAACATCCGTTGCCCGGCCTTGCAGAGGGAGAGAAGCTAATTCTCTCTGTCTTATAGAAATGGGCTAGAGATGAACCATTCGTTATGCTCCGTTCCGACCTCGTATTTCTGCGCCCCCTTGAAGCCGACGACCTCGACTTCCTGTACGCGCTGGAAAACGACCCCGCGGTCTGGAGCGTGTCCGACACGCTGGCGCCCGTGTCGCGCTACACCCTGCGCCAGTACCTCGACAGCGCCGCCGCCGACTTCCACGAGGTGCGGCAACTGCGGCTGGTGCTATGCGGCACCGCCACCGGCGCGGCTGTGGGCACCGTGGATATTTTCGGGTTTGAGCCCCTGCACCAGCGGGCGGGGGTAGGCATAGTGGTGCTGCCCGAGCACCGTCGCCACGGCTACGCGCAGGCCGCGCTGGCCCTGTTGCTGCCCTATGCCCGGCAGGTGCTACAGCTGCACCAACTGCACTGCACCATCGCCGCCGACAATGCGGCCAGCCTGGAGCTGTTTGCGGCGGCTGGTTTCCGCACGGTAGGCACCCGGCAGCAGTGGCTGCGACGGCCTGGCGGTTGGCAGGATGCTGTAGAAATGCAGCAATTGCTCTGATGCTATTGTTGAGCTACTGGCTTTAGTTGAACTATGCCAAATAATTTAGCGTTAGCTCAACGATATCCTTTTAAATAATCGGGCGTATAGTCGATAGGGGCCGGCAGGCCGTTGAGGCGGAATCTTCCAGTAAGAGGCCTGTGCCCCCGATTACTCATTCTCGTTTTCTCGCTTATGCCGCTGACCACACCAGCGGAGTTGGACGCCCATGCTTCCGCCTCTGCCGCTGCTACCGCCACTACGTCTACTATTGCCCCGGTTTCCTATTTTCTGCCCGATTTAGTTTGCTTTGCACACCTGCATTGGGATTTCGTGTGGCAGCGCCCGCAGCACCTGCTCTCACGCTTTGCCCAGCACGGCCGCGTTTTCTACGTGGAAGAAGCCTTCTATCACGCCGACGACCTCATTGAGCCGCACCTGGAAGTGAAGGAGCGCCAGCAGGGCCTCAAGGTGCTGGTGGTGCATCTGCCGCACAAGCTGCGCGCCGACGAAGCCGTGGCCGACCAAACCCAGTTTGAGGTGCTGAGCCGCTACTTCGACGAGCAGGGCGTGGACAAGTACGTGTTCTGGTACTACACGCCGATGGCCCTGGGCAAGTCGCGCTTCTTCAAGCCGCTACTGACCGTCTATGACTGCATGGACGAACTGGCCGCCTTCAAGTTTGCGCCGCCGGAGCTGCGCGAGCGGGAGCGGGAGCTGTTCGAGAAGGCCGATCTGGTGTTCACGGGCGGCCACACGCTCTACGAAGCCAAGCGCCAGCAGCACCGCGACGCGCATCCCTTCCCCAGCAGCATCGACAAAGCCCACTTCGGCCAGGCCCGCCAGCCCATGCCTGAGCCCGCCGACCAGGCCGGCATTGCGCATCCGCGCGTCGGGTTCTTCGGCGTGGTGGATGAGCGGCTGGATATTGAACTGTTGGGCCAGTTGGCCGACGCGCACCCCGAGTGGCAGTTTGTCATCATCGGGCCTGTGGTGAAGATTGACCCGGCCACCCTGCCGCGGCAGGCCAATGTGCACTACCTCGGCGGCAAAGACTACCAGGAGTTGCCCGCCTACCTGCAGGGCTGGGACGTGGCCACGCTGCTCTTCGCCGACAACGAAAGCACCAAGTTCATTTCGCCTACCAAAACCCCCGAGTACCTGGCTGCCGGCCGCCCCGTGGTCAGCACGCCCATCCGCGACGTGGTGCGCCCCTACGGCGAGCTGAACCTCGTGCAGATTGCCGATAACGCCGCTGATTTCGGCCAGGCCATCGAAAAGGCTCTGACGCAAACCCAGGATGCCGACTGGCGCCAGCGCACCGACGACTACCTCGCCACCATTTCCTGGGACCAGACCTGGCAGCAGATGCTGGACCTGATGCAGGACCGCCTGCACGCCAAAGTACCCGTTGCCCCGCTCGCTACTACCTGAAAATTCCCTTTCCGAATCCCCCTACCAACCACATCACCCCGTACGCTATGTTCGATTACCTCATTGTTGGGGCCGGTTTTGCCGGCAGCGTGCTGGCCGAGCGGCTGGCCACCCGCTCAAATAAAAAAGTGCTGATTGTAGACAAACGCAGCCACATTGCCGGCAATGCCTACGACCATTACAACGAAGACGGTATCCTGGTCCACAAATACGGCCCGCATATCTTCCACACCAATTCCAAGGACGTTTTCGAGTACCTGTCGAACTTCACCGACTGGCGCCCCTACGAGCACCGCGTGCTGGCTTCCGTGGATGGCCAGATGGTGCCCATGCCCATCAACCTCGATACCATCAACAAGCTCTACGGCCTGTCGCTGAACAGCTTTGAGGTAGAGCAGTTCTTCGAGTCGGTAGCCGAGGACGTGCCCGTTATCCGGACTTCCGAGGACGTGGTGGTCAGCAAAGTGGGCCGCGAGCTGTACGAGAAGTTCTTCAAGAACTACACCCGCAAGCAGTGGGGCATGGACCCCTCGGAGCTGGACAAGTCCGTGACGAGCCGGGTGCCTACCCGCACCAACCGCGACGACCGGTACTTCACCGATACCTACCAGGCCATGCCGCTGCACGGCTACACCCGCATGTTCGAGCGGATGCTAGACCACCCCAACATCAAGGTGATGCTCAACACCGACTACCACGACATCATCGACTTCATTCCTTTCAAGGAAATGATTTTTACGGGGCCGGTAGATGAGTATTTCGACTTCAAATACGGCAAGCTGCCCTACCGCTCGCTGGAGTTTAAGCACGAAACCCTGAACGTGGAGCAGCACTTGGCCGCGCCGGTGGTGAACTACCCCAACGACAACCTGTACACGCGCATTACGGAGTTTAAGGCTCTCACTGGCCAGAAACACCCCAAAACCGCGCTGGTCTACGAGTATCCCAAAGCCGAGGGCGACCCATACTACCCCGTGCCGCGCCTCGAAAACGCCGACCTGTACAACCAGTACAAGAAGCTGGCCGACCAGACCCCGAACGTACACTTTGTGGGCCGCCTCGCTACCTACAAGTACTACAACATGGACCAGGTAGTGGCCCAGGCTCTCACGCTCTACAAGCGCCTCACGGAGAAGAGCGAAGAAGCCCAGAAGGCCCAGAAACCGGCCATTCTCGGCTCCACGTCCATCATGGAGAAGCTGGTGCCCCGCGACCCGGCCAAGCAGTAAAGTGCCGCTTAAACGTCAGGCATAGCGTAGCGAAGCATGACGTTCTAATCCGGCTGACGGACCTGACAAGTTCGCCGATCAAACAAACCCCGCACACTCTTTGAGGATGCGGGGTTTGTCGTTTTGGGGTCCGGGGCGGCGCGTTTACGGTATTTGACCGGGAGAATCCCGGAAAACACTGTAAATTTGAGGTACGCCCCGGCGTTTCAGTTTAAAAATAACAGCATGTTTGACTTTCTAGGGAAAACCGTCGCCAAGATTTTCGGAACGAAATCGGACCGGGACTTGAAGGAGATTATCCCCTATGTGGCGCTCGTAAACGCCGAATATGCCAAACTGGCACAACTCTCCGACGACCAGCTGCGCGAGCACACCAACGAGGTGCGCGCCCGCATCGACGCCCATCTGAAGCCGCTCGACGACCAGCTGGCCGCGTTGCACGCCCGCGTCAACGACGACGCCAGCCTCGACATCATGGCCAAGGAGAAGCTCTTCGACCAGATTGACGAGCTGGAAAAACAGCGCAATAAAGACCTGGAAGTGGTGCTGATGCAGGTGCTGCCCGCCGCCTTTGCCACGGTGAAGGAAACGGCCCGCCGCTACACCGAAAACGGCCAGCTGGTGGTAACCGCCACCGACTACGACCGCCAGTACGCGCAGCGCAAAAAGAACGTCACGATTCAGGGCGACAAAGCCATCTGGAGCAACAAGTGGCTGGCGGCCGGCGCCGAAATCACCTGGGACATGATTCACTACGACGTCCAGATCATCGGGGGCGTGGTGCTGCACCAGGGCAAGATTTCGGAAATGGCGACCGGCGAGGGCAAAACCCTCGTGTCGACGCTGCCGGCGTTCCTGAACGCGCTCAGCAAGCGCGGCGTGCATCTGGTAACCGTCAACGACTACCTGGCCAAGCGTGACTCGGAGTGGAATGCGCCGCTGTTCGAGTTCCACGGCATCACCGTGGACTGCATCGATAAGCACCAGCCCAACACCGATGCCCGCCGCGCCGCCTACGCCGCCGACATCACCTACGGCACCAACAACGAATTCGGCTTCGACTACCTGCGCGACAACATGGCGCGCGAAACCGGCGAGCTGGTGCAGCGCAAGCACCACTACGCCATGGTCGACGAAGTGGACTCCGTGCTGATTGACGATGCCCGGACGCCGCTCATCATCTCGGGCCCCGTGCCCCGCGGCGACGTGCACGAGTTCTACCAGCTCAAGCCCCGCATCCAGCGCCTCGTAGACGAGCAGAAAAAGCTCGTGCAGCAGTACCTAGTGGAAGCTCGCAAAGGCATCAAAGAAGGCAAAGACGGCTACAAGGAAGGCGAAGCCGGCCTGGCTTTGTTTCGCGCCTACCGTGGCCTGCCCAAGAGCAAGCCGCTGATCAAGTTCCTGAGCGAAACCGGCATGCGCGCCGTGCTGCAGAAAGTGGAAAACCACTACCTGCAGGACAACGCCCGCCAGATGCCGCAGGCCGATATGCCGCTGTTCTTTACGATTGACGAAAAGAACAACCAGATCGAGCTGACCGAAAAAGGCATCGACCTGATTACAGCCCAGGGTGAAGATCCGCACCTGTTCATCATGCCCGACATTGGGTCGGAAATCGCCAACCTCGAGAAAAACAACAGCCTCAAGGACGACGAAAAGCTGCACCAGAAGGAACGGCTGATGCAGGACTACCAGGAGAAGAGCGAGCGGGTTCACACCGTAAACCAGCTCCTGAAGGCCTACACGCTGTTCGAGAAAGACGACCAGTACATCCTGACCGACGACGGCAAGGTGAAGATCGTGGACGAGCAGACCGGCCGCGTAATGGAAGGCCGCCGCTACTCCGACGGCCTGCACCAGGCCATTGAGGCCAAGGAAAACGTGCGCGTGGAAGACGCCACCCAGACCTACGCTACGGTTACGCTGCAGAACTACTTCCGCATGTACCACAAGCTGGGCGGCATGACGGGTACGGCCGAAACCGAAGCCGGCGAGCTGTGGGACATCTATAAGCTCGACGTAGTGGTGATTCCGACCAATCGCGGCATCCAGCGCAAAGACGAGCACGATAAGGTCTACAAGACCGTTCGTGAGAAGTACAACGCCGTGGCCGAGGAAATCCAAACGCTGGTGCAGGCCGGCCGCCCAGTGCTGGTAGGTACCACGAGCGTGGAAATCTCGGAGCTGGTGAGCCGCATGCTGAAGCTGCGCGGCATCCAGCACCAGGTGCTCAACGCCAAGCAAAACCAGCGCGAAGCCGAGATTGTGGCCGCCGCCGGCTACCCCGGCACCGTGACCATTGCCACCAACATGGCCGGCCGCGGTACCGACATCAAGCTCAAGGAAACCTCCAAAGCTGCGGGTGGCCTGGCCATCATCGGTACGGAGCGCCACGAAAGCCGCCGCGTAGACCGCCAGCTGCGGGGCCGCGCCGGCCGCCAGGGCGACCCGGGCTCTTCGCAGTTCTTCGTGAGCCTCGAAGACAACCTAATGCGCCTGTTCGGCTCCGACCGAATTGCCAAGCTCATGGACCGTATGGGCCTGGAAGAAGGCGAGGTAATCCAGCACTCGATGATTACCAGCTCGATTGAGCGCGCCCAGAAGAAGGTTGAAGAAAACAACTTCGGCCAGCGCAAGCGCCTGCTCGAGTACGACGACGTGATGAACGCCCAGCGCGAAGTGGTGTACAAGCGCCGCCGCAACGCCCTGTTCGGCGAGCGTCTGGAGCTGGACGTGTGGAACATGATCTACGACGTGGCTGAGGACATCGTGGCCGCCCACAAAATCTCGGGCGACTACGAGGACTTCAAGCTGGCCATCATCCGCGTGTACGGCTACGATACCTACATCACGGAAGCCGAAATGAAGGGCATGGCCGCCGGCACCCTGTCGCAGAAGCTCTACGACGAGGCCTTGGGCTACTACCACAGCAAGAACGACCACATTGCCGGCAACGCCATGCCGCTCGTGAATAGCCTGCTGGAGCAGAACGCCCCGTTCGAAAACGTGGCAGTGCCCTTCACAGACGGCCGCAAGCAGGTTTCGGCGGTAGCTAACCTGCGCCGCTCGCAGGCCACGGGCGGCCACGAAATCATTCGGAGCATGGAGAAATCCGTGGTGCTGTCGACCATCGACACTGCCTGGACCCAGCACCTGCGCCAGATGGACGACCTGAAGCAGGTGGTGCAGAACGCCGTGTACGAGCAGAAAGACCCGCTGCTGGTGTACAAGTTCGAGAGCTTCGAGCTGTTCAAAGGCATGATCGGCAAGGTCAACGAAGACACCCTGTCGTTCCTGTTCCGCGCCGATATTCCGGTGCAGGGCGGCGCCCAGGGCACCGACGAGGCCGAGTTCTACATCGAAGACGAGCTGCCCACGCCCGCCCCGATGCCCAAGCTGACGGCCGAGAAGGAAGTATCGTCGGTTTCGCTGGGTGCCGGCCCCGAGGACATGGGCCCCGACGACGCGCAGATTCTGGAAAAGCAGATGCCGGCCCGCTCGCAGAAAGTGGCCAACCGCAACGAGAAAGTGACCGTGCAGTACATGGACGGACGCATCGTGAGCGACGTGAAATACAAGACCGTGGAAGACGACCTGCTCAACAACCGCTGCGTGCTGGTTGACGAGGCATAAGGCCGCCACAAGCCACAGAACGGGCCGCGTTTCCAGCAGGAAGCGCGGCCCGTTTGTTGTAAGGTGCCGATCCGTTTCGCGCTATACCTTCTACCTTTGCCTGCTCTATGAACCTCGCTCCCTACATCGACCATACGCTGCTGCGGCCCGATGCCACGCCCGCCCAGATCCGGCAGCTGTGCCAGGAGGCCGTCGCGCAGCAGTTTGCCAGCGTGTGCGTGCCGCCCTGCTACGTGCGCCTGGCCACCGAGGCGCTGCACGGCAGCGGCGTGCCGGTGTGCACCGTTATCGGGTTTCCGCTGGGCTACGCGCTGGCGAAAGTGAAGTTCTTTGAAGCCCATCTGGCTTTGGCCGACGGAGCGACGGAGCTGGATATGGTCATCAACGTGGGCGCCCTCAAGGCCGGCGAGCTGGCCGAAGTGGAAGAGGAAATCGGGCAGCTGGTCGAGCTGTGCCACTTCCGCGGTGCCATTCTGAAGGTGATTATCGAAACGGCGCTGCTGACCGAGGAGGAAATCGTGACGGCCTGCCGGCTGTGCGCCGAGGCCGGGGCCGACTTCGTGAAGACCTCCACCGGCTTTGCCAGCCGCGGCGCCTCGGTGGCCGATATTGAACTGATGCGGCAATCGTTGCCGGACACTATCCGTATCAAGGCCTCCGGCGGCATCCGGGCCCGGGCGTTTGCGCTGGCGCTGGTTGCGGCCGGCGCCGACCGGCTGGGCTCCTCTAACAGCCTGGCTTTGCTTGATGACCATGATGAAACCCCTACTGCGTAACGTGCTGCTGCTTCCCGCATTCTTGGCCCTGGGCGCCTGCGCCGCCACCGCGCCCGCCACCACCGGCCCCGCCGCCCCCGCCGATACCACCAAAACCCGCGCCGCCCAGGCCGCACCGGCCGTGCCCGCCGAAGACCTGAGCCGCTACCGGCCCGTGTTCAGCGCACCCAAGGAAATGGCTGTGCCGGCTGCCACGCGCACCCCGGTAACGCCTACCAACCAGGTGAATGCCCAGATTGAGCAGCGCCTGCGCGACCAGGCCTTCACCAACCAGAACGTGAAGTATGCCCAGGGTTTCCGCATTCTGGCCTACGTGGGGCTGGAGCGCGAGCAGGCCATGAGCATCCGCCGCGCCGTTATCAGCCGCTACCCCGACGAAACCGACTACCTGACCTTCAAGCAGCCCGTGTTCCGCCTCTATATCGGCGACTACCTCACGCGCCTCGAAGCCGAGCAGGCCATGCTCCGCATCCGGCCGCTGGCCCCCAAAGCCGAGCTGGAATCGGCGCAGGTGGTGCTCAACAAAGCAGCGTACTAGCCATGGCCACCCTCCGCGAGCTGCAATGGGAGGAGCTGGATTTGCTGCAGGGCCTGGAAACCGTGCCCGTAGAAAACGAGCACGGCGGTGTGGAGTGCTGCGTAGACCAACACGACTTACGGCTGCTGCTTACGCTCTGGCCCCATAGCGGCGTGGTGGACCTGACGCTGGTGGCCCGCCAGAGCCAACATATTCTGCTGGATTTCACGGTGGCCGTGCGCGGGCGCATCCGCTTCAACAACGACAAGCGCGGCCAGTACCTGGAGTTTGCCGACTGCGTGCTCGTGGGCCGGGTCACCTCCTCGGCCGAGCAGTACGAGGCGGCCTTCAGTCCTAACACCTTCGGCCGGCCCATGCTGGTAGCCATTCATCTGTATCTGGGCGTGCTGTTTGAGTAGCCGCTTTCCCTGGTTTTATCTGCCTTATGAACCACCTGCTTTCCCGCATCAAAGCGCTGGCCACCGAGCACGCCGCCGATACCATTGCCGTGCGTCACCATTTGCACGCCCACCCCGAGCTGTCGTTTGAGGAGTACAACACCGTGGCCTTCGTGACCGAGCAACTGCGGCAGCTGGGCTTGCAGCCCCAGCCCATTGCTAAAACCGGCGTGGTGGCCCTCATTGAAGGCCGCAACCCAGCCTCCCGCACCGTGGCCCTGCGCGCCGACATGGACGCGCTGCCCATCACGGAGCAGAACGAGGTGCCCTACAAATCCCAGAACCCCGGCGTGATGCACGCCTGCGGCCACGACGTGCACACGTCGTCGCTGCTGGGCGCGGCCCGCATTCTGGTGGCGCTGAAGGACGAGTTTGAGGGCACTGTGAAGCTGATGTTTCAGCCCGGTGAAGAACGGCTGCCGGGTGGCGCCAACCTGATGATTCAGGAAGGCGTGCTCGAAAACCCCAAGCCCGCCAGCGTGCTGGGCCAGCACGTTTTCCCGATGCTGCCCGCCGGCCAGATCGGCATCCGGCCCGGCCGCTACATGGCCAGCACCGACGAGCTCTACCTGACCGTGCGCGGTAAAGGCGGCCACGGCGCCATGCCCGAAATGAACCTCGACCCCGTGCTGGTGGCCGCCCACATCATCGTGGCGGCACAGCAAATTGTGAGCCGCCGCGCCAACCCCAAGCTGCCTTCCGTGCTGTCGTTCGGCAAAGTCATTGCCAACGGCGCCACCAACGTCATTCCCAACGAGGTCTACATTGAAGGCACCTTCCGGACGCTGAACGAGGAGTGGCGCGACGAGGCCCACGGCCACCTGCGCCGCCTCTGCGAAGGCCTGGCCGACTCCATGGGTGCCACCTGCGAGCTGGAAATCCGGCGCGGCTACCCGTACCTGGAAAACGAGCCCAAGCTCACGGCCCGTGTGCGCGCCGCCGCCGAGCAATATCTGGGGGCGGAAAACGTGATTGAGCTGGACCAGTGGATGGCCGCTGAGGACTTCGCCTACTTCTCGCAGGCCGCCGATGCCTGTTTCTACCGCCTCGGCACCCGCGCCGAAGACGGCCGCTTTGCCTCCAGCGTGCACACGCCCACCTTCGATATCGAGCCCAAAGCCCTGGAAACCGGCCCCGGCCTGATGGCCTGGCTCACGCTCTGCGAGCTAAATGTAGCATAGGCTTCAGCCTGTGCCCGCTCGTAGAGCTGAGGTGACTACCATAGTGTAGCGCGAGCTGCGTAGTTCGCGCTACACTAGGTTGTACTGACTATCGTTTCGTAACACGAACTGCGTTATTCGCGCTACTGGCCTCATCATCACCTGAACGGAGGCACTGCGCAACAGCCGCGCAATAATATTCGCTAACGGGCACAGGCTGAAGCCTATGCTACATCTGCTTTTTCTATGCGTCACCAATTTCTACTGCTTACCGCCTGCCTGCTTGCCACCGCCGCCACGGCCCAGCGCCGGAGCGTCGGCAGCACGCTGCTGCTGCCCGAGGTACAGACCGAGCTGGCCCTGACCGGCGACGACTATGCGCTGCTAGGCGTGCGCGGGCCCATCAGCACCGGCACCTTTCAGGGCACTACCCTGGAACAGGTGGGCCTGAACCTGGGCTACGAGCGGTTCTGGAACGAGAAGTGGAGCGGCGGCGCTACGCTGCGTAGCGATTTTTATAAGGTTGAGCGGGATGGCGGCAGCCGCAACGGGCTCTACACCAACCTGACGCCCGAACTGTTCGTGCGGCACTGGAACACGCTGGGCGGCTTCAATTTCCGGCAGCGGCTGGGCGTAGAGGTTTTCGTGCCAACCGAGGAGGGAGCCGAAAGCCGCGGCATCACCCGCCTACGCCTCGACCTGGACCGGGTGTTTCCGCTGGGCACCAGCCTGGCCCTGCGCCCGCGCATCTCCTACGAAGCTGCCGCCTATCTGCGCCTGCAGCGCGACGAGTTGGAGGAGAAAGAGCGGGTAATCGACTTCGGCAGCCTGCGCGGCGAAATCGGCGTGCGGGTGTCGCCGCATTTCGATTTCACGCCCTGGGTGGCGTCGCAGACCACCTACATCAACGCGTTGGTGCAGACCGATGCCAACGGCAACGTCACCGGTGGCGGCCGCACCAACCTCATCACGCCCGTTGTGGGCCTGGATCTGCGTTTCACCTTCTTCAAAGGCGGCTCCGTGTTCGAGCGCCGGCAGCTTCCAACGCAGCACTAAGTTGATTTGTGACTTTTTGTCGTGAGTTGGATTGGGGTTAAAGGAGGCTTGATGGATTGTATGGCCGGTATTTTTTGAAATATGAATAGGGCTGAAATTCGCCGAATATGCTTTTAATGTCTTTTTGTCATTAAAAGTCGACTGGTATGGATTTTATAGAGTAAGGGTGTGCCCGACGGCACAGATTCAACTTCTGACTCAACTACATCATCTCATACCATGGCAACTCTGCTGTATAACAACCGCCCTGCTCTTCGTCCTTCGCGTGCCTTCAATGCCGTGCTCAGCGACATGCTGCGCGACACGCTGCCGGCCGTGAACCAACCCTCCAAATCCTTCGCGCCGGCCGCCGACGTGCTGGAAACCGAAGCCGGCTTCGAGCTGCACCTGGCGCTGCCGGGCGTAGCGAAAGACGCCGTCAGCATTGACTTCCAGGAAGGCCAGCTCGTCATCAGCGGCGAGCGGAAGGCGCTGGAGGCCGCCGAAAACGCCCCGAAGTTCCACCGCACCGAAACCGGCTACGGCAGCTTCACCCGCAGCTTCCGCCTGCCCGACACCGTCGACGTAACGGCCATCAACGCCGAGCTGACCGATGGCATTCTGCGCGTGCAGCTGCCTTTTGACAGCAAAAAAGTGACGAAACATCACATCGAAGTGCGCTAGGCACTGCGAGTTCTGCAAAAAAGGCATCCAGACGGGTGCCTTTTTTGTTGGCCCGCGTGTTGCTAGAGTAGACAGCGGAAAGTGGCAGACACCGTGGGTAGTTTTGTCGACTAAAAGCCCCGGCTCGGCTGCCAGATGCAACCTCATACTGTCGGGCGCGCATCTTTCGTTGCATAAGCCCGCTTCGTTGTTGGTTCACGCACACTTTCCTAAATTCGGTTCTCCTCTTTTTCCCTTCTTTCACTGTTCTTACCCATGCAAGCAAAACAAATGATGCTCGGTCTGCTCGGTTCCGCTGTACTTGGCGGGGGCGTGGCAGTGGGTGGGTACAAGCTGCTGGAGCCAGAGCGCACCAACGCGCCCCAGGCTATTGCGGCTGACCCCAATGTTCGGTACACGAGTGAGCTGCGCAGCAGCAACTACGTGGTGCCCGAAGGCCTCAACTTCACGGCGGCCGCGGCGTCCGTGACGCCGGCCGTGGTGCACGTAATGACGGAATACGCGCCCAAAGCGGGCCAGGGCGGCGGCAGTGCCCGCATGGACCCCTTCCTGCGCCAGTTCTTCGGCGACGAGTTTGAGCAGTACCAGCAGCCCCAGCGCGGGCCGCAGCAGGGCTCCGGCTCGGGCGTAATCATCGCCGCCAACGGCTACATCGTCACCAACAACCACGTGATTGATAAGGCCGACAAGATTGAGGTGGTGATGGACGACAAGCGCAAGTTCGAGGCCGAGCTGGTGGGCACCGACCCTACCACCGACCTGGCCCTGCTAAAGGTGAAAGCCGATAACCTGCCTTTCATCCGCTACGGCAACTCCGACCAGGTGAAGGTAGGGGAGTGGGTACTGGCCGTGGGCAACCCCTTCAACCTGAACTCCACCGTCACGGCCGGCATCATCTCGGCCAAGGGCCGCAACATCAACATCCTGCGCGACCAGCAGGGCATGGGCATCGAGAGCTTCCTGCAAACCGATGCTGTGGTGAACCCCGGCAACTCGGGCGGCGCGCTCGTGAACCTCAACGGCGACCTGATCGGCATCAACTCGGCCATTGCCTCGCAGACGGGCTCGTTTGTGGGCTACTCCTTCGCCGTGCCTAGCTCCATCGTGAGCAAGGTGATTGATGACCTGCTGAAGTATAAAGTGGTGCAGCGCGCCCTGCTGGGCGTGCAGATCCGGGAGGTAGACGCGCAGCTGGCTTCTGAGAAGAAGCTCAACACGCTGAGCGGCGTGTACGTGATGGGCCTGAGCAAAAACAGCTCAGCCGCTGACGCTGGCCTGAAGGAAGGTGACATCATCACCGAAATCAACGGTGCCAAGGTGAACACCTCGTCGCAGCTGCAGGAGCAGGTAGCCCGCTTCCGCCCCGGCGACAAAATCAAGGTGACCTACCTGCGTGGCTCCGACACGCGCACGGCCTCGGCCACGCTGCGCAACTCCACCGGCACCACCGACATCATCCGGGAAGAGCTGGCCAAGGCCATCAAGTATGAAGGCGCCACACTGGCTCCGGTAAGCAAGCAGGAAATGAACAAGCTGGGCCTGGAAGGTGGCGCGAAAATCAGCGGCATCCAGGGCTCTAACTTCCGCGAAACCGGCATTGCCGACGGCTTCATCATCACCCGCATCGACAAGAACAAGGTGAGCAAGCCCCAGGATGTGGCCCAGTACCTGGAAGCCGCCAAGGAAAGCCAGGGCGCGCTGGTAGAAGGCGTGTACCCCGACGGCCGCAAAGCCTACTACCCCATCGGGCAGGCCGAGTAGCCCTCATTCCGAGCGACGCGCGGAATCCAAGGATTCCAGCGGCCGGAAATATCTGCAAAGCTCCTGCTACACCCGTAGCAGGAGCTTTTTTGCGTTGAAACCTGGCAACGCGGGACACGGTAAATAGCAGCCCCCGCGCCAATTCATTAGATTTGCTGAATACCAATCCGCATTTCCCACCCAACCTTTCTCATGAAACAAGCCCTCGAAGAAGCTACCGCCACCGGCACCGACGTGCAGGACCACGACCACCACGGCATCCGGCAGGTGCTGCGCGAGCTGGGCGTAGAAGCCACCAACGCCGCCTGGAGCACCGGCCTAGTGTGGGGCGGCCAGGACAATGCCCAGGCCCGCGCCATCCACTCGCCCACCGACGGCAAGCTCATCGGCAGCGTGGCCTTTGCCACTGTAGAAGACTACGAGCAGGTGGTGCAGAAGGCCCAGGAAGCCTTCCTGACCTGGCGCACCGTGCCGGCGCCCAAGCGCGGCGAAATCGTGCGCCAGATTGGCAACAAACTGCGCGAGTTCAAGGAGCCGCTGGGCAAGCTGGTGAGCTACGAGATGGGCAAAATCCTGCAGGAAGGCCTCGGCGAAGTGCAGGAGATGATTGACATCTGCGACTTCGCGGTTGGCCTCTCGCGCCAGTTGCACGGCTTTACGATGCACTCGGAGCGCCCGGCGCACCGCATGTATGAGCAGTACCACCCGCTGGGCGTGGTGGGCATCATCTCGGCCTTCAACTTCCCGGTGGCCGTGTGGAGCTGGAACGCCATGCTGGCCGCCGTCTGCGGCGACGTGTGTATCTGGAAGCCCTCGGAGAAGACGCCGCTGGTAGCCGTGGCCGTGCAGCACATCATCCAGGACGTGCTACGCGAAAACGAGCTGCCCGAAGGCATCTTCAACCTGGTTATCGGCGACGCCGAGATTGGGGCGGCCATGGCCGCCGACGGCCGCGTGCCGCTGGTGTCGGCCACGGGCAGCACCCGCATGGGCAAGAAGGTAGGCGAAGTGGTGGGCGCCCGCCTGGGCCGCGCGCTGCTGGAACTGGGCGGCAACAACGCCATCATCCTCACCCAGCACGCCGACCTGGAAATTGCCATTCGCGCCATCGTGTTCGGGGCTGTGGGTACGGCCGGGCAGCGCTGCACCACCACCCGCCGCGTCATCATCCACGAATCCATTTTCGAGGATGTGAAGGCCCGCCTGCTGAAAATCTACCCCAACCTGCCCATCGGCCACCCGCTGCAGGACGGCAAGCTGGTGGGTCCGCTCATCGACACAGACGCCGTGCAGGCCTTCACCAAGGCCCTGGAAGCGGTGCAAAAGGAAGGCGGCAAGCTGCTCATCGGCGGTGAGGTGCTGAGCGGCGCCGGCTACGAAACCGGCACCTACGTGACGCCCGCGCTGGTGGAAGCCGACAACGCCTACCACACCGTGCAGGAAGAAACCTTTGCGCCCATCCTGTACCTGATCCGGTACAGCGGCGACGTGGAAAACGCCATTGCCATCCAGAACGGCGTGCGTCAGGGCCTCTCGTCGAGCATCTTCACGCTGAATATGCGCGAGGCTGAAGCCTTCCTGGCCCACACCGGCTCCGACTGCGGCATTGCCAACGTGAACATCGGCACGAGCGGCGCCGAAATCGGTGGCGCGTTCGGCGGCGAGAAGGAAACCGGCGGCGGCCGCGAGTCGGGCTCCGACGCGTGGCGCGTGTACATGCGCCGCCAGACCAACACCATCAACTACAGCACCCAGCTCCCGCTGGCCCAGGGCATCAAGTTCGATTTCTAGCTGAATGTAGCATAGGCTTCAGCCTGTGCCGGACTGCGTAGTTACACAAAGCAAAAGGCCGCCATCAACCAGATGGCGGCCTTTTGCTTTTACTCGAAGTGCAAGTCGGCACAGGCTGAAGCCTATGCTACATGCCGACTTTGAGGTCGCCGTGGCCTTTGTAGTATAGCGCTGAGCCGTTGCGCATCACGTAGTAGAGCCGGTAGAGCCTGCCTTGCTGGAAATTGCTGCCGCTGACGTCAAGCAAAACCGTCTGGCCCGTGCTGGCTGTAGTAGAAGTGGATCGATTCAGTACCGCCTGGTAGTTGGCGTCCACTACCACAAAGCTGCACGTCACGGCCACGGGGGCCTCGTACTGGAAGGCGGCTTGCACCGTAGCCGGATTGGGATAGAAGCTGAGGCGCGACACTGTACCGTTGGCAGGCGCATTCAGATCCAGTCCCAAATCCTTGAATAGATCCTGCTCCTGCTGATTCCAGGTGCCGTCCAGCGTCCAGTCAGTAGGGTCGGTGGCGCCGGTGGGGCGGTTGCTCACATCGCGCACGGTGATGCCGCCGTTGGGCCCGAAGTCGATGGTGGGGGCGTCGTTGTCCTTTTCACAGGCGACGAGGGCGGTAACGGCAAAAAACAGGAATGGAAGAAACTTCATACGGGCAGAATAGCTTAACGGAAAGAATAGCAGACAAGGCAGTTGCAAAAATACTGCGCCGTGCGGCAATGTTGGCGGACAGGTGCAACCCTGGCGCCACGCGGCTGTCTTTCACCTGCTTGCCCCCCAGCATGTAGCAGCTTCGCTTGGAAAGTCGGATATTCGCTGACTTTCGCCTGTTTCACCTTCCGCTTTTCGCTTATGGAAGCTTTTGCTTATACCGATATCAACGCCCCGCTGGTAGAGCGGTGCCGCCTGGGCGACCGGCGGGCCCAGGCTGAGATATACAAGCGCTATTCCAAGGCCATGTTCAACGCCTCGTTGCGCATCACCGGCAACTACGCCGAGGCCGAAGATGTGCTGCAGGAAGCCTTCCTGAGTGCGTTTCGGGAGCTGCACAGCTACAAAGGTGACTCGTCGTTTGGCTCCTGGCTGAAGCGCATCGTCATCAACAAAAGCATCAACTGCCTGCGCAACCGGCGCCTGCAGCTGGTGCCGCTGGGCGAGCAGCACGATGCCGCCGCCGGCCCCGAACCGTCTGACTACGCCGCCGACAGCGACGAAACCCACTGGCGCGCCGACGTGGTGCGCCGCTGCGTGCAGGAGCTGCCCGACGGCTACCGCGTGGTGCTGACCCTGTACCTGCTCGAAGGCTACGACCACGCCGAAATAGCCGGCATTCTGGGCATCACGGAGTCTACGTCGAAGTCGCAGTACAGCCGGGCCCGCAAGAAACTGCTGGAGCTGGCCAGCCAGCGCGGCCTCACGGCCTGATACCACCCCGCTTTGCTTTTCCCCTCTGACAATGCCCTTGGGCAGCTGCAGAACCCCATAGTGCCCCTAGTACCACCCCGAACATGAACGACAAAGAAACCGGACTGGAAAATTTCGTTGAGCGGCACCGCGCCGACTTCGACGTGTTTGAGCCGCGCCCGGACTTGTGGGACGCCATTGAGGCGCAGCTGGCGGATTCCGCCGCTGCCCCTGCTACCGCCATGCCCGACGAGGAGCCCGCTCCGCTGCGGGTGGTGCGTATGCATCCGGCTGCCGAAGCCCCTGCCACTCCTGCCTCCGCCGCCCGCCGCGCCACCTGGCTGCCGCGCCCGGCCATGGCTGCCGCCACCGCCGCCCTGCTGCTGGCCGGCCTCGGCGCCATCTGGAGCAACAACACCAGCCACTCCGGCGCCTGGACCGCCACCACGGCCGCCGTGGCTCCGCCTGCCACTGCGGCGGCGGCTGAAAGCCCAGCGGGCCTGTCTTTTGGCTTTGAAGCCGAGCCGGTAGCAGAGGCGACCTCCGCCTCGCCGGCCCAGCGCCTCACGCAGGAAGTGCGCCGTATGGAAAGCTACTTTGCCGTGCAGATTGAAGAGCGCCAAGCCCAGCTGCAGAAGCTGGAAGCCACCATGCCGGCCGGCGCCGCCGCCGACTGGCAGCGCGAGCTGGCCGGCCTCGACTCGACGTACCGGCAGCTCAAGCAGGAGCTCTACCGCAACCCCGAGCCCACTGTGGTGCTCGATGCCATGAACCGCAACCTGCAGATCCGCCTCGACATCCTCAACCAGCAAACCCGCACCCGGGAGCAGATGCAGGAGTATCAGGCGCAGGGCACGCCGGCCACCACCAATCAGCCCCAGCCATGAGCCAGCCTCTACGCCAGCTTCTGAACCAGGCGGTGCTGCTGGGTGGCCTAGTGCTAGCCGGCTGCAGCGCCGTGCGTGCGCAGTCGGTGGAAGCCCACTTCTACCAGGCCGGCCCCGAGGCCGCGCCGCTGCCGCTGCAGGGCGGCCCGGCCGAAGGGCAGGGCGTGCAAGGACCCCAGGGCCCGCAGGATGAAGCCACGCCGGCCCCGGCCGTGGAGAAGACGCGCCGCCTGATCCGCACGTTCAGCGCCGCCAACGGCAAGCCGTTCGCCCTCAATACCCGCTACGGCCGCGTGCTCGTGAACGTGTGGAACCGCCCGGAAATCCGCACCGACGTGGACATCATCACGCGGGCCGAAACCGAAACCCAGGCCCAGCAGCTCCAGGACATGATTCAGGTGCAGCTGCTCGAAAATGACCCTTCCACGGGCGGTATTTCGGTTAATTCGCGCTTCGGCACTATGCCCCACGGCTGCTGGAGCCGCACCAAACTATACGAAGTGAACTACACGGTGTGGGTGCCGCGCAACACGCCGCTGCACGTGTTCAGCACCTTCGGCGACGTGAGCATTAACGGTGACCTGACCGGCGCCACCGAGCTGGCTGTGGAGTACGGCACGCTGCGCACCGGCCGCCTCGATGGCCCGCAGAACCTGCTGCGCGTCGGCAACGGCCAGGCCTCGGTGGTGTATGCCAAGCGCGCCAGCATTGATGCCTCGTACTCGCGGCTGCGTCTGGACGCCGGCCTGCTGGTGGATCTGCGCAACAACTACTCGGATATCGACATTGGGACGGTGCAGGACCTGACCGTGCACAGCAAGTACGGCGACGTGGCCCTGGGCACGGTGCAGAACCTGCGCGGCACCTCCGGCTACTCCCGCTTCAGCATCGACAAGCTCTCCGACCGCCTCGACATGACGGTGCAGTACTGCCCCAACTTCGAGGTGCGCAACACCGGCAAAAACTTCCGCGTCATCAACCTCGACGGCGGCTACAGCACCATCCTGCTCAACTTCGCCGACGATGCCGGCTTCAACTTCGACGTGAACACCCAGCACGGCAAGCTGCTCGTGGACAAGAAGCTGGTGCGGGTGGAGGCCGAGGAAAGCGGCCCGGCGTCCAGCGACATGCAGGGCACCTTCGGCGTGGCCAGCCGCAGCCGCTCAGCCGCCAGCAACGTCAACATCAAAGTGCGCTACGGCAACGTCCGCTTTAATCGGTAAGTGATGAGGTGATGTGATGGGGTGATGAAGTGATGGGGTTATGAGGTAATGAAGAAATAAAGTCAGCCCATCCGTCATGCAGAGGCGCAGCCGAAGCATCTCGCCAGTGTGGTAAAGCCACTACACTCGCCAGATGCTTCGGCTGCGCCTCTATCGTGACACCTCATCACCTCATCACCCAACAACTGCCGTTCTTTGTGGTATGCGTACTCGTTTCTGCGGTTTGTTCCTTTCCTTGCTGCTAGCCGGGCCGACCGCGCCGCTGCTGGCCCAAACTCCTGCTGCCATGTCCGCTACCAAGCCTGCTGCCCCGGCTCCTGCCGCGTTGCCTTCTGCCATGCGCACCTACTCGCTGCGCCTGACGCCCGGCCAGGACCTGCGCCAGCAGCTCAACGCCTTTGTGGAGCAGCAGCAGATAAAGGCCGGCGCCCTCGTGACGTGCGTGGGCAGCCTCACCCAAGCTACTTTGCGGCTGGCCAACCAAGAAGGCCCCAGCGTGTACCGCGGCCACTTCGAAATCGTGAGCCTGGTGGGCACGCTTTCCACCAACGGCAGCCACCTGCACCTGGCCGTGTCTGACTCCACGGGGCGCACGCTGGGCGGGCATCTGCTCGATGGCAACCTAATCTACACCACCGCCGAGCTGGTGCTGGGCGTGCTCGAAGACGTGGAGTTCCGGCGCGAGCCCGACCCCACGTTCGGCTACCGCGAGCTGACCGTGTATCCGGCCCCGCGGAACCGGAGGCGGCATAAAAAATAATCTTATACAGAATGGCTATAATATTAATTGCTATTTATATTTTGAACGGATGTTTTAATTTCTTGTGATTTGCATTCCTTGTCTGTAGCAGGGCATGAAGCAACGACTATTAGCCTATACTCTAAATAATTGTTTACACTTATGGCTCAGGGAAGAATTGGTGTCGTTCTGACTATGGCATTATTGGCTCATCAGCCTTTATTGGCACAACGTAATATATCTTTTCTGGCAATAGCCCAAGGCCAGGTGTCTAAACCCTATTTCGCTACGGATGACGTAGTCAGCTCACGGCTCTCACTGCGCCTGAAGCCCGACCGGACCCTGGGGATAGGAGTGCAATACAACATCACGCCCATCTGGGGGATAAAAGCTACTGCCGCCGTGCTGGATTATGGGCTGGAGTTTGCCGACCAATCGGACTATGTACGCAACAGGTGGCAGAGCAAAGGCAAAACCGGTCTGACAGTAAATGCACGGGAGTATTCGCTGCAGGCTGTGGCTGCTAAGCCACTGCGCAAAAAACCCCGGCGCCATTGGCTGGCCGAGGCCGGGATTGATGTACTGGATGCCCGATTTGGTATTGCTATCAGCGAATTCATGTATGGGTTTGGTTCCGGCGACCCTTCCACCGGTTTGGGTCAGGGAGGGACACTCACGGCCCGTCCGCTCAAATACAACCCGTACCGGGTAGGTCTGAGGGCAGCGGCTGGGCAGCAGTGGTCGTTTGGTGCCCATAGCTCGCTGGCCCTGCAACTGGTCGGAAGTATAGGGCTGAGCGAACTGGAGCGTTGGCAATTAGATTACACCGTGTGGGACATTTCCGCTACCGTTGATCCGGTATCATACCGCAATGTGATTGGCAAAAGATTAAGCTATGTAGGGTTGCGGTCAACCTACCGCTTCCAGCTATAGCGCCCCACTTCCAGCTCAGCAGGCTGGTGGTTGAAAATTTCTTTATGTCCGGCGGCCGGCCTGTTTTAGGCCGGCCGTTCCGTGCGTATACTTGTAGGAATATCTGCCGGCTCCGCGCGGGTCGCGGCTATGCATTGCCTTCTTTATCTATTCTTTTTGATGCGACTACCTTCTTATGGTGCGGTGCTGGCCTTGCTGGCCGCCGCGCCCCTGGCCGCGCAGGGCCAGAAAGCGGCCGTACGCCCCGCTGCTACCACTTCTGCTACTACGGCCGCGGCCACCCTGCCGCCCCTCGTCGATTCGCGGCAGGCCGTAAACCAGGGCATTGAACTGCACGACCAGGGCGACTACGCCGGGGCCATTGCCCTGTACAGCAGCATCACGCCCGGCGACACGCTGTATGCCGCCGCCCAGAGCGAGCTGGCCACCAGCTACGTGGCGCTGGAAAAATACCAGGAAGCCGTAGACGCCGCCACCCGCGCCCTGGCCCAGCACTTCCACGACCCGCAGCCCTACGTGGCGCTGTCGTGGGCCGAGGAGGAGCTCAAGCACCCCGAAAAGGCCCAGGCCGCCTACGATACCGGCCTCAAGCACTTCCCCTACAATCAGAATCTGTGGTTCAACCAGGGCGTGTTTCAGGTGGCCACCAAGCAGTTTGCCCCAGGCTTTGCCAGCCTGCAGCGTGGGGTGTCCCTGAAGCCCACCCACGCCAACAGTCATTATCAGCTGGCCTACCTGGCCAGCCGGCAGGGCCACACCAGCCACGCCATGCTCAGCATGCTCACGTACCTGCTGCTGCAGCCTGCGGCCAGCAGCCACAACATGCTGGTGGCCCTGGAAGAGCAGGCCACCCGCACGGCGGTGGTGGAAGAAGCTGATAAAATTGCCCCGTTCACGCCCAACGCTGCTTTCACGGAGCTCGATGCCCTGCTCGATTCCAAGATTGCGCTGCGCAAGGACTATGTGTCGAAGGTGAAATTTGATGCGGCGCTGGTGAAGCAGCTACAGCTGCTGGTGGAGAAGTTTCCGGCCCCGGCTGCTGCCTCTACCGACGACTTCTGGCTGCGCCTCTACGGCCCGCTGGTAACCCAGCTCCGCCTCAACGACAACCTGACCACTGCCACCTACCTCGCCCTGGCCTCCGCCGACGACCAGAAGGCCGCCCAGTGGATCAAGGGCAACAAGAGCCGCATCGAGAAATTCTACACGGCCATTTCGCCGGCGCTGCTGCAGATTCGGGAGCAGCAGTCATTTATGCACGACGGCAAATCCGTGCAGGCCAAAGGCTGGTTTGATGATAAGGGCGTGCTCAACGGCATCGGCGAAGGCACGGTGGAAGGGGAGGAGCGCCGCTTTACGGGGCCGTGGCTGTTCACGGACGAGAGCGGCACCGTTCGGCAGCAGGGCCTCTACGGCCCTGATTTCAAGCGCACCGGCCCCTGGCGCATCTACTACGCCACCGGCGTGCTGGAGCGCACCGCCACTTACCGCAATGGCGAGCTGGACGGCCTCGTGCGCGACTACCACGACAACGGCCAGCCCGCCAGCGAGGCCACGTACGTCAACGGCAAGACCGAGGGCGTGCTGAAGGTGTTCAGCTACTGCGGCGAGCTGGAAGGCACCCGCACCTTCCGGGCCGGCGACCTGAGCGGCCCTTACCGGGAGCTGTACCCCGACGGCAAAACCAAGATGCAGGTGGAAGTGCGCGCCGACAAGCAGGAGGGCGCCCAAACCCACTTCTACCCCGACGGCACCAAGGAGTACGAGTACAACTACGTGGGCGGCAAAAAGCAGGGCCCTTTCCTGGTGAACTACGCCGACAACCAGCCCGAAAAGCGCGGCACCTACGACCAGGACGAGCTGCACGGCCCCTACACCGACTACTTCTCCAACGGCCAGCTGCAGAACACCGGCACCTACACCCGCGGCAAGCAGACCGGCGTGTGGAAAAGCTACTTCGCCGACGGCCGCCCCAGCGACGAGAAAAGCTTCGACGAGGCCGGCGAGCTGCACGGCCCCTTCCGCGACTACACCTACCAGGGCAAGCTCTACGCCGAAGTGGAGTACGAGCACGGCCGCATCACGCGGCAGCGCTACTTCGACCCCGCCACCGGCAGCCGTCTGCAGGATACGCCCGTGCCCAAAAAGGGCCGCGTGGCCGTGCAGATCTACGGCGCCGAAACCGGCGTGACCGGCACTGGCACCTACATCGACGGCTTCATGGAAGGCGAGTGGCGCTGGAGCTACGCCAACGGCCTGCTGCAGCAAATCCGGCACTATAAGCTGGGCCAGCTGCAGGGCCCGGCCCTCGACTACCACGCCAACGGCCAGCTCAAGCAGCGCACCAGCTACGACGGCGGCCAGCTGGAGGGCAGCTTCGAGAGCTTCCTGCGCGACGGCCAGCGCTACCAGACCGGCTACTACCGCGCCGGCCAGCAGCAGGGCCCCTGGCGCGAGTTCTACGCCGACGGCCAGGTGAGCGAGGAGTACGAAATGCACCAGGGCCAGAAAAACGGCCCCACCCGCAGCTTCGCCCCCAACGGCAAGCTCACCGAGTCGCGCCTCTACGGCTTCGGGCGCAAGCTGCAGCTGACCACCTACGACACCCTGGGCCGCACCGTCAGCCACGTGGCGCTCCGCCCCGATACCAAGGAGTTCACCTTCACCTTCCCCGGCGGCCAGCCCCACTACCGCACCCAGGTGGCTTGCTACGAAAACCGCGGCCCGGCCCGCTGGTACCATCCCAATGGCCAGCCGGAAGTGGAGTTCAGCTACGAAGCCGACCAGCGCCACGGGCCCTACAAGTCCTACTACAGCAACGGCAAGCCGCTCTATGAAGGCCGCTACGTCAACGGCGAGCGGCATGGCGAGTGGAAGGAGTATTACCCCTCGGGCCAGCTGCATTCGGTGGTGAACTACCGCTACGGCAGCTGGGTGGGCGAAACCAAGTTCTACTTCCCCAACGGTAAGCTCGAAACCGTGCAGACCTACCTCTACGGCACCGCCGAAGGCCCGTCGCGCTACTACAACCCGGCCGGCGAGCTGATGGAGGAGCGCATGTATGAGCACGGCAACCTCACGGCGTTCCGCAACGGCACCAACCCCGCCGAGCCCTGGCAGCGCATCGAGAAGCTGGCCGGTCCGCTCAAAACCACCTTCGCCAACGGCAAGCCCGCCGCCGACGAAACCGTGAAGGGCGGCATCATGGACGGGCTCCGCACCACCTACTACAGCTCGGGGCAGGTGTTCCGCCGCATGACCTACCAGAACGGCCTGCTGACCGGCCCGCTCACCGGGTTCTACGCCGACGGCAAGCCTATGGAAGAGGAAGCCTACCTGCATGGCGAGCTGCACGGCCGCTGCCGCTACTTCCGCCCCGACGGCACCCTGGAGCGCACCGAATCCTACCGCAGTGGCGAAAAGCTCGGCCCTACGGTATATTACGATGCCCAAGGCAAGCTCACCAAAACCGAAGTGTACTGGAACCAATACGTGTATGAAGGCAAATAACCGGTTTGGTGGCGCCCTGGCGCTGCTTTTGGGCGCCGCCACGCTGGTGGCCGCGCCGCACATGGCCCACGCCCAGCAGCCCACCCAGCTGGTGGCCGAAATGCAGGCCAAGTTTCCGGGCGAGAAGGCCGTGTACCTCGACTACCGCACCGACCTCACCTTCGCGGTGCAGGGCGACTCGGTGGTGGTGCTGGCCCGCCACCACCAGGACATGCTGCACCTCGACGCGCAGTCGGCCATGTACGCCAACGACAAGGTGTTCAACTCCCACTTCAGCCGCGTGCAGAAGCTGGACGCCCGCACCCTGGTGCCCGCCGGCAACAGCTACAAAACGGTGAAGGTGACCGACTACAAGGAGAAGTTCGAGGTGCAGTCGGGCATTTTCTACGACGACACCCGCTCCACCACCTGGAGCTTCCCGGCCGTGACGCCCGGCGCCCGCACCGTGACCGACTACACCGTGCGCCACCCCGACCCGCGGTTTCTGCTGCCGTTCTACTTCGGCTCCTACGTGCCCGTGCGCCACGCCGAGCTGACCATCACGGCGCCCAAAAACGTGAAAATCAGCCACCGTATGTTTCATGTCGAGGGCCTGAAAATCAACTTCAGCAAGCAGGAGAAAGGCAGCACCGTTACGTACCGCTGGAGCGCCGACGACCTGCCCAGCCCCCCGCGCGACGACGACGGCCCCGAGGCGGCCTACTACCTGCCGCACCTCGTGTATTTCGTGGAGGAAGTGCCCTCCGCCGACGGGCAGGCCCGCCGTATGCTGGCCGGCGTGCCCGAGCTCTACAGTCTGTATTCGGGCTTCGTGAGCAAGCTCGACCCGCAGGAAAGCCCCGCCCTGCGCCGCGTGGTTGACTCGCTGGCCGTGGGCGCCAAAACCGAGCAGGAAAAGGTGCAGCGCGTGTACTATTGGGTGCAGGACAACATCCGCTACGTGGCCTTCGAAAACGGCATGGGCGGCTTCATTCCGCGCGACGCCGGCGCGGTGTACGCCAAGCGCTACGGCGACTGCAAGGACATGGCCAACCTCACCCGCGAAATGCTGCGCATGGCCGGCATCAAGTCCTACCTCACCTGGATTGGCACCCGCGACCTGCCCTACCGCTACTCCGAGCTGGCCACGCCCGGCGTCGACAACCACATGATAACCACCTACGAGGCCAGCCCCGGCCAGTACGTGTTCCTCGATGCCACCAACAAGTACATGCCCTTCGGCATGCCCTCGGCCTTCATTCAAGGCAAAGAGGCGCTGCTGGCCATCGATGGCAAGAACTGCAAAGTGGTGCCGGTGCCGGTGATGAGCCAGGAGCGCAGCCCCGTTTCGGACGTGTCGCAGCTGGTGCTGGATGAGAAGGGTGGTTTGCGCGGCAAGGGCAGCCTGCAGCTGCTGGGCTACCCCAAAGTGATGCAGAGCTACGCCCTCGACGGCCTCGACCAGACCGAGGAAACCAAGTACGTGAAGGCGCTGCTGGAGCGCGGTAACAACAAGTTCTTTGTCGACAAATACAGCGTCAGCCACCTCGACACCCGCGAAAAGCCACTCACTATCGACTACGAGTACCGCCTGCAGGACTACGTGCAGAAGCTCGACGACGAAATCTACGTGAACCTGAACCTGGAGCAGCCCTACGCCCACGACAAGATTGACGCCGCCAAGCGCCGCCTACCCCGCGTAAACGAGTACGCCAGCCAGAACCACACCCGCACCGAGCTGGAAATTCCGGCCGGCTACGACGTAGAGTATCTGCCGCCCGTCGCCGAAATGCGCGACCCGGTATTCGGCTTCAAGGTGAAATACGAGCGCCAGGGCAACAAAATCGTGCAGGACAAGGAAGTCTACATCAACTACCTGCTGCTCCAGCCCCAGCAGTTCGGCCAGTGGAACGCCGTGGTCGACAAGCTCAACGCCGCCTACCGCGAAACCGTCATTTTCAAGCGCCGGAAGGTCTGAGCACGGCTGCGCAGGTGTCCCAGGGCTGAAGCCCTGGGCTACGCAGTGCCCATTGTCCACCGCTGACTAGCCCAGGGCTTCAGCCCTGGGACGCCCGCGCCGATTACTAACCCAGCCCGTTTTATCCATCGGGAAATCCCGCGCCATTGGGCGCCTGTTTTATCTTACTATGACCCTACTTTCCGTTGCCCGCGCCACTGCGGCTTCCCTGCTGCTGCTCACGGCGGCCGCGCCGCTCCACGCCCAACAGGCGCCCAAAACCCTGCAGTACGCCACCTATACCTGGGACGCCAAGCGCACCAAGCGCCTGCCCGTGACGGAGGCCGAAGCCAAGCTGCCGGCCCTGATTCTGCGCGACTTCACGGCCCACGAGTTCAGCGCCGGCGACAAGGAGCTGCAGATCTACTCCACCGAGCACCGGATTCTGCGCGTCAACACCTCCGACGGCATCGAGCAGTTCAACAAAATCTACATCCCGCAGGACGGCGGCCGGCTGGTGTACCTGAAGGCCCGCACCATCAGCCCGCGCGGCGAGGTGGTGGAGGTGAGCGAAAGCAACATGAAGGAGCTCAAGGACCAGGACGGCGGCCGCGGCTTCAAGATTTTTGCGGTGGAAGGCGTGGAGAAAGGCTCGGAAATCGAGTACGTGTTCTTGCGCGAGCGGCCGGCCAAGTTCTTCGGGCGCGAGTACCTGCAAAGCGGCCTACCGGCCCACGACGTGTCGTTTGAGCTGATTTCGCCGGAGGCTCTCACCTTCGAAGCGCGCGTGTACCACGGCCCCGCTGCCCGCCCCGATACCGTGGTGGCCGGCAAGCGCATCATCCGCCTGCGCCTGCCCGACGTGGCCGCTGCCCGCGAGGAAGCCTTTGCCGCCGGCAACGCCGAGCGCATGCGCCTGGAGTACAAGCTGGCCTACACCGCCCAGCGCGGCCGCACCCGCCTCTTCACTTGGGCCGACGCCAGCCAGTACCTGCACGGCACCGTGTACTCGCTCAGCAAAGACGAAACCAAGGCCGTGGATAAGGTGCTGAAAGACGCCAGGCTGCCCGCCAGCGGCGACACGGAAACCCGCGTGAAGGCGCTGGAAAACTACCTCAAAACCAGCTTCAACCTGGCCGAGGACGGCGAAAGCAACATCCAGCGCATTGCGGCCACCAAAAACGCCTCCGAGCTGGGCCTGACCCGCCTGTTTGCCGCGCTGCTGCGCCGCCAGGGCATCGAGCACGAGCTGGTGATAACCTCCGACCGCTCCGACGCCGTGTTCGACGACACCTTCGACACTTGGAACTACCTCGACAACTACGCCTTCTACTTCCCCGAAACCAAGCAGCTGCTGGCTCCGTCGCGGCCCGATTTCCGCTACGGCATGCTGCCCCCCGGCTGGACCGCCAACAAGGGCCTGTTCGTGCGCACCGTGAAGCTGGGCTCCACCGAGTCGGCCGTGGGCACCGTGCGTGACATCCCGACCCTGACCGCCGAGCAAAGCCCCAACGACCTCGACATCAGCGTGAAGTTCACGCCCGAGCTCGACAAGGCCCTCGTGAACGTGCACCAGGTGCTGGGCGGCTACCACGCCCAGGTGATTCAGCCGTTTTTCTCGCTGATTCCGGAAGAGAAGCGCACCGAGGTGTTGCAGGAGTTGGTGAAAGGCAGCGTGCCCGACGCCACCTTCCAGAGCCTGAAAGCCACCAACGGTGAAGCCGGTCTGAGCCCGCTCAGCAAGCCGTTTCTGGTAGATGCCAGCGTGGAATCGTCGTCGTTGCTCAACAAGGCTGGCCAGCGCTACCTGTTCAAAGTCGGGGAGCTGCTGGGGCCGCAGTCGGAGCTGTACCAGACCGAAGCCCGGCAGTACGACGTGGAAAACGACTTCAACCGCCGCTACAACCGTACCATCACGCTGGAGCTGCCAGCAGGATACCAGATCCGCAACCTCCAGGACCTGAACGCCAACGTGCAGGCCGGCCCCGACGCCAAAGACCCGCTCTACTACTTCACCTCGAAGTACGCCGTGCAGGGCCAGACCGTCACGGTCACCATCACGGAAGCCTACCGCCAGATCCGCTGGCCCAAGAAGGACTTCGAAGCCTTCCGCGACGTGGTAAACGCCGCCGCCAACTTCAACAAAGTGGTGCTGGTGCTGGAAAAGAAAGGCTGATTTCAGGCTTGCAGACCGTCATGCAGAGGCGCAGCCGAAGCATCTCGCGTGCTGATGCAGGAGTAGTAACTCAACGTCAGCACGCGAGATGCTTCGCTGCGCTCTGCATGACGAGTTGTTGATGCGTTGATCAGGACCTTCTCCTCAGATGCACCAGCCGGGCCGCCATTGTTCGGCATGCCGAATATTTTCTGTTCTTTGTAGTGCTTCGCCTTCAGCCTGCTACTACCATGCACACCCTCCCCGACACGCCCGCGGCCGCCGCTTTCCGCCGCACCATTTCCAGTCCGTTGAAGCTGCGCCTGTTCATGCTGCGCAGTTTGCCGATGGCGTATCTGGCGGGGCTGCGGCTGCGCGAAATCACGCCGGAGCGGGCCGTCATTACGGTGCCGTTCAAATACCTCACTCAAAATCCGTTTCGCAGCATCTACTTTGCCTGCCTGAGCATGGCCGCCGAAATGGCCAGCGGCATGCTGGCCATGATGCACATTCAGGGCCAGGGCCGCGTCTCGATGCTGGTGGTGGGACTGGAAGCGGAGTTCACCAAAAAGGCTGTGGGGTTGATTGCCTTCACCTCCGAAGACGGCCCGCGCATCGCCCAAACCATTGCCGACAGCCGCGCCAGCGGCGAAGGTCGCACCGTGGTCTGCACCAGCACCGGCGTCGACCAGGCCGGCGACGTGGTGGCTACCTTCCGGATTACGTGGTCGTTTCGGGCGAAGTAGAAAGTGCCTCAATCCATGTATAGCACATTGTAAAAATGTCCCAGTAGTACTATATGAATAAGTACGCTTTACTTTGCCTGATTTCAGGTGTTTTAACCGTGTATTGCTCGGCTAATGCGCAGTCTGTCAAATCTGTAGCGGCGACTCAAGAAGCCGGCGCTGCTCCAAGTCAAGCCTATTCGCAAGTGGCAGGTGAAATAGCCGACTTGATGCGAAGAGCTACTGCTCTATCTGACGATAAAGCGCTGATGTTGCTACGGAAGGAAAGTCCTGCGCTGATAGCACGAGCCGGAAGAGTGAAACCACTCTATGTTCGCTGGCTGAAGACTCTGTCTCCAGATGAAATAAAAGTGGAAGAAAGAAGATTGGCTACCTCCTCCTGGGGGAAATACTTTACCAATCTTGAAAACAGTTTAGAAGCTGCACCTATTGGAGCGAAGGTGAGTCGTAATCGTGCTATTGCAGAGCAGGTTATGAACCTCATGACTATTTTTGATGGGGTATAATTTGCAGGCTAAAAGCGCGTCATGCAACGCATAGCAGCTTGCCAAATAGAGGCTTGGATTGCAGCAACAATCTTTACCACTCCAAGATCCTAACCGGTAGTTATGCGTCTTATCATTATAGCTTCGCTGTTATTAGGGGTTTCTGCCTCCGGCCAGGCCCGGCCGCTAGTGCGGGTGCAGCTAAAACTGGAGCCGGCTACGCACCGCTTCACCTGCCACTACACGTTCCGGCTGCCGGCCTCTGACACCAGCTCCGTACTAAAGCTCAACCTCAACCGGCAGTTTCAGCTGCAGCAGGTGCGCAGCACCGGCGCCGCGCGCCCGCGCACCGCGCGGCTGTTCTACCCGTTTTTCGGGGATACGCTGCAGCAGGTGACGGTGCGCTTCGGCAACGGACCGGCCCGCCGTCAGGTGGAGTTGACGTACGTGGGCACCCTAGGCAAGGGCAATTTCACTGCCGACGTAAACGTGTTGAGTGGCCACAGCAACTGGCTGCCGTTCCGGCCCTACGCCGAGTATGAGGTGGTGGACTACGAGCTGGCCGTGCGGGTGCCGACCGGCTATCAGGTATTGAGCACCACCGCGCCGCGCCGAGAGCGGGCCGGCAGCTACGCTTTCCGCGGCAGCACCAGCGCCACCGAGCTGACGGCTATCGTGGCGCGGCAGTTCGGGCAGCTGGTGGCCGGCAGTGCGCCGCGCATCACGGTGGTGAAAGCCGCCGCTGCGCCGGGGCGGGCGGATTCGGTGCTGCTGCAGAAAACCCAGGACATCGTGGCGTTTTACAACCGCAGCATCGGCCGCCAGGATGCGGTTGCGCAGTTCACGGTGTTCCTGCCCGGCACCAACCACGAAGCCTACGGTCTGCTCGACAACGCCACCGTCATCACATACACTGATTTCGACGTGGCCAAGCGGGGGGATTTGCTGATTCTGGACCACGAGATAAGCCACAAATGGTGGGCCTACGGCTCGTACCACGACGACAGCGCGTGGCTGAACGAAGCCTTCGCCACCTACTCCAGCCTGCTGTACCTGCAAGCAAGCGGGGATGCCGAGGGCTACCGGCAGGAGCTGGCGAAGCTGGCCACCTCGGCCGCCGGTGCACCGCCAATCCTGGGCTTCAACCGCTACCAGCACGAGCCGGCCGTTTTCCGCCGGGTGGTGTACAACAAAGGCACGGTAATCCTCGCGGCCCTGCACGACCGGTTGGGAACCGAATCATTCAACGCCGTGCTGGCCGCCACGGCCGCCCGCCAAGTGTCCACCACGGCCGGCTTTCTGGAAGTAGTGGCCCAGCTTTCCGGCCAGCCCACCCGCGACTGGCTGCTGGCTGAGTTAAGCCGGTAGGTTGGTTTGAAGCCGTTTCAAAAATTGAATACAAAGCCCGGCAAAGGCTTTAAGCGTTTTGCTGCGTTACGCCCCCTAAAACGCTAGCTATCAAGCGAAACGAGCGTACCTAAGCTGTTGTACAATATTCTGTGATATGAGTTACGATTTGATGATTTTCAGCTCAGAAGCTGCTCCAAAAACACGGGCTGATTTCATGCTTTGGTACGCCCGGCAGACGGCATGGACAGAGGGGCACAGCTACCAGAACCCCACCATCACGACTCCTGGGCTACGCTCTTGGTATTTGGATATGATGCAAACCTTTCCGGACATGAATGGACCAGAGGCGACGGATGACCACACCAGTGAGTATGAGACGGACTATACCATCGGCAGAGCAGTAATCTATGCTGCCTTCAGCTGGCGCCTTGCTGAAGAGGCAAACACCACAGCTCGCCAGCTAGCCCAAAAGCATCAGGTCGGCTTGTACGACCCTAGTTTTAATGGGCCTATTCTGGTTCCTCATAACGGGCAGTTGAAACCAATGGAAGGTGTCAATACACGAATACAGGATGTAAGGAAGCCATGGTGGAAAGTGTGGTAAAGCTGCCTTAGCAAATTTTACGTGCTGTAATTCCTGTTCATTGAGTGTCCTCAATGCGTAAATCACTTAATCACGGTCACCTCATGAAAACGATTCTGCTAGCCGTGCTGCTCCTTGCCTTCCACATATCCACGGCACAAGCCTGTTCCTGTATCAGCGGCGCCCGCGTTTCCGAGAAACAGCAGATTGCGGCTGCTTACCAGCGCGACGCCCTGATATTCGTGGGCAAGGTGGTGAGCGTGGAAACCGTCGTGACGACTGATTCCGTGCGGGTGGCGGACACCGGGCCGGTGCAAAAGCAGTTCCAGCTTGTCCGGCGCGAAACGTTGCGCTACACCTTTGCCGTGGCGCAGCAGTTGAAAGGGGCAGCTACGGGCCCGACGGTGTGGATAGCCAGTGAAACGTCCAGTTCAATGTGCGGCAAGCAGTTCAAAGTAGGCTCCGAGCAACTGGTGTATGCTTACCTCGTGAGCCAGAAAGAGTCGCCCTACGGCGGGGAATTACGAAATATCACGCCCTACTACGAAACCAGCCTGTGCAACCGCAGCCAGGAGCTGAACCAGGTGAAGCCAGCTGAGCTAAAGCAGCTGCGGAAGCTCGCGGAGGCCGGCTAGCCATTCCACGCTGCGGAGAACAAGAGCTAAAAAGCTAGTTCCCCTCCTTGGAAAGGAGGGGCTAGGGGTGGTTGACAATCGTTGAACGGCTTTAGAGTTAGCTCTAATCATCGTTCTGACAGTATCAACCACCCCTAGCTCCTCCTTTCCAAGGAGGGGAGCTAGCTCTCTAGCTGTGGCATCGTAGTCCGCAGCATTTCATGGCTAGCGCCACCTCAATCCTCCTCGCCGAGCCGTTCTTTGGTGATGACGTTCACCATGCCGTCTTCGCTTACCACGATGGCCAGGCACGGATACGGCGAGGTTTCGACGTAGCGGATGGCTGAGTTGTAGCGGGCGCCGCGGGTGCTGGTGCCGCGGCCCGAGGCCTTGCCGTCCAGAATCACGCCGATGGAGTAGCAGTAGCTGTCGGGGTCGAGGAGCACGGCGCCGTCGATGCTGGTGACGAGGCGGGTGATGAGCGGCGTGAGCGGCACCGGCTCGATGAGCGTGCATTGCAGCTTGAGGCGGTCGGCTTCGGCCAGCGCCTCGGTGGTGATGACCAGCAGTGTGCCGTGCTTCTGGCGGCTGGCTTCCAGCACCACGTCCCAGAGGCGCTCAATTTTGGCCGGGTCGGTGAGCTGGAACGTGCGCTTGAGGTCTTTGCGGAAGCGGCTGCGGTTCACGCGGAAGCGCGGCAGGCTCGGCTGGCTGTAAATCGTGCGCATCAGCACCTTGCCATCGTGCTGAAACTCCCAGGCGTAGTGGTTGATGAAGTTGATGACGAACACGTCTTCGCGGGCGGGGTCGTAGGTGCCCACCAGGCGGCCCAGCGCGTACACGTTTTCGCTGTCGGCCAGCAGACTCACGTCGGGCGTGGTCATCTCCAGGAGCTTGCGCACGGCGCGGTAGTCGGTGAGCGGGGTGGGGCAGGTGAGGGCGAATACCTCCTCCAGATTCGGGTGGTGCCGCCGCGCCAGAATGACTTTGCCCACGCCCTCGGCTCCTTCGTAGCGGAGGCTGGAAATGGTGTTGAGCGTGTGAAACAGCCGCGCCGCGCCCGGCTCGGCGCCGAGGGCCTGGGCGGGCGTGTCGAGCAGGCTTTTGCCGGCGGCGCGCAGCAGCTCCTCGGTTTCGCGGGGGCGCACCAGCAGGCCCGAGCCGGGCTCCGGCTCGCTGAGCAGCTTCACGCATTCCTCGTGGAAGCGCTGCATGGCCGAAGTCAGCAACGAGGGCATCAGGGGCCGGCCATCGGTATAGAAGCGGTTGGCGCGCAGCGAAGGATAGCCGCGCAGGGGCTTGCGCTGCACCCGCAGCACCGTCATCACGAAGAAGCCGTGAATCTCGATGGGCCAGCCGGCCACGTGCTGGTGCTGGGTGTGCTCGTCGAGCTTGTCGAGGACGGCCTGCACGGCTTTGCGCACGCCCAGGCCTTCGTGGCGGCGGCGCACCATTTCGGGGCTCACGTCGTCGCGGCCGGCAAAGGGCGGGGCGGTCTGGCTTTGCAGGATACGGCCCTCCGCTACCACGTTCTCAAACTGCCGCGCATCGAGGCCGCACAGGGCGGGCTCCAGGCAGGCCGCGGGTGCGGCCGAACCGGGCTGCGCGGGCAGGGCCAGCAGCAGCACGTAGGGCTCCAGATCTTCATCAAGCGCGCTGAACAGGCCGTCGGCCAGCACCTGCGCCACCTGCCGGAACCGGGCCTGGTGGGGCCACACCCGGAACGCATCGGATACGGGGGCTTCGTAAGTGGGCGCTACGGGAGGCGCGGAAAGCAGCGGGAGCGGGGAAAGCATGCGAGTACGGTAGGAAAAGCGGGGCCGGTAGCAAGCACCACCGCCCGGCAACGAGGCCGGGGCTGTCTGGATAGACGCATAACCCCGGCAAGTATTTTAAAAAGCATTCAGTGGCGCGAAAATTCGTTCCGCGACGAGCAGTACGAGTGTCCGACGACTACTGCCGCGTGGGAACTCGCGGTGCTTGTCGTGAAACAGATTTTCGCGCCACTGTACGGAAGGCTACAGCTGAAACAGAACAGGCAACACCATTTTTTGTCGGACCGGTTCGCCTTTGTAGGTGGCGGCGGTCCACTTGGGTGCGGCTTTGATGAGGCGTAGCGCCTCCTGGTCGAGGCCCGAGCCGAGTGGCTTGAGGACTTTGGCGTCGGTGAGTGAGCCATCCTTCTGGATGATGAACTCCACCATCACGCGGCCCTCAATCTTGCGCTGGCGGGCCAGCGCCGGGTATTTCTGGTTTAACTGAATCCACTCGAAAAACGCTTCCGTGCCGCCCACCGGCCGCGCCGGCTGGTCGGCCTTGACGGTGGTGGTGCCGCCGCTTGGGGCGCCCGGAGCCACGAAAGCTGTGCCGGTAACGGCCGCGTCGTCGGTGCCGGCCGGAATCTGGAACGTGATGGGCACCGTCACGCGCTGGCGCACCTTGCCGCCTTTGTGCATGGCCGGCGTCCAGCGCGGGCCGGCCTTGATGAGGCGCAGGGCCTCGGCATCCAGCTCCGGGTCGAGGGGCGCGGCCACTTCGGCACTAGATACGGCCCCGCTTTTCTCCACCACGAACGTAACCGTGACGGTGCCGGCCGCGCCGCGCTGCAGCGCCGCCGTGGGGTACTGCTGCTTGTCGGCCAGGTACTGCGCGTAGGCATCGAGGCCACCAACGGGCACGGCGGGCTGCGCTACGGCGTCGTAGATCTGGTCGGCGGGCGGGGCCTTGGGGTACTTGAGCTTCTGCTGGGCCTGCCCGGCGGCCGGCAGGGCCAGGGCAGCAGCCAGCACCAGGCAGCGGAGAGTGGAATGCATAGCGGCGACGAAAAAACCAGGGAAACAGCGGGCCCGGAACGGCGGGGCGTTTCTCAACAACCGCACCAGGGGCCGCCCGGGTTCAGCCTCTACGCAGCAAGCCCGAAAATCGGCTATTTTTACCGTATGGCACCTGACACTCCTTCCGCATCGGCCGGCACTCCGGCCACCCCGTCGTCTTCGTCGGCGGCGCACAACTCCAGCCGCGCGCCCGAGCCGGTGGGGCTGTACCCGCACGCCCGGCGCGCCGGCAACCTGCTGTTTCTGTCGGGCGTGGGGCCGCGCCAGCGGGGCCAGAAGCACGTGCCCGGCGTGGAGCTGGACGAGGACGGCAACATCCTGCAGTATGACTTCGAGAGCCAGTGCCACGCCGTGTTCCAGAACGTGCGCTACATTCTGGAGGAAGCCGGCGCCCGCTGGGAAGACCTCGTGGACGTAACCGTGTTCCTGACCAACATGCAGGACGACTTTCCCGCCTACAACCGTCTCTACGCCGAGTATTTCGCCACCAACCAGCCCTGCCGCACCACGGTGGAAGTCAACCGCCTGCCCACGCCCATTGCCATCGAGCTGAAGTGTATTGCAGTGATGGCTGGGTAGCGTTGAAGTGCTTATTACCAGTCACTATACTTATTGAGGTGAAAAACTATTACGTGGCAGGCTTGCTGGCTTTGATGCTGTCGGCCGGAACAGGTGCGGCTCAGCCAGGTGCCAAAGCAAAGCCGGTGCTAAAAGCAGCAACTCAGGCCGCTGCGGTAGTGGTAGGTGATTATGCAGGCACGCTGGATGGCAAGTATGCGCTTCGGCTAACAGTTTCGGCAGTGCAGGCCAACGGACAGGTAATGGGCTGCTATTATTATCTGAGTCAGCAAAAGCCCATTTGGCTGGAAGGCTACGTGACGCCCGCCGGCGACTTGTGGCTGGGTGAGAGAGACCTGGAGCAGCCCCAACTGACCTATCGTTGGGATGGAAGCCGCCAGCCCCGCCAGCCGTTTGCGTATTTCCGCTTGCGCCAAACCGCTACGGGCACGCTGGCAGGCACCTGGCGGGCGGCCAAATCTGAGCGGCAATTGTCAGCCCAGCTGACGAGCTACCGCAGCCCTGGCGTTGCCGATAAGGCCCATGTAGGAGAAGCAACGCATTTCGGCGAGTTCCCGGCCCCAGTCTTTACCGTGCCGGATTTTCGTGTGTCGGAAAAGCTGTGGGCGGCTTTTGAGGTAGAAAAGCTGGCTGATATGAGCTGGGAAGAGCTGGCGGAGTTGGCCAAAGCCCGCAAGAGCGGTGAGCGGCAGGGCTATCAAGGTACCGACGCTACCGTAGCCTACAACGACCGGGGGCTGCTGAGTGTGTGGCTGCGCAGTGAGCAGGTGTATGGGCAGCTATCGGCCCGGATGTGGTCGGTGGTGCTGGATTTGCAGACCGGTGAGCACCTTGAGGAGGAAATAGATCCCGCGCAGCGCCCCGCATTTCTGGCGGCAAGCGAGCGGAAGCTGCAGCAGCAAATTGGCCGCTACCTGCACGAACACCCGGACGCCGACGCCGTTGACGTCGCCGGAATCAGTAGTCAACACGTAGATGCGGCACATCTGCCCACCGACCTGCACGTAATGGCCGACAGCGTGACATTTCATCACGCGGTAGACTATGAAGGCATGACCCACTTCGTGAGAAGAGACATGGAGTATGATTTTCGGCTGGCGTTCAGCTTCGCCGAGCTGATGCCTTTTCTGACGCCCGGCAGCCCGTTGCGCCGGTTGGTTAAGCAGTAGTGTAGCCTCCTGCCGGACCTGCGTACCTTCGCAGCATCATCCATTGCTGCTGCTGTGCCCGTTTCTGCTGATTTTCGCCCGATTACCGTTCTGCCCGCCGAGGTCTTTGCGGAGAACCTGACCACGCACGCCGCGCAGGAGCAGCACTACGCCCGGCGGCATCAGCTGGGCGGCTGGCTGCGGGTGCTGCTGTTTGGGGGCGGCGCGGCCGGGGCATGGTGGCTGTTCAGTAGCGGGTTTGTGCTGCCGGGGCTGGCGTTTGTGGTGGGCGTGCTGCTGGCCTTCTGGGGCATGGTGCGCTGGCACGCGGCCGTGGGCTACCAGCGCGAGCATCACCGGCTGCTAACCCAGCTGAATCAGCAGGAGCTGGACCGCCTCGCCGGCAAGCTCGGCGGCTTCGATGCCGGCCAGCGCTACCTCGACGCCCAGCACCCCTACGCCGCCGACCTCGACGTATTCGGGCCCCACTCGCTGTTTCAGCTGCTCAACCGCGCTTCCACCCGCCTCGGCCACGACTGGCTGGCGGGCTGGCTGCTACGCCCGGCCCTCGCCGACGAGGTGCGCGCCCGCCAGCAGGCCGCCGCCGCCCTGGCCCCCGACCTCAACTGGACCCAGGAGTGGCAGGCCCGCGCCCGCCACTTCCCGCGCCAGCACGAAGCCGACCCGCGCGAGTTCAGCGCCTGGCTGGCCCGCCCCGATTTCTTCCAAAACAAAGCCTGGCTGAAGCCGCTGCTGGTGCTGCTGCCGCTGCTGGTGCTGGCCAGCGCCGCCGCCTGGGCGTTGGGGCAGGGCTACTTCTGGCTGATTGGCGCGCAGGTGGTGGTGAGCCTGCTCAACGGCCGCCTCGCTGAAGCCCGCAACGAATACGCCGCCCAGGCCCTGGCCATGCACGATGCCCTGCGCGCCACTCAGGCCCAGCTGGCGTTGTTTGAGGATGAAGCCGCGCCTGACTGGCAGGCGCCGCGCCTGCGCGAGCTGCGCGCCACGTTGCGCGCCGCCAGCCACGGCACCGCCGCCACGCGCCGCCTGGGCCAGCTCACCACCGTGGCGGGCCTGTTTCGGGGGCGCGAGCATCCGCTGGGGGCGCTGCTGCTGAACAACTTTCTGCTCTGGGATTTGCACGCCATGTGGCAGCTGGAGCGCTGGAAGCGTGATTTGGGCCCGGAGCTGACCACCGTGCTGGAAGTGCAGGCCGAGCTGGAGGCGCTGGTGAGCCTGGCCGGCTGGCAGTTCGCCAACCCCACCTACACCACGCCCGAACTGAGCGTCGGCCCGCTGGAAGTGGCCGCCGAAGCTCTGGGCCACCCGCTCATCTTCGCGGCCCAGCGCATCACCAACGACTACCAGACCATCGGCTACGGGCAGACGGCCGTCATTACGGGCTCCAACATGGCCGGCAAAAGCACGTTTCTGCGCACCGTAGGTTTGAATATGGCGCTGGCGCTGGCCGGCGGCGTGGTGTGCGCCCGGCGTCTGCGCCTGAGCCCGGCACAGCTGTTCTCGGCCATGCGCACCCAAGACAACCTCGCCGAAAGTACGTCCTCGTTCTACGCCGAACTCAAGCGCCTCAAGCTGCTGCTGGACATGTCTTCTTCTGAATCAAAAATTCAACAGGAAGAATTGAAAATGACGCGCGAGCCCGCCGGCGCCAGCTTTTCGGCCCCAAGCAACCAGCCAAAATCGAACTACGAACAACCAACAACGAACAACGAACTCCCCGTTTTCTACCTGCTCGACGAGATTCTGAAGGGCACCAACTCGCTGGACCGGCACCGCGGGGCGCGGGCGCTGCTGCGGCAGCTGCACCAGCGCCGCGCCGCCGGCCTCATCAGCACCCACGACCTGGAACTGGCCGCCCTGGAAGGCGAGTGGCCCGGGCAGGTGCGCAACTTCAGCTTCAATAGCACGTTCAGCGAGGGCGAAATCCACTTCGACTACCACCTCACGCCCGGCCCTTGCCAGGCCTTCAACGCCAGCCAGCTCATGCAGTTGATGGGCATTGAAATTTAATGGGGGATGGCTGAAGGGCTGAATGGTTGACTCTTCAACGGGTTGACTGAACGGCCATTCATCAGTTCAGCCATGTAACAATTCAACAGTTCACTCAATGTACGTTCGGAATAATCTGCGCTGGCGCGTCATCTGGAAATTCTCCTGGAAAGGGCTGCTGGTATTCACGCTGTATTCGCTACTGATCTGCCTGGTGTATGGGCCGGTGGGATTCCATTCGCTGTCGATTCCGTGGCAGCCGGTGGCTACGCTGGGCATTGCGGTGTCGTTCTATATCGGTTTCAAAAACAACGGCTCCTACGACCGTTTCTGGGAGGGCCGGCAGCTGTGGGGCGGCATCGTGAACTACAGCCGCACCTGGGCTATTCAGGCGCTGGAATACGTGACGTCGGTGGTGGATGCGCCGGGCGTGGAGGCGCCGGCGGCCTCGCACGCCGAGTTGAGCTTGCGCCACCGCCGCCTCGTGTACCGCCAGATAGCCTGGGCCAACGCCCTGCGCCTGCAACTGCGCCGCCAGATAGACCAGTGGGACACCCAGGTGGCCCCGTTTCTGGACCCTGCCGAGTCGCGGGAGATGCAGCGCAAGCAGAACCCCTCAGCGCACCTGCTGCGCCAGCAGGCCGCCGACCTGCGGGTGCTGCGCGAGGAGCGCGGCCTGCTCAACGACTTCCAGCACGTGAACATGATGACCAGCATCGAGCAGTTCAACAACCTGCAGGGCGGCTGCGAGCGAATCAAGAACACGCCGTTTCCGCGCCAGTATGCCTTCTACAGCTTCATGTTTGTGTGGATTTTTGCGGCGCTGCTGCCGCTGGGCCTCATCGGCGAGTTTGTGAAGATGGGTCCCGACCACATCTGGCTGACCGTGCCGTTTTCGGTGCTGGTGTCGTGGGTGTTCTACATCATCGAGATGGTGGGCCACAGCAGCGAGAATCCGTTTGAAAACGAGATGAACGACGTGCCGATGACGGCCATCTGCCGCACCATCGAAATCGACCTGCGCGAAATGCTGGGCGAAACCCACCTGCCGCCCAAGCTGGCCCCCATCGACGATATTCTGTATTAAGTATGGAGTCGTGAGCAGCTGGCAAGCGGCTGGTGGCAGTTCAAGCAAACGACTGTGATGCAGTGTTTTAAGTTATTAAATACTCATTACTAAACACTCAATACTCTCAGATTCCACCCCTGCATGAACGCCCAAGCCCGCAAGGTTCGCTACTTCTTCTTCAGCCAGGATTTTTCCGACGCGCTGCGCATCACGCTGGCCGTGCTGCTGCCGGGCGTAGTGCTGGGCTGGCTGGGGCAGTTGGGCACCGGCGTGGAAGTGGCGCTGGGCGCGCTCTGCATCAGCATCACCGACTCGCCGGGGCCGGTGGTGCACCGCCGCAACGGCATGCTGGCGGGTATTCTGCTGCTGCCGGGGCTGGCCTTGCTCACGGGCCTGCTGCAGCCCTACATCTGGCTGCAGGGGCTGGAAATTGGGGTGCTGAGCTTTGTGTTCACGCTGTTTCTGGCCTACGGCAACCGGGCAGCTTCCGTCGGCTCGGCCGGGCTGCTGCTTGTTATTCTGATGATGGACCGAAGCCTCACGCTGCGCCAGCTGGTAGAATACGCCCTGCAGGTGACGGCCGGCGGCGTGTGGTATCTGCTGGTAAGCTTGCTCTGGTACCAGATCCGGCCCTACCGCCCGGCCCAGCAGGCGCTGGGCGAGTGTGTGCAGGCCATTGCCGGCTTCCTGCGCCTCAAGGCCGAATTCTACCGCACCGGCACTAAGCTCGACGACGACTTCCGCCGCCTGATGGCCCAGCAGGTGACCGTGAGCGAAAAGCAGGACGCCGTGCGCGAACTGCTGTTCAAAACCCGCCAGATGGTGAAGGAATCCACCGGCACGGGCCGCCGGCTGGTGCTCACCTTCGTGGATGCCGTGGACCTTTACGAGCACATCACGGTATCGTATTTCGACTACGCAGCCCTGCACGCCCGCTTCGAGGCCACCGGCGTGCTCGACGCCATTGCCGGGCTGGTAGAGCAAATGGCCGCCGAGCTGGAAAGCATCGGGCTGGCCATCGAAGCCAACCACGGCCACACGGCCCGCGTGAACCTCACGGCCGGCCTGGAGCAGCTCAAGGCCCGCATCGACGCCCTCGAAAACCCCACCCAGCCCGGCCACACGCTGGTGCTGAAGAAGATTCTGGTGAACCTGCGCAACCTCACCCAGCGCCTGCAGGACATCCTGGCCTACTTCGATGCCCAGGCGCCGGCCGCGCCCACTGTTACGGGGCGGGAACTGGAGTTCGGCAAGTTTGTAGGCCACCAGCAGTTCGGGCTGGCTCAGCTCCGCGACCATCTCACGCTCAGCTCCGGGGTGTTCCGGCACGCCGTACGCATGATGCTGGCCTGCCTGGCGGGCTTCGTGGTGGCCAAAGTGCTGCTGCCCGGCCACCACAGCTACTGGATCATCATGACCATCACCTACATGCTCAAGCCGGCGTTCAGCCTCACCAAAAAGCGCAACATCAACCGCGTGTTGGGGACGCTGCTGGGCGGCGTGATTGGCGGGCTGGTGCTTTGGCTGATTGACGACCGGATGGTGCTGGTGGCGCTGCTGGGCGTGTTTATGCTGATTTCGTTCAGCTTCACGCGCAGCAACTACATCGTGGCCGTCACGTTCATGACGCCCTTCGTGCTGATCCTGTTCAACTTCATGGGCCTGGGCTACCTGCAGGTGGTGGAGGAGCGCGTGCTCGACACCATAATGGGCTGCCTGCTGGCGTTTGCGGCCAGCTACCTGCTGTTTCCACGCTGGGAATCCGACCAGCTGCAGGACTACATGCGGGCCGTGCTGCGCGCCAACCTGCGCTACCTCCAGACGCTGCAGGAAAGCCTGCTGGGCTCGCCCGTGGCCGTGCTCGACTACAAGCTGGCCCGCAAAGACGTGTACGTCAGCTCGGCCAACCTCGCGGCAGCGTTCCAGCGCATGATGTCGGAGCCGCGCGGCAAGCAGCACCGCCCCACCGAGGTGCACGAGTTTGTGGTGCTCAACCACATTCTGTCGTCGAATGTGGCCTCCATTACGTCGGGGCTGCTGGCTGGCAGCACCCGCCCGGAGCAGCCCGGCGTGCTGCTGCGGCCCTTGCGGCAGGCCCGGCAGGCCCTGCACCGCAGCCTGCGCCGCCTCGACCCCGCCGAACCCGCCGCCACCCCCGATGCCACCACTATCGACCCCATCCCGCGCCGCCCCGACCCCGCTTCCCCCGACGCCCAGCTCACCGAGCAGCTGGAGTTTATCCAGAAAGTCAGCGGCGACATCAGCAAGCTCACCGAGGAAGTGCTGGAGTAGGGCAGTGGCCGGGCGGGTGCAGCAGGGCCGCTGTCAGGCTGGCGCGGAATGTAGAGACACAATATTTTGTGTCTCGTCGTTGCTGATGTTGATGCACTGGCGCACATCCGGCAACGCACGTTCATTGGCGCACTTCCGGCAACGACGAGACGCAAAATATTGCGTCTCTACCTCGCTAACTCAACCTCCAGAGAAACGCCATAACGCACAACTGCCCGCCTGGCGCAAGCCAAGCGGGCAGTTGTGTTAGGAGTTGATTTTGTCTTACAGCTTCACGCCGAATGAGGCAAACCAGGTGCGGCCGTCGGCGGGCAGCAGGCCGGGGCCGGGGTAGCCGCCGGAGCGGCGCGTGAAGTAGTTTTTGTCGAACACGTTGTTGAGGCCGCCGCGCACCGTGAAGCGCTTGGCAAAGCGGTAGGTGGCCGACACGTCGGTGACCGAGTAGCCGGGCACGCGGCCGGTGGTGGCGGCGGCGTTAGGCTCCACCGTGTTGGTGGCATCCGTGAACACCTCCGATACGCGGGTCAGCTGCGCCGTGGTGGAGAAGCCTTTGTGCGCAAACGTGGCCCCGAAGCGGTGCGTGTACTTGGGCGCATACTCCACGCGGTTGTTTTTCAGGTCGCCTTCCTGCAGGTTGCTGCCGCTGAGCGTGGCCGTGCGCAGCTGGGTGTAGCGGGCATCCACGAAGGACGAAGACGCAAACACATCAAAGTGCGGCAGGTCGAAATTCTGGGTGAGGGCGTGCACCAGATCCAGCTCCACGTAGGCTTCCACGCCCTTGTGCACGCTGGTGCCGATGTTGGTGCGGAACTGCTGGGTGGCGGTGGTGCTGCCCGGCACAAAGCGGCGGATGGTGCCAATCCGGTCGTCGTAGCGCAGCCAGAAGCCGTCCACGTCGAAGGTGAGGATGTTTTTCCAGCTGCCACGGTAGCCCAGCTCGGCATTGAAGCCGCGGGCGTCCTGCAGGTTGGGGTCGATAACGTCGGAAGTGGCCGGGGGCGTCAGGTCGCCGAACGTAACGGGGCGGAAGGCGCGCGAGTAGTTGGCGTAGAAGCTGGTCTGGCCGGTGGCGCGCAACTCGGCGCCGGCGCCGTAGAGCAGCACCTTGCGGCGCGAGTCCTGGCGGATCTGGTTCTCCGAGCCGTCGGCGTTCAGGCTGAGGTAGCCGCGGCCCTGGTTGTCAATCACCTCCAGGCGCACGCCCGGCGTGAAGGTCAGGCGCGAGCCCACCCGGAAGATGTTCTCCACGAAGGCGGCATAGTTGCGGGTCCGGAAGCTCAGGTCGCGGCCGTAGCGGGCGGCCTGCAGGTCGAGGTTGAAGTCGGAGCCGGTGTCGCCTTTGCCCTGCTGGCGGCGGCCCAGGTTGGCGGCGGCCACGCGCAGGCCGGCGGCCAGCGTGTGCTGCTGGCCCAGCAGGTCGTAGTCGGTGAGCAGGCGCAGCTCCGAGCCCAGGTTGCGGTACCGGTCCCGGTCGAGCTGGCGCGCAGCGGCCTGGCCGGTGGCGGGGTTCTCGTTGTCGGGCAGGGCCACGCTCACGCTGCTGGGCAGCCCGATGGAATTCCGCTCGCCAATCAAACCAAAGGTTTTCAGGCTCAGGCGCGTGCGCTCCGAAAACTGGTAGTCGGCCGTGAAGGCCGGGATGGTCCAAGGCGTGCTGAACCAGTTGCGGCCGCGGCTGCTCTTGCGCACGTCGCCGTTGTAGAACTGCTCGTCCGTGAGGCCGCCGGGTTGCTGAATCTCGTAACCGAGGTGGCTGATTTCGGCACCCAGCCGCAGCTTGTCGGTGGCCTGAAACTGCACGTTGCCGTGGAAGTTGCGGATGTTGAACTCCGAGTTGTCGCGCCAGCCGCCGCCCACGCGCTGCTGGTAGTAGCCGAAGTAGCTCACCTTGCCCACGGTGCCGCCCAGGGAGTTGTAGGTGCCCAGCAGGCCGTTGTTGCCCACGCTGTTGCTGGTCTCAAACTGAATCTTTTTGTCTTTGGGGCCGCGCTTCAGCTCGTAGTTCAGCAGGCCGCCAAACTGCGGGCCGTACTGCAACGAGCCGCCGCCGCGCACAATCTGGATGCGCTCCACGGCTTCCAGCGGCGGATTGTAGTAGGCCTCCGGGTAGCCCATGGGGTCGGAGCTGATGTCCATGCCGTTCTGGCGGGTGTTGAACTCCCAGCTGCGGTTGGGCGAGAGGCCACGGGTGGCCACGTTGATCTGCTGGCCCGAGCCGTCGCTTTCCCACACGGTCACGCCGGGCACTTTGGCAAACACCTGGCGGGCGCTGTTCACCACCAGGTTGGCGTCGAGCTTGTCCAGCTCCACCACCTCGTTTTTCTTGCCCGCGGTGATGGTGTTGCCATCCACTTCGGGCGCGAAACGCAGGCTTTTGGCCGCCACCGTCACGCCGGCCAGCTGCTGCACGGCCTCTTCAATCGTAAGCTTGAGCGCCAGCGGCTGCCCGCTCTGCAGCGTCACGGTCTGGCTGATGGGCCGGATGCTCAGGCCGCTCACCGTTATGGTAGCTTCGCCCACGGGCAGCCCGTAGAGGCGAAATGCGCCGCGCGCGTCCGTCACGGCCGTGCGCTCCCCAACGGCTACCAGCACGCCTTCCACGGCTTTGCCGGCCGGGTCGAGCACGGTGCCGGTGAGCGTGGCGCCCTTGCCGGGCTCGTCGTGGCGGAGGTGAAGCGGGCTGGCTACGGCGGCCACTGGAGTGGCCGTGGTGCCGGCCGCAAGCAGCAGGGAAGAAAGGAGCAGGGAAGAACGACGCATGAGCAGCAGGGTTATCAGCCGGAGGTTGGCTGAATTCTGCCGCAAAGGTAAGTCTGTTTAGAATATATTTAAATAGTTGATTGGAAAATATCTAAATAGCGAACGGCGCAGTATCGCGAACTACAAAGTTCGTGCTACCTCGCCGTTCAAGGCACTGTGGGACAGTATGGTTCGGAATGGCGGCAGTAGCGCGAACTTTGTAGTTCGCGCCCCCGCGCCGTTCGGGCTCTTGTAGGATGGTGTCGTTGTGATGGCGTGGGGACGCGAACTACAAAGTTCGCGCTACTGCCGGCGAGGCTGCGGGTGCTAGCGCTCCAGCTTGAAGCCCGGCTCGCGGGCCGGGGGCTCGGTGCGGTTGGACACGGCCCAGCCGGTGCGGTACATCCACTGGGTCATGCGCAGCAGCTTGCCGTAGTCGATGCGGCTGGCTTCGTCTTTGGGCGTGTGGTAGTCGGCGTGGAGCAGGGAGGTGTACATGATGGCCGGAATGCCCAGGCGGGCGTAGGGCAGGTGGTCGGAGCGGAAGTACCAGCCCTCGGGGTGGGTGGCCTTGTCCCACTCGGTGTCCAGCTTGAACTTCGGGCCTTCCTGGTTGGCTGCCAGGGCGGTTTTAACCAGATCCGACGAATTCAGGTGGGGCGGCGTGGAGCCCAGCAGGGCCGCGGAGTCGGCAGCGTTGCGGCCCATCATTTCGGCGTTCAGCACCGCCACGATGGACTCTTTCGGCACAGTGGGCTTGTCGGAGAAATAGCGTGAGCCCAGCAGGCCGCGCTCCTCGGCCCCATGGAATACAAACAGCGCCGAGCGGCGGGCGGGCTCCTGCTTATAGGCCCGCATGAGGGCCAGCAGCGCCGCGCAGCCAGTGGCGTTGTCGTCGGCGCCGTTGTAGATGGAGTCGCCGGCCATGGGGGCGCGGGCGCCGTCGTGGTCCTGGTGAGTGCTGAAGAGCACGTACTCGTTTTTGAGCTGGGCATCGGTGCCGGGCATCTTGGCCACAATGTTCACCGACGGATACGCGAAGCTCTCCACCTTCAGCTCGGCGCTGAACTGCTGGCCGGCCTGCTTGGCCCAACTCAGGGCCTCGGCGGGCAGCCACACCACCGGCGGCTGGTTCACCACGGCCGTGTTGGGGTCGCCGGGCAGGCCGTAGCGGCCCCGCTCGTAGATGTGGCTCCAGTGCTCGTAAATGGCCTGCGCCTTGTCATCAGACACAAACACCACGGCCACGGCGCCGGCCTTGAACAGCTCGGCGGCCTGGTCGCGGAGCTTCCCGAACAGGTAGCGCCGGTAGCTGATGCCGTCGGTGGGCGCGCCCGAAACCTGGAGCGCCACGGCCTTGCCCTTCAGGTCCACTTTGGCCAGCTCGGCCGGGGTGGCCAGGCCCACGAACACCAGCGGCGCGTTCACGCTGGCATTGGTGGGCGCCACCACCATGGCGTCGTGGTTGGGCTTGAGCTGGCGCGTGCCGATGCGGAGCGTGCTGGCTTTGGTGAGGCGCGTGCGCTGCAGATTGAACCACTGGAAGTAAGTGCCGTCGTCGCCGGCGGGCTCCATGCCGGTGGCCCGAATCTGCTCGGCCAGCCAGGCAGAGGCGCGCAGCTCGTCGAGGGTGCCGCCCTCCCGGCCGCGGTACTTGTCGTCGGCCATCGCAAACAGGTCACGCTTGAGGTCGGCTTCCTTGATGGCAGCAAGGCCGCTACCGGCTTTAGACGTTTTGGTGGCTTTGGCGGGTTTCTGCTGGGTGAAGCCGGCCAGTGGAGTAGTAAGAGCAAGGCCGGCCAGCAGCAGGCGCAGCGTAGTATGGCGGAAGTGGTTCATGGCAGGAAGTAGCGTGAAAGAGGAAAGCTACACGAAAAAGCCCCGCCCACCAATGGTGGAGCGGGGCCATAAGAGTGTAATGCGCAGTTCTACTTCGTGCGAGGCGTCAGGGCCACGAAACGAAATTCACGGAGAGCAACGTCCGTGCGCCTCGCGAAGTGGAACTTCGCGTTACACTCTGGGGGCTCATCTAATAAGTTGCTACAAGCGCAAATCCTGGAAAAAGTATGCTACGGGCTACTTCGCCGCTTCCGGCTTGAGCGTGCGGCCCAGCCACTCAAAGAACACCCGGTTCCAGAGCACCGCGTTCTGGGGTTTGGAAATCCAGTGGCCCTCGTTGGGGAAGTACAGGAAGCGGCTCGGGATGCCGCGCAGCTGCGCCGTACCGAAGGCCTCCATGCCCTGGCCCTCGGGCACCCGGAAATCCTTGCCGCCGTGAATCACCAGGATAGGCGTATCCCAGTTTTTGGCAAACTGCTGGGGGTTGAAATCAGTGTAGCTCTTGTGCAGCGGGGTTTCCCAGGGCGCGGCCCCGATGTCGTGCTTGGCGAAGAACATTTCCTCGGTGCTGGGGTACCAGCTGGTGAGGTTGTAGAGGCCGCAGTGGGCAATGAACGTCTTGAAGCGGCCCTCGTGCTTGCCGGCCAGCAGGTATACCGAGTAGCCCCCGTAGGAGGCGCCCACGCAGCCCAGACGGGCCTTGTCCACGTAGGGCTCGGCACTCACGTTGTCAATAGCCGAGAGGTAGTCCTGGATGGGCTGGCCGCCCCAGTCGCCCGAGATGCTGTTGTTCCACTCGGTGCCGAAGCCAGGCAGGCCGCGGCGGTTGGGGGCCACCACAATGTAGCCCTGGGCCGCCAGCAGCTGGAAGTTCCAGCGGTAGGAGAAGCTTTGCGTAATCGGGCTCTGCGGGCCGCCCTGGCAGTACAGCAACGCCGGGTACTTCTTGGCGGGGTCGAAGTCGGGCGGGTAGATGACGTACACCTGCATCTGCTTGCCGTCGGTGGTGCGCACCATGCGGGCCTCGGTTTTGCCGGTTTTCACGCCGGCCAGCTCCTGCGCGTTGATGGTGGTGAGGGCGGTTTCGCGGCCGGTTTTGAGGTCCACGCGCACCAGGTCGGCGGGGCTGGCCTGGGTGGTTTTGCTGACGATGGCCACGCCGGGACCGGCCAGCTCGAAGCTGTTGTAGTTGAACGCGCCCTTGCTGAGCTGCTGCACCTTGCCGCCCTTGGCCGGTACGCTGAACAGCTGCTCGGTGCCTTCCAGCGGGCTCACAAAGTACAGCGTCTTGCCATCGAGGCTCCAGCGCAGGTTGGCGGCGCTCTGCTCCGAGCCCTTGGTCACGTCCTCGCGCTTCTTGGTGTTGAAATCGTACACTACCACGCCGTTGCGGTCCGACTCAAAGCCCGGCATGGCCATGCTTAGCCAGGCTACCTTCGAGCCATCGGGCGAAAACACCGGCTCGGTGTCGTAGCCGCCCAGGCCCTCGCTCAGGTTTTGGGTCTGGCCCGAGCGCACGTCGTAGAGGTAGATGTCGGAGTTGGTGCTTTCGGCCTCGGCCTTGCCCGTGAGCTTGCGCGAGGTGTAAACCAGTCGGTAGCCGTCGGGCGCGAAATTGAGCTGCTCGGAGCCGCCCAGCGGCTGCAGCGGCGAGTCGAACTTCTCGCCGGCCATTACATCCTTGCCGTAGCCGGTGGGCTTGCCATCGGCCCCCACGGGCTGGAAGAACACGTGTGAGGCCTTGTAGTCGTCCCACACGTTCCAGTGGCGGTAGTTCAGGTCGTCGATAATCTTGGCGTCGGCCTTGGGTAGGTCGGGGTACCAGTCCTGCACCGATTTGCCGGTTTTCACGTCCTGGGTGTAGAGCACGAAGTTGGCTTTGGGGGCCAGCTTCAGGTTGCTCAGGCCCTCATCGGGGAACTCACTCAGCAGCTGCTTGCCCGAGCCGTCAGGGCTCATCACGTACAGCTGGTCGGTGCCGCTTTCTCCGCTCAGGAAGGTCAGCTTGCCGTCGGGCCGCCAGTTCAGGGTGTTTTCCGATACGGTGGGCGTGTTGGTGAGCTGCTTGGCCGGGCCGCCGGCCACGGGCACCAGCCAGATGTCGGACTGGCCCTTGTTATCGGCCAGGGTGTAGCGCGTGACGGTGTAGGCCACCGTTTTTTTGTCTGGCGACACCTGCATTTCGCCCAGGCGGCCCAGCTTCATCAGCAGCTCGGGCGTGTAGGTGGTTTGTTGGGCGGCGGCGGCCAGCGGCAGCAGGAGCAGGGAAAGCAGGGGCGCGTTGCGCGCGCCCGTTCGGCGAAGAAAAGACATGATAGAAGGGCGGGATTAGAGAAAATGACGCCGAAGATACTGAACGTAGTGAGCTGTTTTCGTACTTCGCACCTCCGCTCTACCATCCATTACCACCACGGTGCGTGCGTTGCCCGCGCCCCAACCATCCACGCCGCCCCGATCCGGCGGGCGCGTACAACGCGCCCCTACACCGTTCAGCAACGGCGGGCACGTGCAACGCGCCCCTACCATGCCCGATTTTCGCCTTCGTGTTTTCCAGGCCGTGGCCCGGCACCTGAGCTTCACCAAAGCCGCCCAGGAGCTGTACATCAGCCAGCCGGCCATCACCAAGCACATCCGGGAGCTGGAGCGCAGCTACGGGCAGCGTCTGTTTGAGCGGCGCGGCAGCCGCATCAGCCTCACCGAGGCCGGCCAGCTGCTGCTCCAGCACGCCGATGCCGTGGAGCTGCTGCACCAGCAGCTAACCACCCAGCTGCAGGACCTGCACGGCGAAGCGGCCGGCCGCCTGCGCCTGGGGGCTAGCACCACCCTGGCCCAATACGAGCTGCCGGCGCTGCTGCCCGGCTTCCAGCAGCGCTACCCACACACCGAGCTGACGCTGCTCAACGGCAACTCCGAGCAGATTGCCGAAGCCATCCTCAGCGGCCAGCTCGACCTGGGTTTCGTGGAAGGCCGCACCAAAAGCCGCGACCTGCACTACGAGCCGCTGCTGGCCGATGAGCTGGTAGCCGTGCGCCGGGCCACGGCCGCCGGCCCGCCGGCCGTGCCCCTGCCGCTGGCCGAGGCGCTGGCTCACCCGCTGGTGCTGCGCGAGCGAGGCTCCGGCACGCTGGAAGTGCTGGAATTTGCCCTGCGGGAGCAGAAAATCAAGTTGGCCGCTTTGCGCGTGGCCTTCTACTTCGACAACACCGAGGCCATCAAAACCTACCTCGAAGCTGCGCCGGAAGCGCTGGGCTTTGTGTCGCGGCGGGCCCTGACACGGGAGCTGGCAGCGGGGCTGCTGGAAGAGGTGCCGGTGGCCGGCCTGCGCCTGCCCCGGCAGTTTGAGGCGCTGTGGGTGCAGGGCCAGCCGCTCACGCGCGCCGCCGAGCGGTTCCTGCGCTACGTTCGTCAGCAGTATAACCTCAGGTAATAGCCGATAACTATTTGGGATTATCGGCAGGGGAGGGGGCTGCGTATTTTTGGGCTCCGATTTCCGCCCCTAATTATGCCTGCTCCCACCTTATCTGCTGCTCCCAACCCAACTCTTACTGCGGCCGCGCCGCGCCCGGCCTGGTTGCCGCGCGTGTTGTTCGGGCTGGTGCTGGTGCTGTGTTTCACGCCCTGGCTTTCGCCGCCGGTGGCGTTGGCGCTGGGGTTGGTGCTGGCCCAGACGGTGGGCAACCCGTTTCTGGCTTTCACCAAAAAGTACACCGCCAAGCTGCTGCAGTTCTCGGTTATCGGGCTGGGCTTTGGCATGAACGCCCACGCGGCGGTGCAGGCCGGGCGGCAGGGCATCCTGTTCACGGTGGCCTCTATTGCGGGCACGCTGGCGCTGGGCTACGTGGCCGGCCGCTGGCTGAAGCTGGGCCGCCCCGTCGCGCACCTGATTTCCTGCGGCACTGCTATCTGCGGCGGCAGCGCTATTGCGGCCGTAGGGCCGGTGCTGCGGGCCAAGGAAGAGGAAATGTCGGTGGCGCTGGCCACGGTGTTCGTGCTCAACGCCATTGCCCTGTTCGCGTTTCCGCCCATCGGGCACGCGCTGGCTCTCACGCAGCAGCAGTTCGGCCTCTGGTGCGCCATTGCCATCCACGACACGTCGTCGGTGGTGGGGGCGGCGGCGGCGTATGGGCCCGAGGCGCTGGGCGTGGCCACCACCATCAAGCTGGCCCGGGCCCTCTGGATTATCCCGGTGGCGCTGGGCACGGCGCTGGTGTTTCGGCAGAAAGAAGTGCAGGTGAAATTTCCGTGGTTTATTTTGGGCTTTGTAGGCGCCATGCTGCTCAATACCTACTTGCCGGCCACGCAACTGGTAGGGCCCTGGCTGGTGCGGGCGGCGCACGTGGGCCTCACCGTCACGCTGTTTTTCATCGGCGCTGGCCTGTCGTTGAAAGCCGTGCGGGCCGTGGGGCCGCGCCCGTTCGTGCTGGGCGTGCTGCTGTGGGTGGTGGTTTCCTGCGTGTCGCTGTATGTGATTGTGTTGGGATGATGAGGTGATGGGGGGATGAGGTGATGAGGGGTTAGGTAAGGCGAACCAAACAGAACGTCATTCCGAGCGGAGCGAGGAATCTCGCCAGTGTGGTAAATGATTCTACCACGGTGGCGAGATTCCTCGCTCCGCTCGGAATGACGTTCTTTCTTTACCTGTCACCTCATCACCTCATCACCTCATCACCAAAAATCACATCACCCCAGTTACCGTATCTTCGCCCATTCTAAGCTCACTTCCCCTGCTATGCGCCAGCTCGCCGATATTCCGCACCCTGAGGCCAAAATCACGCTTTTCTCCTGGAACGGGAAGTACCTGATCAAGCTGGAGAAGGGGCCGCTGGAGCAGACTTACAAAGTGAGCGAGCTAGACGTTACCAGCGACGACGACGTGCGAGCCCTGCTCGACAGCGAGTTTCTGCAGGCGGCGCTGGCCCGCTTCACCGACATGCGCAACGACCTGCAAGCCGCCTTCGACCGGCACGACCTGTAGTTGAGCGAAGCTGCTGCCGCCGCGTTTCTTTCAGTGCTTACTTCGCCTTCGATATGAAAAACTCCTTTGCTTTCCTGCTGCTGCTGGCCACGCTGCTGGCCGGCCCGGCCGCCACGGCCCAACTCTACGAAGTGCGCCAAAGCACCGTCAACCACGACAAGCGCGAGCGTTCGGCGCTGAAAGTGCAGATTGATGGCACACCCGAATGGACGCGCGACTTCTGGCAATCCTGGCTGAAGGATACCTACAACATCAAGGTGAAAGGCAACGGCACGTTTGGCGTGGGCAAACGCGACATTCTGGTGGCCAAGCAGGTGCCGGCGTCCAGCATTTCAGGCAAGCTGATTGACCTCTACGGCATCGTAACGGCGCCTTCCGATTCCACCACCGAGCTGGCGGTGTTCGCTGCCTTTAATGCCGATACCTATTTCGACGCCGATAAAACGCCCAGCGAGTACGCCGCGCTGCGCAACATCGTCACGAACTTTGCCAGCGCCGCCCGCCTGAAAGCCTACCGGGAGCAGATTGCGGCCGCCGAAAAAGAGCTGCGCGAAACCGAGAAGGAAAAGGAGCGGCTTGAAAAGGAGCGCGTCAGCCTGAGCAACAACACCCAGAACAACCTCGATAAAATCGAGTCGCTCAAAAAGCAGAACATCGAGAACAAGCTCAAATCCAGCCAGGATTCGGCCCAGCTTGTGGTGAATGCCCAGCAGATGGAGCTTCGCAAAATCCGGCTGCAACGCCGCCGCGACCGGCTTTCCACCCTCGACAAGAAGTAGGCTGACCTGCCTTGGCTCATCGTTGCTGCAGCGTTGCGCACGTTTGGCCGTAGAAGGCACTCCGCACCGACCGCCGATGCGGCTCATCTCCTGCTTGCTCTCCCCTCATGGAAAAAGACACTTCGACGTTTGAAACGCTCCGGCAGCTGAAAGAATGGCTTGACGCCGGCATCATCACGCCTCAGGAATTCACCACCCTAAAGCAAAAGCTGCTATCTGGCGAAAGTGCTGCTACCCCACCCGAGGCTCCGCAGCCGTCGGCTGCGCCCGCCTTCGAGCCTACTACCGTCTCACCGGTGGAAGACCTGATGCTGCCCCCCATTACGCACCATACGCCTCTGGAACCCGTAGCGCCGATGCCTCCCATGCCGGCTTCGCCAGCCGAGCCGCTGAGCCGGCCCATCGTAGCGGGTAGGCCCGAGGCCTCGCCTTCTGTACCGGCCGCCACGCAGTATAGCGTTCCTGCGCCCGGCTACGAGCCGGAGCAGGTGGAAGACGTGGAGGATATGCCCTACGTGGCCCCAACCAAAAGCCCGCTCAGCACCATCCTCATCGTGGGCGGCATTCTGGCCCTGCTGGCGCTAGTGGCCTACCTGATGCTGGGCAACCAGGAGTCGGAGCGGCTAACCAGCACCTCGCGCACCGCCGCCGACTCGCTGGCCGTTACGCCCGAGGAAGGCCCGCAGGCCGAGCAGATTGACCTGCCCCCGGTGGCCGTACCCGAAACCGTGCGGGTAGCACCGGCCCTGCCGCCCGCGGCCACCCCTGCCAATCCCGATACGGCCGAAGAGGCCGAAGAAGCCCCCGCCGAAATGCCCGCCGAAACCACCCCGGCCTTGTCGGATAACGCCGCTACGGCCCGGGCCCAACAGGTGCTGGAGTCGTATTACGCCGATATGCAGGCCGCACCGTTCAGCGCCGCGCAGCACTTCGCGCCTACCGTCGAGCGGTTCTACACGCTTTCCGGCACTACGCCCGCAGCTATTGAGGCCGAGCTGAACCGCACGCACTTCCCCGAGTTTACGGAGGCCGAAACTCAGATTGAGCCCGGCAGCCTGCAGATAAGCCCCGCCGTTAGCGACGGCTCGCGCGTGGTAACGTACCGGGAGCGGAGCAAGGCGTTCCGGCAGTCGATGCAGAAGCACCAGCAAACCGCCGCCCAAGTGCGGGTACGCCTCGACAAGAACTTCAAAATCATCTATCTGCGGCAGGAAAAGCTGCTCGAAAACACGTTCACCGACTAAGGTGCCTTACCTTTGCGCCCGCTTGCCGGATGCGCGCTGCCGTGGCCCGGCAGCGCGCATTTTTGTTTGCCCGATACTCTCTATGGCTTTGCAACTATCTTTTTCCCGGTTAATAGGGCTTGGGCGAGTGAGTATGCTGTGGCTGCTGCCGCTGCTGCTCGGCTCCTGCATCAAGCTCATCAAGCCGCACCACGAATTCGCGGCCGATAAGGAGCCGCCTGTACCCGACTACGCGCTACCCGCTAACTGGGCGGCCCTGCCCACCACTCGCGACTCAGCCGACGCTGTACCGCTCCACACCGGCCTGCGCGACCAGCAGGCCACCGCGCCGGCCGACGTGTTCTTCCTGCACCTCACCACCCGCATTCTGCCCAAAGGCTGGAACGCCGACCCCGCCGACGCCGACCTCAACCAGTTTACCGAGAAGTTCAGCATCATGCGGCAGGCGTCGGTGTTCAACGCCGCCGGCCGTATCTACGCGCCGCACTACCGGCAGGCCACGCTCTACGCCTTCTTCGACAGCACTGCCAACGGCTCCAAAGCGCTGGAATTAGCGTATCAGGATGTGAAGGCGTCGTTCCGTTATTACCTGGAGCACTACAACCAGGGGCGGCCCATCATCTTGGCCGGACACAGCCAGGGGGCGTACCATGCCCGCCGCCTACTGCAGGAGTTTTTCGATAACGATCCTAAGCTGCGCCGCCAACTGGTAGCCGCTTACCTGGTGGGCTTCGAGGTGCGACCCGAGCGGTACAAGGTGCTGCGACCCTGCGAGGATTCGCTGCAGACGGGCTGCTACGTGAGCTGGAACACGGCCGAGTGGGGCTACGACTATCCGCCCTACCATGGTGCCCTCGCCACAAACCCGCTCACCTGGAAAACCGACACCATCACGGCCCCCGCGGCCCTCAACAGTGGCAGCGTCCCGGCCAGCTTTGACCGGATTGACACCACGCTCACCGACGCTAAAGTGCACAACGGCGTGCTGTGGGTGCACCCGCCCAAAGCCAGCGGCTACCCCCGCTTCCTGCTGCCCGGCCGCCCCGAGCTGCGCCACTCCTTCCACCTCGCCGATTATGGCCTGTTCTACCTGAATGTGCGCCGCAACGCCGTAGCGCGGGTGCAATCCTTCACCAAACAGCCCTTACGCCCTTAAACTGCCCTATGAAAAAGATTAACTGGCCCCGCGTCCTGATTGGGCTGCTGGTGCTGATACTGCTGGCGGTAATGGCTAAAAACCTGATAGGAGGGTTCAGCCGCAAGAGCAGCAAAGCCACTACGACAGTCCAGCTGTCAGGAAGTAAGCCCGCACTCAGCTAAACAGCACTCAGGTGCTCCACAGCCATGCATGCAACGTATGCGTGCTTTCCGGTATCAACCTTATATGATGAAAAAACTGCTGGTTGCGCTGCTGCTGTATCTGCCCGTAGGCGCTTGCGCCCAAGGTGGTGCCATCTTGTATCCGAAGCTGAGCAAGACGCTGGATAGTCTGGCTTACGTGGACCAGTGGCCCATGCAACGCCTCATGGAGCAGCAGCCCGACAGCGCCGGCCGCGACTTATACAAGGTGCAGAAAGACAACTTTGCCCGCCATCAACCCATACTGGAAGCCATTGTAAAACGGTATGGCTACCCGGGTTTTCGGCAGGTTGGTGAGCAAAGCGCCAACAACTTCTGGCTGCTCGTGCAGCACGCTGACGCCCACCCAGAGTTTCAGCAGCGGATTCTAAAGCTCATGAAGGAGGAAGTAAAAAAGAAGAATGCCAGTCATCGCAACTATGCTTACCTCACCGACCGTGTAGCCGAAGCTTCAGGCCAGCCTCAGGAATACGGTACACAGGTAGTCTATAAAGGTGCAGGAATTGGCAAGGCGGAGCCCAAGTCTTTGCGCGACCCACAGAATGTGAATAAACGTCGCGCTGCCATTGGCATGGAAACGCTGGAGGAGTATCTGGAGATGAATAACAAGATGCACGAGCAGATGAATGCACCCAAGCCGGCGAGCTTGTAATCAGTAAGCAACAAAAAAAGCCCCGCCGGCACAATGCCGGCGGGGCTTTTTTAAAGCAGCTAAGCAGGTAGCTTAGGCACCAATAGCAACGCGCTTGAAGTCCGTTACCGTCATGCCTTTCGACGTTTTGTCGAGCAGCTGGGCAATGGTCATCGAGCTGTCTTTCACGAACTCCTGGTTGAGCAGGGTGTTCTCTTTGAAGAACTTGTTCAGCTTGCCCTGAGCGATTTTCTCCAGCATAGCCTCGGGCTTGCCTTCGGCACGCGCCTGCTCTTTGCCGATTTCGATTTCGCGCTCAGCAACAGCCGAGTCCACACCGTCTTTGTCAACGGCTACGGGCTTCATGGCTACGATCTGCATGGCTACGTCGCGGCCTACGGCGGCGGTGTCAGCATCACCCACGTTTTTCAGGCCTACGAGTACGCCTTTCTTGTTGTCGGAGTGAATGTAGGAAGCTACTTTCTCAGCCGTCAGCGTGGCGTAAGTCAGGTCCAGCTTCTCGCCGATTTTGCCCATCAGGTCGGTGATGTGCTCCTGAATGGTCAGGCCATCTTCTTCCTTGGCGGCCAGCACTTCCTCTTTCGAGGTAGCGTTGATGCGCACAGCGGCGTCGAGGATGCGCTGTACCAGCTCGCGGAAGTTAGCCACTTTGGCTACCGACTCCGTTTCGCAGGCCAAGGCCACCAGCTTGCCGGTGGTGCCATCTTCGCTCACGGCTACGGCCACAAAGCCTTCCGACGTTTCGTTGTCCGAACGCTTGTCAGCAATCTTCTGGCCCTGCTTG